>JAGQWZ010000287.1 GCA_020436835.1 Saprospiraceae bacterium | reverse complement strand
GTGACTGGGAGTAAAATTCCCAGTTCTCCCAATAATCTCCTTAAAGTCTGGTAGGATGCATTGAGATGCATAATTAATTGTTTTCTGAAGAAACTGAAAAAATCACATGACGGCACGAAACTCTGTACACGCTCTTCTTAATGCTAAAAAGCAAAAATGTAACCTGGCTCCTTTCTTCAGACCTGGGGCGGAACGTATGGCGGATTTAGATTTGCAATGATCTGCAGCTAAATGAAATTTATACCAGCAAATCACTGAACATACCTGTACTGTCTCCAAAACGATCGACTTCGATATTCATGGCGGTGAGGAAAGTATGATGGAGATTAGCCAACGGAGTCCGGTCTGCATATTGGATATTCTCTCCTGTCTTTAATTTGCCACCACCGGATCCTCCCACCAGAATCGGCAGATTAAACGGTGAATGTCGCATACCATCTCTCAAGCCGGAACCAAACATAATCATGCTGTTGTCCAACAGCGTATGGTCTCCTTCTTTAATTGCATTAAGACGCTCAAGAAAATAGGCATACTGCTCCATGTGCCAGCGACCAATACGAAAATATTGCTCCATCAATCTCGGATCTGATTTATGATGGGATACGGCATGATGAGAGTCGTGTACACCTTCTATAAATGAATAATTACGATTGCTGGCGGAATTTCCGAGCATAAAAGTCGCTACCCGGGAAGCATCACTCCAAAACGCAAGCACCATGATATCAATCATCAATTTGGCCTTTTCGGTCACATCCACTCCTTCCGAATACTCTGCCCACTCATCAATCCGGATGTCCATGCATTTAAGTTCATCTTTTATATCCGGGGTAATATTCGCCTCAAAATCTTCCAGGCTATCCAGGTTATCCAATCTCTTTTCAATGGAACGCACTGCATCGAGGTATTCACTCATTTTGTTTTTATCCTCGATTCCCATTTGCCGGTTGAGGCGTTCGACATCATTTTTGACTACGTCCAGTACACTTACTTTATAAGGATCATCCTGTGGCTGTTTCTTGCCGGGAACATAACTGCGAAACATCCGGTCGAAAGCCATGCGGGGATCGATTTCGCGGGAGCACGGTTGGGTACCGCTCTGCCAGCTAATCGTACTACCATATAACCGGGTAATCCCGGTACTTTTACAAACACCACTACTCATACGGTCCATTCCATATTGGATGGAGGGAAATAGCGTCTGTTTACCCAGGTTATTTGCGATCAATTGATCTACAGAAATACCTCCACTATTTACGTCCGACCCAACGGTACGGGCCACCGGCATGCAGGTCAGAAGGTTAGCGGTCTTGGTGAAGTGTCCTTCCACCGTACCTACACTATTGTGATTATGCAGACCACCGAGTATCAGCAGTTTGTCTTTTACCCGGTGTAATGGCTGTAGCAGTGGGGAAAGTTCAAAATCTCTTCCCAGTTTAGCCGGGGTCCACCGGTCCGGATGAACACCATTTGGCATATACACTGCCGCAAATCGTTGGGGACGCTGATAACTATTTCCCACCGGAGTATTGGCCAGTAATTGTTTGGGTACCAGGGATTCCATAAAGGGAAGGGCTATGGTCGCACCAATTCCTCTTAAGACATTACGACGGGAAATCTGTTTATCCATTGATTGTCATTAATTTTTGGTATTCCGGAATTTATTGTCAATCCCGGGTTTATTTCTTTATATATAATTCAGTCATATCGCTGCGTCGATGGCGAAAGGGATAACTGTTCACCATGGTCAGCATTAATTTTTCACTATCAAAGTCATTTTCCAGCAGTGCCTCTGTCATTTCATCAATCACTTTCGAATCCAGAAAGCTAATGCCGCGACCAAGGGCATAGGACATGATTTTACGGGAAAAATTTTTGGCAAATTTTTCCTTTTCCCCGGATAAAAAATTCCTGAGCTCGATGGGGCCATCTACGGTCGTTCCATTCTCCATCACTGCTGTGGGTACTATCTGTGCAGAACCACGATACTCATCGCGCCACCGGCCAACGGCATCAAAATTTTCCATCACAAATCCAATCGGATCCATCTTATTATGACAGCCGGCACAGTTGGGCGACTCCCGGTGCTTCTCCAGCACCGTCCTTACATCCAGTTCATCGCTTTGCGGATCCTTTACTTCCTCCAATTGGGGCACATCGGGTGGAGGGGGTGGTGCCGGTGTGCCTAATACTTCTTCCAGTACCCACTGGCCTCGCAATACCGGACTGGTCCGGTTAGGCAACGAAGTAGCCGTGAGTATTGCGCCCATACCAAGAATACCTCCCCGGCCTTCGGCAGAAACCTGTACCGGTCTGAAATCTTCCCCTTCCACTCCGTCAATCCCATAGTACTCAGCCAGCGGTTCATTGAGCAACGTATAATCGCTATTTAGGAGGTCCAGAAGATTTTTCTTTTCCGTAAAAACATAATGAAAGTAATCGATCACCTCCGTACGCATAGCGTTTCGCACGGTATCGGTATACTCCGGGAATATCTTCTTATCGGCAGTTGATGTCTTCAAACTTTCTTCGACACCCAGCCATTGGGGGGCAAATGACTCGGAAAACCGCTTAAATTTTGGATCGTTAAGCATCCGGTGGGTTTCCCGGTTTAATACCTCCGGGTCATGCAGATCCTCATAGTAGGCCACTTTTAACAGACTGTCGTCCGGCATCGATGACCAGAGAAAATACGAAAGCCGGGTGGCGAGCTCCAGGTTATTGATGGCATATGGCTCATGAATTGGTGCATTAATTTCTGTCCGGTATAAAAAAGTGGGTGAAACCAAAATCCGTTTCAGAGCCGTAGCGATGGCACTATTAAATCCGTCCTGTTCCTGCCAGAGATCTCCGAAGTATATATTATTAAAAAATCCGATTAACTCCGTTTGTTCTTCCTGAGATAAAAATCGCCGGTAAGTTTTGGTCGCAAACGGCAACAGTATGTCTCTGGCCAATTTCTCCGGTTTGTTCCAGGTGATCATTTCATCCTTCCATAGCCCTTGCATCCATCTAATCACCCGTCTAAATACGGAAGGACTATATTTAACCGGCACCAGATTCTTCCAAACCCGGGAATCACTCCGGGCTGAACGAATAATCGAATCCGCTGCCATGTAATATCGCTCCATGATCAGTGGAGTGATATAAAGAGATCTACCCTGATTATCGAATCCTTCCCCTCCGGAACCATCCTTGGGGAAAAATTGCATGGCATCAAAGTCAATACCTACCAGGTCCTGAATAGTATATTTATACTCCCGGTTACTTAACCGGCGCACTACAGATGGTCCGGGATCAGGCTTACTTAATGCGTCCGCCAGAATTCCATTGATAAGATTGACCAGATCATCTTTCTCCTGCTGACTCATGGGTGGTTTACCGGATGGTGGCATTTCATTATTCTCAACCATTTCCACCAAACGTTGAAACATCTCTCCCCTTCCGATGACCGAAGGAACATAGTAGAAGACATCGAGATCGAGTCCCCCCTTCTTGTCCGCAGCATTATGGCAGGAGGTACAATGTTTTCGAAATATGGGGAAAGACACTTTACGCCAATGCCGGTCCAACTCTGTATCAGCATGACTAATTTGGGGGAGCAATCCAAAGATCACCATCCCTATCATAATCCAGTAAGATAAGCGCATTCTAAGACAACAGTTTCCCACGCTCCCTAAGTTACTGATTTATTGTTATTTAGGTTAGCTAAATCTCAATAATTAATCCAGACTTTTCAACCAGGTTCAATTCCATACTTAAATGTACAGCACTTTCGCAGAGCAGCACCGGCCAACGGGACTTCAATTTCCTGCCCTTTACCCCATACATTCCTACTTAAGGACTCTCTTAACTTTTCCTAAGTCCTGCATCCACTATCAATTATTTTTACGGATCCACTTCCTCTTTTCGGCTTCAGACATCTCCAGGCAGATAATGGAATCATCAAAATTGCCATCAAATTCCCGAGGTAAAGCTGAATAGGGCAAAATTTCTCCTGGAGACAGATAATACGTTACAGGTACCCTGGCGAGTTGACCACCCTGGTGGATTTGAAAGAGAAAGAGCTCAATTGAACCGGAAAAACTCCTGCCGAGACGATCACCGGGTAGTACAGTGTTGCCTGTTTGTAGTCCGGGACTTAAGGAGTCCACCCCCTCGTAAACCATCACTGTTCCATCCGCATGTAAGATCTCCAGGGAACGATCAGAACCAATCCGGTCCATATCTCCATTATCGTGGGGCATGCATGTCACGATGCCCTTGCGCATAGCAACAATCCAGTCAGAATTTTCGACGATAAAGGAGTCGGAGGTTCCTTTTAATTTCCCATTTTCTGTCTTTCTGACCTGCAAGACCGGAGTTAAGTAAGGAAATAATGTCTCGGCTTTCCAGCTGGGATCGCCAATTTCCTCTTTAATTGAAAGATCGTAATGATAATTTTCCACATCCGAATAAACTACATCCAGATTTAAGAGTTGTTTTCTTCCCGGATAGACAAGAAAATCCTTCACAGTCACGAGAGGTTCCAGATTCCGGACATTCGAAAAGCGAAGTTGCAGTTGATAGGGATAAAATCCATGATTCCTGGCATAAAAGCTGAGGCGGTTATTATCCCGGGAGACATAGATCTCCAAAGGCTCCGATTTTCTTTGACTGAAAAATATTTGCCCTGATTCTATTTCTTCCGTATTTCCAATTTCGGCACTCTCCTCTGTATTTAAAGAATAATAGGACAGCACTTCATTGGGCAGGCTCTCATCCGCAACTTCGGGAATGACTTTGAT
The DNA here is from genome assembly GCA_020436835.1 of Saprospiraceae bacterium. Lineage (GTDB taxonomy): Bacteria > Bacteroidota > Bacteroidia > Chitinophagales > Saprospiraceae > JABDMH01. Next base: position 3,354 of record JAGQWZ010000287.1, on the reverse strand, counting down.
ATTGGAATCAACCCATTCTCCAACTCGTACCCGGGCGGCAAGAATGGATGGGCTGGGGTACCATTGCCCGAAACTATTCAGCCGGTAGTAGCAAGTATTTTCTTTCAGTATCGCAGCAGCTACCGACATTCCAAAAGAAGTACCAAAGTAAAAATTGCCCTGAAAGTTGTCAAAAAGTACTTTTTTACCATTCACGATACTGTAATTTACCGCCACCTTATCCGGATTTTCTTTTTTGAACGTCTCGTATTGATTATAGAGATTTGCCCGGTCTTTTCGTTCTAAAATCCATTCGAAAGCGAGGAAAAAATCTTCTTCCATCTGTAGCTGATATGGAGACAAATCAAAACTCAACCACCCATCTGTAATATTGGAATTCATCACCACACTTTCACCCAGCAGATCATTTCCGGGAACTATTTTCCCGTCTTTTTTCCGTGCTTCTAAAATCCTCACTCTCACTTTGAAATCTTTAAATGTATTATGCTGGATCATAACTTCGGCTTCGTGTAGATAAACCGGATATTCAAATTTTATTTTATCTCTTCGATTTTTATTGTGAATTAGCAAAGCCATCGCGGAACCTGCATTGACGGTATCAGCATAAAGGGTACTACCTTCAAATTGAGGATTTCCGGCAAAAGTTAATTTGGTTTTTCCCCGGTCAGCAATAACTACTACTTCGGCAAGTTTATAGGCTACTTCTTTCAGATAAATTCCCAATTTATTTTTCTCCATAAACTGTCGAATGGGAATTTTAACCTTTTCGTATCCAAGTGCGGAAAAAATAACGGAATCCCGGGCATATTGACGGGAAATGGCCATCGAAAACGTCCCATCAAAGTCGGAAATAGTTCCTACCGTAGCATTCAAAATTCCAATATTTGCATAAGGGATAGGCTTTTTTTCCGGGAGACTTAATATCCTGCCTTCGATCAATAGTTGAGCATTGAGGACAGGCAAGGAAAAAAATATGAGAATAAAAAAGAGAATTTCCCTACGTGGCATATACAATATTAGGTAAATAAGTTTATTCCGGATCAAAAAACACCCTGAGTTAAGTACGGTAAAATAACCGGGGCGGCGCAGACCTGTTCCGGAACCATTATATTTACAAGACATCATCGACTCTAGCATGAAAACATTGATTCCAATTACCCTTATAATCCTCCTCTTCGCCTGTGCTGAAGTACCAACCGACTCATCTACCCAAACTGGGCACATGGAAAAACCGAACATTCTCTGGTTGGTGACTGAAGACATGGGGGCCTATTTGCCACCATTTGGAGACTCGACGATTGAAACACCGAACCTCAGCCGGTTGGCGGCTGAAGGCATCATTTATACTCATTTATTCTCCCCTTCAGGTGTTTGTGCCCCCAGCCGGGCCGCCATCGCCACCGGACTTTATCCATCTAGTTTCGGCGCCAATCACATGCGTACCAACTCCTACACCGAAGTAACCGGCCTTCCTGCCTACGAAGCCGTACCTCCCCCCCAGGCACGCATGATGAGCGAAGTCCTGCGGATGAATGGATATTATTGCACCAATAACTCCAAAGAAGATTACCAGTTTAAGGCACCGGTCACCGCCTGGGACGAAAGCGGCAATTTTGCCCATTGGCGTAACCGGGAACCCGGACAACCCTTCTTCTCGATCTTTAATTTCACGGTAACGCATGAGTCAGGCTTATTTGAGCCCTATGGGTTCCGGAAAATGGAAATGCGGCATTACCAATCAGGCGACACTTCCTTCGCCATGAGTCCGTGGATGGAAAGGACATCCGAAGAAGAAACTCCGGTCCACGTATCGAAAGACTTGGATTTTGCTATTCCACCTTATCTGCCGCAAACGGAGACCGTCAGACGTGACATGTGGAAAGTATACAACAACATAGCAGAAATGGATCGCCAGGTCGGGGCTATCCTCAAACAATTGGAGGAAGATGGCCTGTTGGAAAAAACCATTATCTTTTTCTATGGAGATCATGGAGGACCATTGCCGCGACAAAAGCGTCTTATCTACGATTCGGGATTAAATACACCCATGATCATTCGTTTTCCCGGCAAGGAAAATGCAGGAAGTGCTGACCATCAACTATTGAGCTTCATCGATTTTGCTCCGACTATTTTTTCACTCGCAGGAATTCAACCACCGGCTTATTTACACGGTCAGGCATTTTTGGGCACATTCAGAAGCGATCAGCCACGAGCGTATATTCATGCGGCCGCTGACCGTTTCGATGCGTTCACCGATGCGATTCGCGCGGTACGAAATGATCGATTTAAATATATCCGGAATTACCGGCCCGAACAGGGATATTATTTACCCATTACCTATCGCGAACAAATTCCCACCATGAAGGAGCTTCTGGAATTGCACCAAAAGGGACAATTAAATGAAATTCAGGAACAGTGGTTTCGTGAAGAGAAACCCAGGAATGAATTGTTTGACTGTAATAAAGATCCTTATGAAATAAATAATATTGCGACAGATCCGGACTATGCTAATACTTTAGAAAAATTAGAAAATGAAATGGATCGCTGGATTGCTGCAATCGGTGACCAGCCGAACCTCCCGGAGGCGGAGCTGATCAAACAACTCTGGAATGGTGCCAGCGAACAGCCGGTTACGCAAGAGCCGGGAATCTGGATTGGGAATAACAAAATGACGATTATTTGTGAAACAGATGGTGCTTCCATTGGCTACAAGATTAAAGAAGCTAGCGGTTGGCCAACAAGCTGGGCGATCTACACCGACCCGATCGATTCTCCCGCTGGTGATAGTCTTAAGGTCATTGCCCATCGAATCGGTTATAAACCGAGTGATGTTGTTAATACTGTTGGGATGTAGACTTATTAGTGGTCAGTAGTCAGTATCCAGTGGTCAGCGGGAAAGTGAGTACCATAGGTACCAATAGTGCCAGGTGTACCAGCCTGGCAAGTTTCTCCCCCCGGATTACGCTGCGCTTCATCCGGAGTTACAGGAATTAAACCCCACTGGGGTTTGAATTGCATCAGCGCCCTCCAAACCACACTTCCTTGCTTTCACATCTTGTTCAACGAAAGAATCGCTGTCCTCTGAATCCTGACCACAGACTACTCAATGTACCGGGCATCGGACATCGGACACCTGGCATTCTGTGTCACCCCTACGGGGTTTGATGAGGTTAGCCAATCCATTGCTACAAAAATTCCACCCCTACAGGGTTCCATTTTATCTCATGCAAGATAATCGGACCATTGGATCTTCCACGATGCAGCGAAAAAATCGCTGTCCACTGAATCCTGACCACTGACCACCCGATGCACCGGGCATCGGACATCGGACGCCTGGCATTCTGTGTCACCCCT
>JAGQWZ010000286.1 GCA_020436835.1 Saprospiraceae bacterium | reverse complement strand
TGAAATCGACCCTTCGATCTTTGAGGAAATCGGGAATGAAATAAAAAGTGAGGACAGCCCGGTTGGAATCGATGCAAAGAAGACGCACATTATTATCATCCGAAAGCTTGATCTGATTGAGGACCGGCTTAGGAAGCTCGAAGAAAAGATCGGAAAATAACCTATTGTATACTAACAAGTTAATCGTCCCTATAAGAAAGCTGCATGGTATAATTCATGCAGCTTTTTAGTTTTTATTCCGGAACATACCCGTCTATGACTTTTGTTTAGCCGGGCAGGTGGAAATACCGAAAATGGTGTACAGTGGACAAAAAGAAACCAGAGAAGTAAGAACAAAAACAACACCCAGAATGACAAGTACCAGACCCAGGGTACCACTCAATGTGCCACTGAAGTAAAGATAAGCAAAGATGGCAGCCAAGATAATACGGATCGTCCGATCTAAATTCGACATATTCTTTTTCATAACTAAAGGTTTTTATTTCAAGAAAGTAGTTTTATCATCAATACCAGGAGATAGACCAGCATAAAACATAGCAGGCAAACCAGGATTAACCGCACCCAAACCGGTTTATCTTTCATAGGTGAAAAATACACCGCCCGCAACAAACATTAAGTGACATTAGTCACATTTGGTCATAATTCTCACCAAATTGGAAGAATAAAATGCTGAATATACCCGGCATCCTGCTCAATCCAGTTTGAGCACAATTCGTTCTCTAGCCAATTCCAGGATCCCCTCCTTTTCCATCTTCTTTAGCAACCTGGATACCACTTCACGAGAGGTATTAATTTCCGATGCAATTTCCAGATGGGAAATTGATAAAACGGGAGTCTCTAACAGCTCTGATTTCTCTTTTAAATATTTTAGCAGTCGATGGTCAACATGATGAAAGGACAAGTCATCGACTAATTCTATGATCTCGTCGAAACGCTGAGTAAAGGTGTGCAACACAAAGTCATTCCAGGCGGGATAGTTTTTACTAAAATCCGGCAAGAAGCGAACGGGAAGAAGGAGCATCTGCACATCTGTCTGGGCAATAGCCCGGATCAGGCTTGCCTCCTCTTTTAACCCGGAGGAAAGTGTCATTGCACAACATTCACCGGGTCTTACATAGTATAGTAGAATTTCGCGACCCCCGGTATCATTGCGCAGGATCTTTATTGATCCACTTAACACCAGCGGAACTGACGAAATCACCTGATTAAAATTGAGAATTAACTCACCTTTCTTTGCTGTAAAAAAATCAGACTTGTTCAGAATCTCCGATCGTAAACTTGCTTGATTTATATGAGGAAACTGAACATTTAGCATTTTTCCGGGACTGAGTACAGTTGCCATATACTTTCAGCTTAAAATATGGTCAATTTACAAGCTAGTTCCCTTCTATATTGTGATTTTTATCACAGTGAGAAATGTCCTAGCTCAGATTTTCGGCTCGAATAGAGTACTATATTGCAAACTGTTAAATTTTGATCAGTCCTGTCCTGCATACCACCCTCCGACTCGAAGAAATAAATAAATTTAAACTACCTATCTGCGACCTGGTATGATGTCTGAATATAACACCGGTATTTTTAAAGACTACGATGGACTTTCCCGGCAAGAAATTGCGGAATCCCGAAAAAGACATGGCAGGAACTCATTTACCGAGGATAAGTCCCCTTTTCTCGTCCGGCTGATCGTGGAGGTTGTAACCGAACCGATGTTTATCCTTTTACTCGTTGCCTGTGGGATTTATCTGATCCTGGGAGAATGGACAGAAGGCATGATCATGGTTGTCGCCTTAATCCTGGTTTCAGGAATATCCATCTACCAAACCGTACGAAGTAAGAACGCAACCAAGGCGCTGCATGTACTTAGTCAGGCCAGAGCAAAGGTCATTCGGGATGGACAACAAACCGAGGTAAGACAAGAGGACCTCGTTATGGCTGATCTTATCATTGTCGAAGAAGGAGATCTGATTCCATCGGATGCGGAAACTTTGAAGTGTCACGATTTCAGTGTCAATGAATCCATTTTAACGGGTGAAGCTTATCCGGTAATTAAAAACCCTGAAACCGATAATCAAATTTCACTAGGAACCCAGGTTGTGTCCGGATATGCTTTAGCAAAAGTATCTGCAATTGGGGATAAAACCCGGGTAGGAAAGCTGGGGATCTCGATGCAACAAATAAAGAAAGCCAAAACTCAGTTACAGCGGCAGATCGACCGATTTGTGAAAAGTATGGCGCTGTTTGGATTAGTGGCATTTGTCATCGTCTGGTTGATTAATTACATCTCCAGTGGAGCCCTATATCAAAGCCTGTTGCATGGATTGACCCTGGCGATGAGCGCCCTGCCGGAAGAGATTCCGGTTGCATTCAGCACTTTTATGGCGCTTGGGGCCTGGCGACTGATAAAAAAACAAGTGCTGACCAAGCAACCTCAGACGGTTGAGAGTCTGGGTGCTGCCAGCGTCATCTGTCTGGATAAAACCGGTACGATCACCGAGAACAAAATGAAAGTCGAGAAAATCTACGTACACCAGACATCGACTCTTCTCGATTTAGATCTCTGTCGGGACGAAGCAAGTAGCCAGGTTCTGCTTGATGCAATGCTGGCCAGCGAAGTTCAGCCTTTTGATCCCATGGAAATTGCCATCCACGAGGCCTATGAGAACCAGGTATCCGATGATATTCGTCCCTTCGTCAACATGTACCACGAATATCCTCTGGCCGGACGGCCTCCCATGATGACACATGTGTACCGGTACAACAATAACGAAACAATCGTAGCCTGTAAGGGAGGCTGGGAGAAAATCGTAAAGGTATGCCAGGTACCGGATGACCAGATCCGGCAACTCGAAATGGTTGTAGCACAACTGGCCGGTGCGGGAATGCGTATCTTAGGTACTGCCCATGCAATCAGCCCTTCTGATCCTTTTCCGGAGAAACAGGAAGATTTTGTCTGGGAATTTAGTGGATTAATCGCCCTATCAGACCCACCCAAGGATAACATTTCGAGGGTTTTCAATCAATTCAAACAAGCTGGCATTAAAATAAAAATGATAACCGGTGACTATCCGGAAACTGCCATGGCAATTGCCCGGCAGACGGGGCTGGGAGAAGGACAGAAAATCTATTCGGGACACCAGGTCATGCAGATGACCGATCAGGAAGTGAGTGACGCTGTAGGATCCACTCAAATTTTCGCCCGGATGTTTCCGGAAGCAAAATTGAAAGTGATCAATGCCCTGAAACAGTTGGGGGAGGTCGTAGCGATGACCGGTGACGGTGTGAACGATGGACCCGCCCTGAAAGCAGCTGAGATTGGAATCGCCATGGGAAAGAAAGGGACGGAAATAGCTCGTCAGGCCGCAGACATAATTTTAGTTGACGACAATCTCGAGCATATGGTTGAGGCTATCGAGGCCGGGCGTAAAATCTATTATAATCTCAAAAAAGCCTTTCGCTATATCATCAGTATCCACATTCCTATCATCATGGTGGTCACGCTTCCACTCCTGCTTGGCTGGAAATATCCGAATATCTTCAGTCCCATACATGTCATTTTTCTGGAGCTGATTATGGGACCTACTTGCTCCATCATCTATGAAAATGAGCCGGTAGAATCGCACATCATGACACAAAAACCCAGGAAACCGGCAGAGACTTTATTCTCCTGGAGAGAATTATCCATCAGTATATTTCAGGGTATGTTCATCACCCTGGCCATACTACTGATTTATCAATGGAGCGTACATCAAGGTCATTCGGAAAATACGGTACGAACCCTGGCCTTTACCACTTTGATTTTTGCCAATATTTTTCTGACCCTCACCAACCGTTCATTTGATAAATCTATTTTTCAGACTATTAAATATAAAAACCCCCTTATTCCGATTATCCTGTTAATTACCGTGATTGTTTGGCTCGGTTCTATTTATGTGGGTGGCTTGAAGGCTTTGTTTCAATTCGACAGTATTAATTTCAGCCTGATATTATATTGTCTTTTAATCGGTGCCTTAGCAGTATTCTGGATTGAGTTGGTAAAAGTATACGTCAACCGCCATGCTACCCAGCTAAAAGTGGAAATTGATTGACTTTTATTTGAGAGTCATTGAGATTACCTCTGCTCATATCTGCCCGTCTTCTTTCCCAAACGTATTTTAAAGACGATCCACTTCATCTCCTGAGGATTAAACTTTTCCGGATTAAATCCATGCGTCGGATGACTGGTCTCACTTGGCATTAATGGAGCAAGTCGATCTACGAAAAAACGGATAGCGCGCTTTGCCTCGTCACCGGCGAGCTCTTCAAAACGTCCCCAGGCAATCACACTTTTCCAGTTTCCCATATCTCTCATCTCATTTACCTGAAAACAGACCCGCGGATTGCTTCTCATCATGTCTATTTTTTTACCCGGTGCCGAATGACATATTATGGAATCACCATCATAGGCATAGGTGACCGGTACTACATACGTTTCTCCCAAATCACTGCAACCCAGATGTCCGATGACATTCTGTTTAAGAACTTCGTTAATTTGAGTACCGTTTAACTCACCTAACATATCAGACCTTTCCTACAATAATAGTATAAAAAGGACTAAAGTGCTATGATCAGACTCAGGTTTTTCCGTGACTGGAGTCATGTCAAAAATCACCCTTTCAGCTGATTTTAGATGTCTGCAAGCTTAGAATTTAACTACGAAAATTAAATTTGTAATTTGCCATCGATCAATATAGCCGCTGACAGCTGCACGAAATAAATAGAATGAAAAAAATATTGGTTCCAACTGACTTTAGCCCTCAGGCCTCCATCGCGGTGGATGCAGCTATTAAAATTGCCAAGATTACCGGAAGTAGCATTCTACTTTATCACTGTAGTTCAGAGCCTGATGCCAGATTGAAAAAAAGTGCTTACAAGGTAAATGAAGAATACACCGGCAATAAATCGGCAATGATGATGCAGGAGGTCGAAAAAAAATGTTCAGCTCAGAAAGTCAGTTGTGAGTCACTTATAAATTCAGGTCACTTTATCGACAATATTGATTCTTTAGTTGCTAGAGAAAAATTTGACCTGATCGTAATGGGAAGTCATGGAGCCAGTGGAAAACAGGAGTATTTTATCGGATCAAATACCCAGAAAGTGATCCGGAAAGTACATGCCAATCTCCTTATTCTCAAAGAACCACTGCCACAAATTAATTTTGAGACTGTTTTATTTGCTACCAACCTGGGTATTTCAGATCAGGAGGCTTTTGCCAACTTCTTGTCGTTTATCAGGCAATTCAATCTTAAGAAAATTCATCTACTCACCATAGATACTCCTGGCTGGTTTACGCAACCCCGAATACTGATCGAGGAAAGGCAACAAGAATTTAAGGAAATGGCTGATGCATATGAAGTTGAAACCCATTTTCTGAGAAATTTCACCGTAGAAACCGGTATCAGAAAATTTAGCGAGCAATTAAATGTCGATTTGATAGTCATTTCCAATTATGAACGACATTTATTGAAAAGAATCTTTTCGGGAAGTAATGTCGAAATGCTGGCGAACCATTCAGACCTGCCGGTATTAAGTCTGGACCGGAAAAGTTGATCTCTTCAACCCATCGAAGCAACGATCGTCATCGTGACACAATGCCCAGGTGGATAATACGACTCCCTGTCTGAGCCACCGGGTGGTTACTTTTTCCGATGATCACTCCGCTTTCCTGCGCCTTGTATTCCTTTAAAACGTCTCCGAAGATGTTACGAAGAATGGCAATTACCTGCCCCTGAGACACCATATCAGTGACCTGAGGAATTACCTCCAGAAAGCCACCTTCATCGGTATACTGCCAGAAGGAGTGCGAACAAATGACCGGGGTTTTTTCCGGATGCTCAATCTCTCCATTGATCATCTTGAGGTCGATGAGTGTATTAAAAATACCGGTAAGACCAGAACGTATCAATCCCTTCTGAAATCTGTTTGGATCGCCTACCTCCAGGGTAACGGCTCTGGCTCCCTTACTGTTAAAATAGCCCCGCAGAGTACTATCCGGCGCCGGACTGTCAAGGATAATCTGGGCATTTTGAAGTTGGGCCAACCGGGCATTTTCTCGTTCGTGCAAATTTGCGCGGATATAATATGAATTTACCCGGCCAAAACTGGCAGTATGTAGATCCAGAAGATAATCTGCGTCATGCAGTACCCGGTATAGCAAGCGGTAGGCATAAACTTCACTATTGTTTCCCTTCGGCTTGCCAGGCATAATGCGGTTGAGATCTTCATCATCATTGAATTTGCGCTGCATTAATTGCAGGCCGGGAACATTCACTACCGGGATCCCAATAACCATCCCCCTGAGTTGCTCTTTTTCCAACTCTCTGAAAAGACGCTGCACCACCGGGATTCCATTCAGTTCATTACCATGAACGGCTGCAGTAACTGCTACAACCGGACCATCCATTTCACCCCGCGCAACAATCACCGGCACATAGATGGGCATTCCGAGACCATCTGAAACGAGATGAACTCCAAACCGTCTCTGCGTTCCGGCCGGGACTGATTCCAATTGCAATTTATTGACAATGGAAATCGCTTTACCACCTACTAGATTCATTTTCTTGTGTGTTCGAAATAATTTATCAGTTCATCGGCTACTACAGAAGTGATCGGCTTCTGGTGTTGGATCTCCATCGGGCCAAATCCTCCGACACTTAATGTATTGATCTCGGAAAGTACTCTTTCCTCATTTTCATTGACGAGTGTATCCATCCCAAATATCCCGATTCCCATGGGACCCACAGTTCGATGAATTTCCGCAGCGATTTCCTCTTCCCGTGCATCTGCCACGGCTGCTTCGGCATGCCCACCCTGACTCACATTGCAAAGCCAGGAACCGGGAGCAGGCTTTCGAAGCGCTGCACCGACAATTTTGCCGTTGACCACAACGATCCGTTTATCACCCTGATGAACGTTCTCCATATATTGCATAGCAAGATAACCATCTCCCCTCAAGTCTTTCAGATAATTCTGCACCTCATTTAAAGGACCGATGCGCCCATTACGATCCTCTACTTCATTATTATAAATGCGCAGAATTCCTTTACCACCATAGTTTCTGAGTGGTTTGAGGATCAGATTATACTGCCGGTGGAAGTCAAGGATTTCCTGGTAAGTCCGGCACCATCGGATCGGGGGGCACAGCTCCTTCAGCTCAAGGAGAAATTGCTTACTGCCTGTTCGCAAGATGCCCATGGGCCGGTTGATGATGCTGTCGGTGGGAAAATTACTTTCGAGGTAGTTGAAAAACTCCATTGAAATTGGATGCGGCAATCTCATAATCAGGAGATCAATGTCAGACAAGCTTAGGCGAGGACCGTTCTGCATAAATTGATTACCGGACTGGTCATACGCAAAATTTGGATCCACAGGAACCACCGAAATAGCACTTGCATCCAGATTATCAAAAAAATCAATATTTGCAGGATTAGCACGACTGGCAACGAAAACCTTGTCCACTTTTTCATGCCGTGAAAACATTCTGGCAAGCTGATAGACAGAATTGGTAATATTATGTGAGGTATGATCGATGAGTATAAGTACCCGGTATCTCATCTAGTTCAGAATTTCATTGATCAGTACCTGGTCATCATCCAAAGATTTGAACAATCTGGTTTTTAGACGCCCCTGACTGTTCATCAGATTTTGGGCCATTTTATCGATCGCAATAGTACTTAACACCGTTTGAATATAGCCTTCAATGAGATCATCCAATCCTAATCCCAGTCGATTGAAATCTCTTCGATCGGTCAGTATCAAACGGTTGGTATCGGTCTGCCATTGCCCGTTCTCATCCAGGGATGAAAGATTCGTGCCCAGCATTTCCCAGCTCCCCTGGCCGGCTTCCACCTGGTCTACCAGGGGTGATTTAGCCCTTCTGGCGTAAACACTGAGCGGTCGAATGCCCCGGTTTGTGGCACTGACCATCATACGGATATCCGCCACATAGGTTTTACCCTTGTCATTTGGCACTGTTCCGACATGATAGAATTTACCCTTCTCACTAATCGAACTCCAGGAATAATTACCAATCAGACTTTGAATGATGAAGCGTCCATAACGGTGGTCAAGTTGCATAAAATCATTCAGTTCTTTCTCATTCATGATGGTCCAGACCCCTTGACCGGCATTTGAATACGGATTCTTTATTACTGCATGTCCTCCCCATTTCCTCACCCAAAGGGGTATCTCCGCCTTACTGACATCCCAAATAGTCATTGGTGTAATAATCTCTAAACCATGGTTGGCCAATTCGGCATTATACATATCGTAGGCTTTGGCTGCGAGCATTTTATTCCTGCCCCCGGCCAGGCAAGCAATAACCGGATTGATAACGTGTGTCTGAGTCGAGACCGGCAACCGGTTCCAGGGCTGCTGAGTGAGATACCGGAAGATCATGCGCATTGGCTTCCATTTGTTACGGCCGGTTCTGATCATGCAAATTCCATCTTCAAATTTCACCCTTGATTGATCGGATGCGTGGTAGCTGGCGTAGTACACCGGCTCACCGAAAGTATTGGCCATCGATGCGGCATAGCCGGAGGCTTCCATTGGATTCTTATCAAATACCACACCCAGTGCACCATCGATTACCTGCTTTCTACTTTGCAGGTAAGGTCTGATCGTCCGTTCCATCAGTAAGCGATAACCTCCTTCTTCCTGGTGTTCATCGGCCAAAGGCATGGACTTCTGTCCTGATGGACATGAGTTGTTCTCAATCACCAACATATGACGATTGCCATGTTCACTGGTTACATGCATGAGGTCTGCACCCGCCCACAAGAAGTACTTCGGACGGTATTCCAGGAGTTGCATGAGATAATTTTGGGAGACTCTTGGGTGAAGGTGGCAATATCTCTGGGCAATGCGCTCCTTCTGGAGGTGAAGGAAAAAATTAACGAGAGGATGTATGGTAGCATTGAGGGCTTTGGGGTACCAGTGTTCAAAAGGTTCAAAATGTCCTGGTCTGAAAACCCGGTAATCTTCTGTAGGCATATCATCAAGTTGGCGCAATTAACGTTTGGGCTTAGAAAAAAGTTCAGTTCCTCCCCGGAAGATCCGGGATCACCTGCTGTCTATCTCATATCGGCTTCTTAGTACGTCCAAAAGTAAGAGATTACAATCTCTCACTATATTAAATTTTTATCGCACAGTTTACATGATTGTACTAAATTCGCAACCGCAAAAACAGTATTTTGATTGTCAATATTTGAGAATCAACCAACTATGTCAGAGAATTATGATTAATAGCTACTTTGATCTGATTGATCAAACTTATTATTTTCCTCAGGAGGGTTTTGATCTAAGAGATAATTGGTTACACTTCAATGGTCTATCCGTCAAATATCTTATCGAAAAATACGGTACGCCATTTCGCCTTACCTACCTTCCAAAAATAGGATTCCAAATAAAAAAAGCAAAAAACCTTTTTAACCGCGCCATAAGAGCCAACTCTTATCAGGGCAAATATTATTACTGCTACTGTACCAAATGTTGTCATTTTTCACATGTGATCAAAGAAGCGCTAAGGCAGGGTGTACATTTGGAAACATCATCTTCTTTTGATATCGATTTGATCCTAAAACTATGGGAATCGAAATACATCGAACAGAACATCATCCTCGTTCACAACGGATATAAGACAGATGATTATTTAAGAAAGATTATTAAGCTAAAGGAATTGGGATTTTATAATTCCATTCCGGTACTGGATAGCAAGGAAGAATTAGACCGCATTCTTAAATTGACCAAGAAACCGTTGAAAATCGGGATCCGTATGGCTATTAATGAAGAATCCTCTTCTTCCTATTATACCAGCCGGTTGGGTATCCGTCCCTCTGAAATAATTGACTTTTACAAAGAAAAAATAAAACGGAAAAAAAATGTAGAACTAAAAATGCTGCATTTTTTCGTAGACTCAGGTATTAAGGATACGATTTACTATTGGGGAGAATTTAAGAAAGCCCTGCAACTATACGCTCAATTAAAAAAGATCTGTCCTTCCCTCCGGGCCATAAATCTGGGTGGTGGTATGCCTATTCGCAACAATTTATCTTTCGATTTTGATTATGACTACATGATCAAAGAAATCGTACGGAATATTAAAGAAGTCTGTGATCAGGAAGGCATCGAACATCCGGATATTTTTACCGAGTTTGGTAAGTACACCGTGGGTGAGAGTGGTGCAGTCATTTTCAGTGTATTAGAGCAAAAACAACAGAATGACAGTGAAATATGGTATATGATCGACAATAGTTTGATGAATACCATTCCCGATAGTTGGAGTATTTTCGAGAGATTTATCCTGCTGCCGATTAATAAATGGGGGCACGAATATACCCGGGTCAATATTGGTGGCCTCAGTTGTGACCATTCCGATTATTATAATTCAGAAGACCTGAATCAGGAGATCTATTTACCGAAAAGTATGCCGGGTGACAAACAACCTTTGTATATTGGATTTTTCCATACCGGGGCCTATCAGGACGCCATCAGTGGATACGGAGGAATTAAACATTGCCTTATTCCTTCTCCCAAACATATTGTGGTAAAACAAGATAGCAAAGGCAATTTCGAAGAATATGTGTACCGGGAAGAACAGGATGTCGATACCATGCTACGTATATTGGGATATCAGGATAGTTAGGAGCAATATGTTGTTGAATCGGAAAATTGTTACTGTCCACTGACCACTGATTACTGAATACTGAATACTGACCACTGACCACTGACCACTGA
>JAGQWZ010000285.1 GCA_020436835.1 Saprospiraceae bacterium | reverse complement strand
CACCTATTTTCAGACTTTCCGAAATACCCTGATCCGGTTGTCAAGGCAAAACCAGGATGATCCCCGAATCGTACTTCTTACCCCCGGGCCAAGCAACGAGACCTACTTCGAACATGCTTACCTCGCTTCGACCCTGGGCTTTACACTGGTGACGGGAGAAGATCTGACCGTTCGGGATGGATATATCTGGCTAAAAACGATCGGAGGACTGGAGAAAGTAGATGTAATTGTACGCAGGGTAGATGATGTCTTTTGTGATCCGCTGGAATTTAGAGAAGACTCACAGTTGGGGGTGGTGGGTTTGACCGAAGTGGTGCGGCAAAATAAGGTTTTACTGATAAGTACACTGGGGAGTCGGATCCTGGAAAATCCCGGATTGATGGCTTTCCTGCCGGGTTTATGTCAGCATCTGCTGGGTGAAGATTTGATCTTGCCCTCCGTTGCGACCTGGTGGTGCGGTCAGGAACCGGAACGCCGGTTTGTAATGGAAAACATCCGAAATCTGGTAATTCGCCCGATTTACCAAACTCAGTCTGAAAAGGCAGTGCTGGGGCCGTCAATGGGGGAAGAAGATGTGCAACTGTGGAGGAGAAAAATAGAAGCCAAACCGTTCTTATATGTCGGGCAGGAAATTGTGGAATTCTCCACCTCACCATCCCTCATCCATGGGAAGATGGAGGCGAGGAATACGGTGCTGCGTAGCTATGCTGTGGCAGACAATGTCAACAATACCTATGAAATAATGCAGGGTGGGCTCTCACGCAGTGCCCCGGAAAAAGGAATATTTTTATTGACCAACCAAAGTGGGGGAATCAGCAAAGATACCTGGATCACCGGGACTAGTCTAATGCCCAAAGTCAAACCACCGGAAATTAAGCAATTAAAAAAATCCCAGACTTTTATTCCTAGTAGTACCGGGGAAAATTTATACTGGCTGGGCCGGTACCTGGAAAGGTCAATTAATCTGGCCAGGTATCTCCGTATTGTGCTGAGACAGTATTATGAAGAAGATAGCGACGAGCCGTGGAGAGATCACTCTATGCTGGAAATTCTCAAGGGACTTACCGATCTGACCAAAAGTTATCCCGGATTTTACAATCAAAAAGTGAGTGTTGAACCGGCTAAGGAGCTAGTTGAATTAATTTCCAACTATCATAAACCCGGCTCCCTGGGAAATACCCTCCAGTCTTTTGTCAGAAATGGTTACAAAGTCCGGGACCGCTTAAGCCTCGACATTTGGAGAATACTTGACAGCATATCCGGAGAGATCGAAGAATTACTAAGAGCCGGTCAGGAACTTGGGTTGATCCATGCGGTGTTGGATCGGCTGATTATAAAATTGATGGCCTTTGTTGGACTGAACATAGATACCATGTCCAGGGAAGTTACCTGGCGATTGGTCAATATTGGAAGGTTTATCGAGTCATCGATCAATAGCGCGCATGTATTACATCTGCTCACTGTGAAGCATCCACCGGAAATTGAAAGACATTTGTTAGAGACAATTCTAATGACGCAGGAAAGCCTGGTCTCCTACCGGTATAAGTACCGTTCCCGGATTGAAATTGATGGTGTACTCGAGCTTTTGGTCAAAGAGGAATTAAATCCGAAGTCTCTGATTTATCAAATAAATCATTGTGATGAATATCTGAACCGGATCAGCAAAGGTGACCGGGATAATAAAATGAATGAGGCTCAGAAAAAGCTCCTGGAAATTTCTACCATGATCCGATTATCTGAGGTGGAACGGTTGCAGGGGATTACCCGGGGGCATCGAAAAGAGCTAAAAGATCTGCTTGAGAAAATTATAAGAAATTTGTCTGAGGTGTCCGACGTGATTTATCAGACGTACTTCACTCATGCGAGGGACAAGTATGCATTTATGAGTTCAAAGCTGCCCGAATTATGATGTACCGGGTAGAGCACAAGACCGTTTATGAATATGATAATGCCGCTTCGGCAGGCCACAACATTGTTTATCAGAAACCTCTGAATACCAATTTTCAACAGTTAGTAAGACACCAGTATATTATTTCGCCCACGCCGGAAGTCATAGAGGAACGGATGGACTTCTTCGAAAACAATTACGCGTATTTTTCCCTGGAGATGGCTCATAAGAAGCTTTCCGTTATTTCCCGGAGCGAAGTAGAGATCAATAGTCCCCCCTGGCAGAAAATTTCACCTGAATCTACAAAAGACTGGCAGGAGGTAGTCAGATTCTTGAGTACCACAGAGGCGACAAATGATGTCCGGCAGTTTTGTCTGGAATCGACATTAGTCTATGAGATCCCCGGTATGCAGGAATATATTAAAGAGATTTTCCAGCCGGGTAAACCGATTCTCCTGGCGATGTCTGAGTTTAATTCGAAGATTCACCGGGATTTCAAATATAGGAGTGGTTATACTGATATTTCCACACCAATGGAAGAGCTATTTAAAGATCGAATTGGGGTGTGTCAGGATTTCGCCCATTTTTCGATTGGTTGCCTGCGCTCAATTGGCCTCGCTGCCAGATATGTGAGCGGTTATATCGAAACAATTCCACCACCGGGAAAAAAGAAACTAAAGGGAGCAGATGCTTCGCATGCATGGATTGCGATATACGTTCCCGATTGGGGCTGGATTGAATTTGATCCAACCAATAATATGCTGGTCGATCAGCAACACATCCGGGTGGCTACCGGAAGAGATTTTAAGGATGTTGTTCCCTTAAAAGGGATCGTATACAGCAGTGGAGGGCATGACCTTAAAGTGGAAGTAGATGTGCAAAAAATATAGCCGGCTGCTTATTATCTATTTTCTGCCAAAACATTT
>JAGQWZ010000284.1 GCA_020436835.1 Saprospiraceae bacterium | reverse complement strand
GTTTGGGGACAACATGGCCATAATTTGAATGGTATGCTGTTCCTGACCATTTTATTGCTGATCGGTAGTCAGTTTCGGGGCTATTTGGATGACTCTCAGCCCTTTTTTTGTGGTCTCTTTCTTTTGGATGGATATACGGATTCAATTCACGCCACGCATGCAGCGCAGGAGGCGATCGTAAAGGTAGTAGAAGCTTTTGCTTTTAGTATGGCGATTGCCGTGTGGTGGATGCAGGCTCGAAGGTCAGCTTTAGAATAAGAATTCTATCATCAATACTGCTCTTCATGATTGATCACTACTGAATGCATTTTTTTATCCCACCCAAAGAATGACCACCCCACCTGACCTTCGGGAAACGCCCACCCTGCCTGGTTTTCAAATCCAACGACTATCGGATTTTTCGAATCACGTTTAAATTCCATGACGTGAACCTCCTTGCCGACTTTGCTATTCTTTGGTACTTTTTTTAGTTGCAAGGTCAATCCTTCACTTTTGAAGATCAGAAGGTCACCTTTTTGTGCCCAGCTTCCCTTGAGTGACAGATCATTGGGGCTCAGGTCGTAAGCCATAGAGAAGGTTCCATCTTTTTTCATGTACAATTTAAAACCCATTTGCTGTCCGTCAATCAGACTTCTACCGGACCAGGTTCCGACCAGAGGAGATTGCGCGAAAAGCGTTGCTGAAAAAAGAAGCGTCGAAAAAAAGAGCAGGTACTTTTTCATTTAAATAAGCAAATTTGAAGTTGATGATAACGCAAAGTACGCATTTACATGAGTTCTGGCAGGAATTACATTTGATGCATTCTGTTTCTGCTCGGTATTATTCCCATATCTGTAATCTGTAGCTTACTTAAAAGTCAATACACTGGATGATGAAAGTCATTGCCGATTTCGGGATTTGGGGATAAAATTCCCAATTGAAAAGACCTGTCCCGTTTGCCACTTAACAAGATCTCACCTTTTTGTACGGCATTTCCACTACCGGCAAACCACCCAGTTCGCGTTCCAACGCTGATTCGGCAATACGCCATCTTAGGATCATCTTGTCACCTGCCGGATTAACCTTTAAAACCTAAACAAATGAAAAAATTACTGTTAACGACCGTCATCATGCTGTTTGCCGGTGCCGGTTTGGTAATGGCACAGCTTGACCGGGGAAATGTTATGGCCGGTATTTCTTCTACGATCGACCTGATCGGGAACGGCCCCAGCTTAATGAGCATCGGTTATACCACCGTGCAGTACAAAGAAGATTCGGACGGCTACACCGCCGGCGATCCGGACAAGATGACACGCATCAATTTATCGCCCCGGGTGGGTTTCTTTGTAGTTGATAATCTGCTGTTGGGGGCTGATCTAAGTTATGCTTACTCCAAGACTAAAGATGGGGCGGATGACATCTATGCATCGGACTACAGCGAGACTTTATTCAGTGTAGGTCCATTTGTCAGGTATTACGTTCCCTTTAACCGGGCCTGGCCCTTTGTAGAATTAAGTGGTTCATTTGGATCCATCATCAGTAAATCCGATTATCGCGATAATTCAGTCATGGAAGACCATAAATACACAAACGATATTTTGGCCTTGGGTGGAGGCCTTGGTCTGGCTGTACCTATCGGCGAAAAAGTTGTTTTTGACGCGCTGGCCGGCTACAGTTTCCTCCAGTACAAATATGATGATGCCGAATATAACGAACGAATGGAGTTTGGTACGATCGGCCTGAAACTTGGCTTCACACTGTTGCTTGCCGGTAGTGAATAGCGCCTTTGCAGTAAACAGGTAACCTAAAGATCACCTAAATCATCATTTAATTTGATTTGGATTATCTAATAAAGAGAACAGGCATGAGTTCATCCCGAATTTTCAGAATAGGAGCAAGACTCCAGTGATCAACCTTAATGATCAGCCTGTTGCCAGTTGTCGGTTTGTCAACGGATTAACTGGCAACAGGTCATTGTACCTCACATAACTTTTAGTTTTGAATGTACTTTTTTATTAAACCAAGAAATTGTGTTATTTTCACAGTACTTTATTAACCAGTGCTTTTCTCGATGATGTTAAACTCTAGAAAAATTACCGCTTTTCTGATGTTCCTTTCTATGGGTTTCCACGCCTGCAAACAGCTGGAGAAGGACAGCCCACAACCTACCTATCCCGATCTTAATATTTATCTTACCCGTTTTGAAGAGGAAGCCCGGAGCAGGAGCTATGATGTTGACCTGTCTGAAGTATTAGCGGTATACAGCGATCAGATCATAGTGGAGGGCAAGTCTTATTGCGGGTATGGTTATTCCAATTACTCGGGTACAGGGACCAGGAGGATCGTAATATCTAAGTCTGCTAGTTGCCGTTGGTTGGATAGATCGGACATTGAAAGAGAGAATCTCTTCTTTCATGAGAT
>JAGQWZ010000283.1 GCA_020436835.1 Saprospiraceae bacterium | reverse complement strand
TACATTTGGTGACAGATCCCGCTTACCTAGTACCTCTCCCCGGCAAATCCAGGTTTTTACCCCTATTTTACCATAAACGGTTTGTGCTTCCACCAGGGCATAATCGATATCAGCCCGGAAAGTGTGCAATGGAATCCGGCCTTCCTTAAACTCTTCTGACCTGGCCATTTCAGCGCCATTCAGTCGTCCGCTTACCCGCACTTTGATTCCTTCAGCTCCAGCTCGCATTGTACTTTGAATAGCCATTTTCACTGCACGGCGATAATTTATCCTGGCCTCAATCTGTTTGGCTACGGATTCGCCTACTATGGTAGCATCCAACTCGGGTTTACGAATCTCGACAATATTGATCTGAACATCCTTACCGGTCAGTTTCTTAAGCTCTTCCTTGATCCGGTCTACTTCCGAACCACCTTTACCGATAATGATACCCGGCCTGCTGGTATGAATAGTCACCGTAATACGCTTCAATGTACGCTCGATAATCATTTTGGCGATTCCCCCTTTCTGTACCCGGGCATTCAAATACTCCCGGATTCGCTCGTCCTCAACAACTTTGTCTGCAAAGTCGTTGCCTCCAAACCAGTTTGATTCCCAGCCTTTGATGATGCCGAGTCTATTGCCAATAGGATTCGTTTTCTGACCCATAATGTTTTTTTATATTAAGAGACTATTCTTCTTCGTCTTCGTAAGTGACTAAATCTACCTCCAGGGGTACTTTATTTTCCACAACCAGGGTGACGTGGTTTGAGCGCTTGCGGATTCTGTGGGCACGACCGTGTGGTGCCGGACGAAATCGTTTCAGCATGCCGGCCTCATTCACCAAAATGGTTTTTATAAACAAATCATGATCATCGGCATTCGCAGCCATGTTCTGCTTGTATTCCCAATTTGCGATGGCAGACAGTAAAAGTTTTTCCATCCAACCGGCAGCTTCCCTCTTGGTAAACTTTAAGAGATTTAGTGCCTCGTCTACCTTCTTACCCCGAACTATATCGGCCACCATTCTCATCTTTCTTGCCGACATCGGACAGTTTCGAAGTTTAGCCACAGCTTCCATGAGCTTTCTGTTTTTTATTTAATTATTTAATTACTATTTCTTTCTGTTACCTGCATGGCCACGGAAATTCCGGGTAGGTGAAAATTCACCCAGTTTGTGGCCTACCATGTTTTCTGTAATAAACACTGGTACGAAGGTCTTTCCATTGTGTACTGCAATGGTTTCACCCACCATGTCCGGTATTATCATAGATGATCTTGACCAGGTCTTGATCACACTTTTCTTCCCGCTTTCTTTTGACTTCTCTATCTTTTCCAACAGAGAATAGTGAACATATGGGCCTTTCTTTATCGATCTAGCCATTGCTATTTATTTTTACTTTTTCTTCTGGAAATAATGAGTTTGCTCGACGCTTTCTTAGCACTTCTGGTTTTTTCACCCTTAGCCATAACACCCGTACGTGATCTTGGGTGACCACCGGAACTCTTACCTTCTCCACCACCCATAGGGTGATCAACCGGGTTCATAGCCACTCCGCGTACTCTCGGTCGGCGTCCAGTCCAACGCTTCCTTCCTGCTTTACCAAATACCTGTAGTCCGTGATCGGGATTGGAAGTACTACCAATGGTCGCCTTACAAACAGATAATATTCTTCTTACTTCTCCGGAAGGCAACTTTACAACTACATACTTCCCTTCCTTCCCTATCAATGTGGCCGAAGTACCAGCACTACGAACAAGTGCTGCTCCTTTGCCTGGAGCAAGTTCTATAGCGTGAATATCTGCACCCAATGGAATATCTTCCAGATACATGGCGTTCCCAACATTCGGCGGAACACCTCTTCCAGCCTGAACTGTATCACCTACTTTGATCTTATTCGGAGCGATGATGTATCTTTTTTCACCATCGGCGTAATTGATCAGACAGATGTAAGCAGACCGGTTCGGATCATACTCGATCGTTTTTACCGTACCCGGAACTCCCTCCTTATCTCTTTTAAAATCAACTATTCGGTATCGTCTTTTATGACCTCCTCCGATATTGCGTACAGTCATCTTACCGGTACTATTTCTTCCACCGGTGCTTTTCATGGGTGCCAGCAGACTTTTTTCCGGTTTGTCGGTCGTCACTTCACTATAAGTGTTTCCGACTCTAAACCTCGTACCCGGAGTGACCGGTTTGAATTTTTTCAGTGCCATGACTCTGTCTTTACAATTTAATTATGTTTATAAATCCCCAAAGAAATCGATGGTTTCTCCATCGCTCAAAGTGATTATAGCTTTTTTATAGGGAGAGACCCTTCCGGTCTGAACTCCTGCCCGGGTAAACCTTTTTTTGGTTTTTCCGGGAATGACCAGTGTATTGACTGAAGCTACAGAAACGTTATACATTTTCTCTACGGCTTTACGGATCTCGATCTTGTTTGCATTGCGATCCACCATAAACGTGTATTGCTGTAACTTGTCTGAAAGCAATTCAGCTTTCTCAGAAATAATAGGTTTTATCAATATATTTCTAGACATGTCTTAGTTTATTCTGCGTTAGTCAGTAAATTATTTATTTGCTCAATACTACTTTCCGACAGGATCAGCTTCTTGGCATTGAGGACATCGTAAGTGCTGATATTTTTCACTTCCATGACCTTTGCCGTCTTGACATTCCTTCCACTGAGGTAGAGTGCTTTATCGTACTCAGCGGTAACAAAAAGCACTTTGCTGCCAGTAACCTCCAGGTTTTGCAAAACGGTGGCAAATTCCTGTGTTTTTGGAACATCAAAAGTGAAATCTTCCACGATCATGATATCTCCACCTGCCGCTTTGGAAGAAAGTACCGACTTCTTAGCCAGTGATTTCACCTTCCGGTTCAATTTGAAGCCATAGTCTTTGGGCTTTGGACCAAACATTCTTCCTCCACCTCTGAAGACAGGGTTCTTAATATCTCCTGCTCTGGCAGTACCGGTTCCTTTTTGCCGCTTGATTTTCCGGGTTGACCCGGTTACCTCGCTCCTTCCCTTGGAGCTGTGTGTCCCCTGGCGCTGATTGGCATGATATTGCTTTACGGCCAGATAAACAGCATGTTCATTCGGCTCTACTCCAAATATCCCTTCCGGCAATTCGACTGAGCGACCGGTTGATTTTCCTTCAATATTTAAAATGTCTAGCTTCATGATTCACTCTATTTTTCGATGATCACCATGGACCCATTATGGCCAGGAATCGCTCCTTTTATCAAAATGATATTTTGCTCCGGGAATAATTTGACGACTCTGAGATTTCGCGTTTTCACTCGTCGGTTACCCATTTGACCAGCCATTCGCATCCCTTTCCATACCCGGCTAGGGTCAGAGCCGGCACCGATAGATCCCGGTTTACGCTGCCGGTTATGTTGACCATGTGTAGCATCGTTTACTCCCCGGAAACCATGTCGTTTCACAACCCCTTGAAATCCTTTACCTTTCGACACGCCGATGACGCTTACTTTATCGCCTTCCGCAAACACTTCTCCGATAGTAATCGTCTCTCCCAGACCTTTTTCAATTGGATAATCACGAAATTCAACCAACTTACGTTTGGGCGTTGTATTTGCTCTATCGAAATGACCGATGAGTGCCTGACTGGTGTTTTTTGCTTTTTTCTCCGCAAACCCCATTTGCAAGGCACTGTAGCCATCTGTGTCAGGACTCTTCACCTGTGTCACTACACAAGGACCCGCTTCCACCACTGTACAGGCGACATTCCGCCCTGCCTGGTCGAAGACACTGGTCATACCTATTTTCTTACCTATTATTCCGTTCACTTTTTAAAAATATTTATAGTGATGAATGCTATAGCTTCAAACCAATGGTCATTACAAAGCGACACTATTGCCGCTATGTGCAGAATCATATTTTTGGAAAACGACTTAGGTTAACTTCACCTGGATATCTACACCACTCGGAAGCTCTAGACGGGAAAGTGCGTCGACAGTCTTTTGAGTCGGTGTATAAATCTCAATCAACCTTTTGTGAGTACGCAACTGGAACTGCTCCCGAGATTTTTTATTTACGTGTGGTGACCGTAAGACGGTAAACACTTTTTTCTCAGTGGGCAGCGGAATCGGTCCAGTCACAACAGCGCCGCTGCTGCGTACCGTTTTCACAATCTTCTCCGTAGATTTATCAACCAGGTTGTGGTCATATGAACGGAGTTTGATTCTGATTTTCTGATTCATACCTATTTATTAATATTCAAACTTTTATTATTAAACCTTCACTACTCCCTTTGCCTTCTCGATTACTTCTGCGGCAATACCAGCCGGAGCAGGAGAGTAATGTGAAAACTCCATGGAAGATGCAGCTCTACCGGAAGTGATCGTACGTAACTGAGTCACGTAACCAAACATCTCGGCCAGTGGCACATCTGCCTTGATGATCACTGCATTATTTTTTATTTCCTGACCTTTGATCAAACCTCTTCTACGGTTCAGATCTCCGATCACCGAACCAGTGTATTCATCTGGTGTGGTTATTTCCAATTTCATCATTGGTTCCAACAGAACCGGATCGGTTTTACTTGCCGCAGCTCTGAAACCTTCTTTTGCACAGAGTTCAAAAGCGACAGGCTTGGAATCGACCGGGTGGGTAGATCCATCATAAACCCTCACTTTCATACTATCGATAGCGTATCCGGCAAGAATTCCATTCTCCATCATGGCTTCAAAGCCTTTGCTGATAGAGGGCATATATTCCTTTGGAATGGATCCACCTACTATATTATTTACGAACTGCAGTTTTTTCTTACCGCTCTTATACTCATCCGATTCTAAAAATTCTTCATCGGCCGGACCCAATTCAAACTCCATATCCGCAAAGAGACCTGAACCACCGGTCTGCTTTTTCAGTCTTTCGCGATGACTGACTGTCTTTACGAGTGCTTCTTTATAGTTTACCTGGGGAGCTCCCTGGTTACATTCAACTTTAAATTCACGCCGCAGACGGTCTATGATGATTTCCAGGTGCAACTCACCCATTCCACTGATAATCGTCTGATTGGTATCTTCGTCATACCGCACCCGGAAAGTGGGATCTTCTTCGGCAAGCTTAGCCAGAGCCATACTCAGCTTCTCAAGATCTTTCTGTGTCTTCGGTTCGACTGCAAGTCCGATAACCGGCTCCGGGAAAGTCATGCTTTCTAGCACGATCGGCTTATCCACATCACAAAGCGTATCTCCGGTCTTAATATCCTTAAAACCAACCGCCGCAGCGATATCACCGGCTTGCACTCTGTCTACCGGATTTTGCTTATTGGAGTGCATCTGATAAAGCCGGGAAATTCTTTCCTTTTTATCAGAGCGAGAATTCAATACATAAGAACCCGCATCCAGTGAACCGGAATAAACCCTAAAGAATGCCAAACGACCCACATAAGGATCTGTTGCGATCTTAAAGGCCAATGCGGCGAATGGTTCGCTGGGATCAGGCTTACGTTTAATCGTTTCATCGGTGCGAGGGTCGATACCTTCCACTGCTTCCACGTCGGTTGGAGACGGCATGTACGCACAAACGGCATCCAATACTGCCTGCACTCCTTTATTTTTAAAAGCAGACCCGCACATCATCGGAATGATCTTCATATCGATCACCGCCTCACGGATCGCTGCTCTGATCTCATCTGCCGTAATACTATCCGGATCTTCGAAGAATTTTTCTAGAAGACTATCATCATATTCAGCCACACTTTCCAGAAGTTTCTCCCGGTATTCGGTCACCGTATCTACCAAATCCTCTGGAATCGGTACCACTTCATAGGTCATACCCTGGTCATTCTGGTTCCAGATCCGGGCTTCATTGGTGATCAGGTCAACCACTCCTTTGAAATTTTCTTCCACACCAATAGGCACCTGTAGAGGTACGGGATTGGCACCGAGCATTTCCCTGACCTGCGTTACCACTTCAAAGAAATTTGCACCAGAACGGTCCATCTTATTTACAAAACCAATTCTGGGCACCTTGTAACGGTCAGCCTGACGCCAGACCGTTTCCGACTGAGGTTCCACCCCACTGACTGCACAAAACAGCGCCACCACACCATCCAGAACACGCAAAGATCGCTCTACCTCAACGGTGAAGTCAACGTGTCCGGGAGTATCGATAATATTAATAGTATAGGTCTGGTCTTTCCAGGGCCAGGTTGTTTTGGTAGCAGCCGAGGTGATCGTGATACCTCTTTCCTGCTCTTGTTCCATCCAATCCATGGTTGCAGCCCCATCGTGTACTTCTCCTATTTTATGGCTTATACCAGTATAATAGAGAATACGTTCGGTGGTGGTTGTTTTACCAGCATCGATATGTGCTGCAATACCTATATTTCTTGTGAATTTTAAATCTGCCATTTGATTATAAACCTTATCTGATCTTAGAAATTACGATCTGAAGTGCGCGAAAGCACGATTTGCTTCAGCCATTCTGTGCGTATCTTCTTTTCTCTTCACTGCGGCTCCTTCATTCTTGCTTGCTGCCATTATTTCTGCAGCCAGCTTTTCTGCCATACCCTTACCATTGCGTTGACGAGAAAAACGAATGAGCCACTTCATACCAATAGCCACCTTTCGGTTACCCGGAATCTCAGTTGGAATCTGGAAAGTAGCCCCACCGATTCTCCGGCTTCTAACCTCAACCTGAGGGGTCGCATTGCTCAGGGCACTCTGCCACATTGCATGAGGATCTTCTCCTCCCCGTTCCTTTATAATGTCCATTGCATCATAAAAGATCTTGAAGGCCACGCCCTTCTTGCCTCTCAGCATCAAATTATTTACAAATCGAGTAACCACTGGATCTTTATATCTTGGATCCGGTGCAAGTGGTCTTACTTTTGGCTTACGTTTCCTCATATCTTAAAACTCTTGAGAATTCTTATTTCTTAGGTCGCTTAGTACCATACTTTGATCGACTCTGCAAGCGGTCAGTCACACCGGCAGTATCCAATGCACCCCTCACAATTGTGTAGCGTACACCCGGTAGATCTTTCACCCTTCCGCCTCTTAGCAGCACAATGGAGTGTTCCTGAAGATTATGACCTTCTCCCGGGATATAAGCAATCACTTCCACCCCATTCGTCAATCTGACCTTTGCTACTTTTCTCAATGCCGAATTTGGTTTCTTCGGGGTAGTAGTGTACACACGTGTGCAGACTCCTCTTTTTTGGGGGCTTCCCTCCAAAGCTCTGGTCTTACTTTTTGTCACTACCCGGTTTCGACCTTTTCTAACAAGCTGATTAATTGTAGGCATATCCTTGTTTTTTCTAATAAATTCGGCACTTTTGGAGGGAATTTTACCCGAAAAGAGACCCCTCTCTTCAAAAGCGACGGCAAAGATAGATTTAATTTTGGGGATTACAAACCCTCAATCGTTAATTTTGAGCGAACATTTAGGCCTCAGAATACGGCAGATAACAGTAAACCAGCTTGAATGAATATTAGACTGGCAAAATATGATGACCTGAAGGATATCCTTTCTCTCGTGAAGGAATTGGCCCAATACGAAAAAGAGCCGGATGCGGTGTGGGCAGATCTTTCGGATTATCAGAAAGCCTTTCGGCAGGAAGTCTTTGAAGCACTGGTCCTTGAAGGTGAGGACAGGATCGTTGGTACCTGTGTTTATTATCTCACCTGGTCTACCTGGAAAGGAAGAATGTTGTATCTGGAAGACTTCATTATCCGGCAGGATTACCGAAATCGTGGTCTTGGACAAAAGTTATTTGATGCCTTTATTGAAAGGGCGCGTACGCTTGACTGTGTGCAGATCAAATGGCAGGTCCTGGATTGGAATGTACCTGCCATTAAATTTTACGAAAAGAATGGTGCCACCATCGAAAAAGAATGGTGGAATGGAAAACTGCTTCTCAAGTCAAAAGAATAATGGAACATTCTGAAGCAAGAGATCTTCGAGAGGACCTGAGCGGGAAGACAGCAGTTGCCCATAGTCAGCATGTACACTGATGATCATCATGAACAGACTTTTAGAATACTCCTAAATTCAAGGCTGTACTTTTATTTATATTCGATTCAATCCTTATACTATGACAAAGCGAAATTCTCCAAAGAACAGAATCAAAGTAATCCTAATGGCCCTTGCAGGCATTTTCTTATTCATGCAATGGAGTTGTAATCAAGGCCCTCGTGAAGGCACCAGAGAGGCTCAGGCATTGAGGGGTCAGGCAATTTTCGACCAACAATGTATTTCCTGCCATGGCAGCGAAACGGTAGCTCCCACGCGCACCGATCTGGATCCTAAGGCTCCCGATCTGACCCGTATTCAGGAACGCCGTAAAGCCAAAGACTTTCCGATCGTCGAGATAGCTCAAATCATTGATGGACGGCAATGGGTAAAATCCCATGGCCCGAGAGAAATGCCGGTATGGGGTGAGGTATATGATTCATTGGGAATGGAGAAAGATGAGATAAGGGGTAAAAAAGGTGAATTGGTTGCTTATTTGATGAGCATTCAGAAATAGCCCATTTCTGGAGCTCTATTAATGACTCCTGCTCAGCAATAATGTCATTAAGTCAAATATTTTCTGTTTGCTTTCGACAGATGAGTCTAGTGCATTGAGCGCATCAATAGCCTTATCCGTGTATTTCAGTTGCAATTGACGGCAGTATGATTCAATGTCCAGGGATTGAAATATCTCGAGAATCCGGCGTACTTTGACCGCAGGATCCACATCGGTCTGACTGTACCAATGTGTTAATTCCTGACGGATCCGGTCTCCGCCGATTTCATAAGCCTTTGTCCATAAGTAGGTCTTTTTATTCTGAATAATGTCGCCACCCCGTTGTTTTCCGGTCACGGTGGCGTCACCAAAGGCGTCTAAATAATCATCATGGATCTGAAAAGCCATTCCAGCTGCGATTCCACACTCTTTGAGTCGTTGGATGGACTCATCCGTTGCCCCGGCAACCACTCCACCCAGCGCCAGAGCCAACCCAAGGAGAACCGCTGTTTTGTATTTGATCATCAGGAGATATTGATCCAGGGTAACATAGTCCTGATTCTCAAAATCCATATCCATCTGTTGTCCTCTACAAATATCCAGTGCCGTACCAGAGAATAGATCGACAGCAGGTCCGACCTGAGCTTTATCCAGTTTGCGGGTTAAATATTGATAAGACATGATCAACATGGCATCTCCCGACAGAATGGCTGGATTCGTTCCAAATTTCTCATGAATCGTATCCACTCCCCTTCTGGTCGGAGCCATATCCATTATATCATCATGAACCAGGGTAAAATTATGAAAGACTTCCACGGCGAGGGCTTGCGGCAATGCCCGCTCAAAATCCCGGTCGAATAATTGGTATGCCAGCAATGTCAGAATGGGACGTATACGTTTCCCGCCCATAGACATGACATACTTTACAGGAGTGAAAAGAGCCTCAGGTTTGTTCTGTTCAAGATTTTCCCGCAGTAGGTAGCTTTCGAATGCGTCTTGGTAGGGAGCTAGATCTTTGAATTCCATGTTCTAAACATAGTAAAGTCTTGTAATCCAGCTTCAGAATTATCGAAATAAATGATGACTCCCTTCCCGATCCTAGAAATCTAAAATAATCTTCTGTCCGACCCGTATTTTGAAGCTGTCTTTAATTCCATTTACCTGACAGATTTCTTCGACAGTGGTGCCGTGTTTGCGGGCAAGGCTGTAGAGCGTATCACCATATTTAATGGTATATGGGCCTTCCGAAACCGGTGGATCAACCGATGCCAGTTGATCCTGGACAGAGGTGGCCTCCAACGAAATTCGTTCGACTGGAATTTCCGGATCAGCACTTTCTGTAGCTTCTTTCGAGTCAGAGACATCGGAGGTATGGGCGAGTTCTCTTTCAATATTCAGGGAGGCTTTCTTAAGTGAAGAAAACCGGCGTGGGTCGGCTATTTCCTCCGTTATCCAGGATTCCCTGGCCCTGATTTCCTGGTCTTTTTCAAAATCAAAGAAATATTCAGGATTTATCGTGATTCCTTCATAACGTACTTCCAGATGCAAGTGACTTCCCCTTGCATTTCCGGTGGTTCCACCTTTGCCAATTACTTCACCTTTTCTGACGATTTGATTTTCTTCGACAAGTTGTTTTGAAAGGTGGGCATAGATAGTTTCCAATCCATTTTTATGCCGGATCACTACTGTTCTGCCATGTCCTGCATGAGAGCGTACATATCGTACCTTTCCATCCAGCATAGCAAATACCTCATCTCCAGTCACCAGATCTATATCGATGCCACGGTGTAATTGTCCATCTCTCCAACCATACCGTGAAGTAACTACCATACGGCGCTGTACCGGTGCGGCGTAATGATTTTCATTAAACTTTACAAAGAAAGGTTCCTTCAGATCTTGTTCCTTGTACGGATTGAATGAGCCGCTATCCCAGTCAACAAAATCCCAGTCGGATAGATACCGGCTGGTGTCGGAATGATAGGTTTCAGTAGCACCCAGGCTCCGGTTGTGCTCCACTAACCCATCCGGGAGGTCAAGGGATGCAGTAAGTTCTTCTTGGGCTAAAAGGGGATTAAATTGCAATAGCATTCCTGCCAGCAGGCTTCCTGCCAAGTTTCTCATGGATCAAAAATTGTCAAAAGTGTGGTCAATTATCTCTGCTATGGCCTACCAATACTATGCCGAAGTAGACCTTGCTTAAGAATTGAGTGTATTTATCCGATGAAAGGGTAACGTAAAAATACAATTTATGTTACAACTGCCCCTGACAGATATTAAAATAATTTAATATGACTAATGGGGGGGAGCAGAATGATCGAGAAAGGATTTCACTGCTGACGCTCAGACTGCAATTTATGATGATAAGATTCTCCGGCTTCCAGGAAAAGAGATCCCGAACCATCGGGCTTAAGCAGAAGATGTACCTCTCCGCTAGCGACTTCTAAATCAGTACCACTGTCACCAGACTCCAAAGAGTACGCTGCCTGTCTGCTTTTCACGGTGAGATCTGAAGTCTCGAAGGAGATTTGCCGGGTATTACCTTCCTCTCCGGTTTTGATGTCAGCAGCGCCATCAAGAAATAGTTTGTGGGCGGCACCCTTCTGAAACTGCAGGCTCGATTGAGCAAGTAATTTAACCTTTACACCATTAGGTAGTGCCAGGTTTTTGGCTTCTCCAGCACCGGTCTGCTCAACGACATCTCCTCCCCAATTATCCCATAATGCCACAAATCCCGTCACTATCATAATGATAACCACTACAATCAAAAATCGATTAAAGGATCTCCGGCTTTCAGGACTAAGTTTTTCTTCTTCCATCGGCGAAAGATATTGAGATTAATGAATATACCAGTATTTAGTGATGCTGATCAGTGACACAGGTATCAACCGATTTCAAAATGAGGGGCTGATTTGGGATCGTCCTTATATTCAAGGGGAATAAATTTTAAGGAGACTGAGTTGACACAATGTCTCAAATTCTTTGGTGTAAGGAATTCCCCTTTAAAAATATGACCCAGATGACCTCCGCAATTGGAGCAAACTATTTCAGTTCGACGACCGTCCGCGTCCGGTATTCTTTCAACCGCACCGCTAATTTCGTCGTCGAAACTTGGCCAGCCACATTGAGAAACAAACTTGTGCTCAGATGTATACAAGGGTGTATCGCATTGCTTACATAGATATAAGCCCTTTGCTTTATGATGATTGAATCGACCGGTAAAGGGCCTTTCCGTGCCTTTGTGCAGGATCACTCTTGCTTCTTCGTCAGTCAGTTTATTTAATTTCATCAGCATCTGATTTTAGTAAGTGGGCAAATTGGCTTCTAGCCTTATTTACTTTGGGATTAATCACTGCCCGGCAATATCCATTGGTCGGATTATTTTTGAAATAATCCTGATGGTAGTTTTCCGCCGGATAAAAGGTCTCCGCCGGCACAATTTCGGTGACTATGGGATCATCCCAAATCCGTTCTGCTATTTCCTGAACCGATTTTTCAGCCTCCGCACGTTGATTATCGTCATGGTAAAAAATGACTGAGCGGTACTGAGTACCCCGGTCATGACCCTGCCGGTTTAGGGTAGTCGGATCGTGTGTGCTCCAGAATACTTCCAGAAGTTGGCGATAAGAGATCACTTCGGGATCAAATTCGATTTGAGCAACTTCCGCATGTCCGGTTAAACCAGAGCAAACCTCCCGGTATGTGGGATTCTTCACCTTTCCACCGGAATATCCGCTTACCACTGCAAGTACTCCTTTCAGGTTTTGAAAGACTGCTTCGATACACCAGAAGCATCCGGCTCCAAAAGTTGCTATCTGTTTATTCATCATGATCTAAAACGTCTTCTTTAAAATCTGCCAAGACATCTAATGCATCTGAGAACTGCTCATGAGGAACCATCAGTTCGATATCGCCAATCATATTATAGACCGTATCTTTCTTACTAAGTTCAACTGCTGGTATTTGCTTTTCCAATAATTTACCCTTTAGCAGCGCAATCAGCACCTCACTGCTTGATGAATATAGGCGGGCCCATTTGATATTCTCCATCTAACTTCGACTGTTAGTCCGTAAATCCGACCTTTTTATGACTGCCATCACAGAAAGGCTTGTTGGAAGAGGCACCGCAACGGCAGTAAAAACTTTTATTTTTCCTTGTCACAGATTCGCCGTTTGCCAGGGTGACAAGACAGGTGGCATCGATTTGCAAAGGACCATTTGGCAATGCCATCACCTGGATACTATTTTCTTCGTCAGCCAGGACGGTCCCGGTAACTTCCTCCAGGGTGTAAGATAAGGCACCGGAGGGACATTTCTTTACCTGGGCTATAATCTGGTCACGTTCTGCTCTCTCCAGGTCGATCCATGGACGTCGCTTGGGATCGAACACCTCTTTGAGTCCGCGGACACAATTGCCGGAATGGATACACAAATCTGATTTCCAGTGCACTTTCAGGTCTCTTTTTTGATAGATCTTATCCTTCATGAATGCTCTTTTCGTTTCTTAATAAAGCGATTTACCTCACAATTGTTTAAATACCATTACCGTAAGTCCGGCTGAGTAAAGGAAGATAATATTTAATCATCAGGCGAGTCGGGAAAAGTGAGCCTGAATCAGGCCGGATGATAAGTGGGCAAGTTGAATATGAAGGTCGCCCCTTTTCCTGCTTCGGAGAAGACCCGGATGCTTTGATTGTGAATTTCGAGAATCTTTTTCACTATCGCCAATCCCAGACCTGCTCCCTTTTTTCCAATTTCAGTACGGTCTCCCCGGCGATAACGTTCAAAGATGTGAGACTGATCGGATTCGGGAATTCCAGGACCATCGTCAGTAACATGCACACTCACTGCCTCAGGGCTCGATTGAAGTTTGATGCTCACTAATCCATTTTGCTTTCCATACTTCACCGCATTGTCAAGGAGGTTACTAATGGCTCTTTCTACCAAACCAATGTCTGCAAAAACCATCGGTAGTTGAGGAGAAGCATCCATTTGAATCTGCATATTTTTCTCCGCCGCAATTACTTCAAATTTCATGACGATATCCTGAATGAGATCAGCAATTTGAAAAGGTTCTTTTTCAGGTATAATCTCTTTGGCTTCCAATTTCGAATATTCAAAAAGCTGGTCGATTAATTTAGACAGGTTTTCACTGCTATTATGAACTATTTGCAGGTATTTTTTTCTATCTGTTTCCGTCAGATCCTTTTTCATTAAAAGCGTTTCGATATATCCACTCATGACAGATAACGGAGTACGTAGGTCATGGGACACATTTGCTATTAATTCCCGTCTTAATTTTTCGACTGATTTAAGCTGATTGATATTTCCCACGATCTGATCAGCCATTTCATTGAAGGTCTCCCCCAGTTCAGCAAAATCACCCTGTGTATTTGCCCTTGCGCCCAGATCCCCTTCTTTAAATCGACGTACGGTGTGCATTATCTTGTGCAAATTGTCAGTGAGATAAAGGAAAGCAAACAGGCCCAGTGCGATCGCAACCAGGATAGAAATAATTATAGTCCGGGCTCCGATCTTGAGGATGAAACTTCCGAAGAGCATTGACATTGCCGAAGTCTGTTCTTCACTGGCAAGGATTACATAAATATACCCTTGGGTCTTATCCCCTTCCTCAATGACCGCAGCAGAGAAGACCTTTTCCTGCCCCGGATTGCGGGGATCATCGCCTTTCACAATACGGTGATCCTTCCTCTCAATAAACTCCCTGATCGGTTCAAGTGAAACATTGTCCAATTTTACTTTCTTATAGGGAGCAACATAGGTGATAATTTTACCCGAGACATCAAGGAGATAAACCTCTACACTGGGATTAATCACCATCATTGAATGCATGATATCCTGGATTGCATTCGTATCCACCTTTCCATTCACGAGAGGCTTCACCTCCTGAACAGTCTGCGCGGCAATATTTGCATTTAATTTCTGATTTACTTCTTCATAATACATTTGCGAAGTAAAAACAGTCACATAAATAAAGACCGTTGCAACTGCGATCAGGATAAACAGAAAAACGCCCGATATTTTCCAAAAAAGTTTATTATTCATTGATTCAGTATACTAAAATAATCACCTTATAGATCTTCATTAAATCGATATCCGATGCCCCAGGTTGTAAGAATGTAAGAGGGTTCATTCATATTGGGTTCGATCTTCGCCCTTAAACGGTTAATATGTGAATTGACCGTATGGGCGAAACCTTCAAATTCATAACCCCAAATGATATTAAGAAGCCGGTTTCTGCTGTAGCTTACCCCAGGATTTGAAGCTAAAAGAACCAACAGGTCAAATTCTTTTGGACTTAATTCAACTCTTTTTTTCGCTACTAAAACCCTCCTTTTTTCGACCTCGATATCTAAGCCACCTCTCTTGATCCGTGCAGATGGATTACTCTCATCTTTTATTTCATTCAGATTTACCCGGCGCAGCAATGCCTTGACCCGGGCCATCAGTTCCCGGATACTAAAAGGCTTTACCACATAGTCATCCGCTCCTATTTCCAGACCCAGGATTTTATCAATCTCTTCACTTTTAGCGGTAAGCATCAGTACCGGAGTCACGATATTTTTTGCCCGGATTCTTTTACACACTTCAAAACCATCCATCGATGGAAGCATCAGATCCAGTAAAATTAAATCGTAGGGATTTTCCAGTATTTTTTTCAAACCGACCAGGCCATCCTGAGCAGTATCCAATCGACAATTAATATCCTGCAGATGAATTTTCAAGAGGTCCAGAAGTGTCGGATCATCTTCAACAGCCAAAATTGATTTCATACCTACAAAGTACATCAGAAAGTATCACAATATTATCACAGATCAAATTTAGACTGCTTTACAGAGAAAAAATGTCGGCTGAAATTCAAATATTGCTAATACGCATTTAAGTGATATGACATTTTTTGTTAATATTTGTTGAAGCAAAATAAAATGATCATGTCAGTATTTTCCAATTCGACTGCTAATGCAAAATTTTCAGATTTAGCTCTATTGCTCTTACGCCTCCAGGTGGGTTTATTGCTGTTGACTCACGGGTATCCAAAACTGGTAAATTTCACCGATCGCATGGAGCGTTTTGCGGACCCTTTTGGGTTGGGACCCACTATTTCTCTGGCATTGGTAGTTTTTGCCGAGGTCCTTTGCTCATTGCTGCTT
Organism: Saprospiraceae bacterium; assembly: GCA_020436835.1. Classification (GTDB taxonomy): domain Bacteria; phylum Bacteroidota; class Bacteroidia; order Chitinophagales; family Saprospiraceae; genus JABDMH01. The sequence continues at coordinate 4,278 of JAGQWZ010000283.1, read as the reverse complement.
ATCGTGGGCTGGAAGGTCCGCTTTGCAGCCATACCCATTATTATCACGATGCTGGTTGTGATATTCTATGCGCATTGGGATGATCCTTTCGGGAGAAAAGAACTGCCTATCATGTTTCTGGTCAGCAGTGTTGTTTTATTTCTTACTGGGCCCGGCAAGTATAGTGTCGAAGGGATCAGGACATAGAGCAATTATCTGGCCTTGGGCCGGCGTCTCTTACCCCCAGGCTGCATAACCGCACCACGATGCCTCTGCTGCATCGTTCGCATGGCTCCCTGATTTTTCAAGGCTTTATCAAATTCTGCGATTTGCTCTTTGATCTGAGGCTCGGTAACCTTCTGCTGTTTAGCCTGACGCATCAATCCCTGGGCTCCGGTATAGTTATTTTTCACCACGGCCAAATTTGCCTGTTGTAAAAAAACCATGGCCCTTTCATTATCAGAAGGAAGACCCGTTTGCTGTGCTTTTTCTAACATCACTTCCGCTTCGGCATACTTTTTATTTTGCATATGGATTCCCCCTTTGATCATATAGTAATATGCACGATTAGCAGAATAGAGCCAACTGGGCTTAAAAGTCAGATCAAGTCGTTTTTCTGCACCTATAAAATCCATCTTCTGCATCAGCAAAGCAGCAGATTGAACCGTGCCAAGAAAAATATACCCGATCAGTAGGGCTAAGCCAATGAGGATAAAGGGAAAAGCATACCAGAATCCGAACACCATAGTCAGAATTACTCCTCCGATAAGCGTGACGGCGATTAAGGCAAAGCGTAGATATATATTGATCGTAAACATAAATTGCTAGTTGTGCATGACAAAGGTAATATATCGGATTTGGCAGTACAAGCTAAAAAGAAGCCAGAAGAAGCCAATAGGAATATTCGTACCTTAAAGTACTAAATCCTATTGTGTCCATGAAAGTTCATTTACTGCCACTTCTTGTCAGTCTGATATTTGCTGCCCTGATGCCATTTTTACAGGAAAAAGAAATTATTCAACAGGTTGATGTACAGCAGAGTAACACCGGTCATTTTCTCTATGTAGCCACTCCCGGTATTAGAGATTACCTGGGCTACGGCGGACATGGCCTTCTGGTATTTGATATAGATAACAACCATTCTTTTGTCAAGCGCATAGAGACAGCGGGATTGCATCCCGATGGTACCCCCTCCAATGTCAAAGGGATCGATGTGAGTATTCCACTCAACAGTGTGTTCATCAGCACCCTGGAAGGCTTGCAACGTATCGATTTAAACAGTGAAAAGATTATTTGGGAGATTCCTTTTGAAGGCGGCTGTGATCGAATGTCAATTTCTCCGGATGGCCTTACGATGTATCTGCCGTCGCTGGAAAAAGACTTTTGGAACGTAGTCAACTGCGAAGATGGAAAGATCATTGGTAAAATCAAAGTCTTCACCCGGGCGCATAATACCATCTATGGTCCCTCTGGCAAAAGAGTATACATGGGAGATATAGGTACGCCGTTTTTAAATGTTGCAGAAACGAAATCGCATAGTCTTGTCAGCCAGGTCGGACCCTTCAGTGGCGGTATCCGCCCATTCACCATCAGCAGTGACGAGAGCCGTGTGTTTGTGAACGTCAATGATTTACTCGGATTTGAAGTGGGGGATTTAAATACCGGAAAAAAACTTGCCAGCATCAAGGTAGAGGGCTGGGATAAAGGATCCGTACGCAGGCATGGCAACCCCAGTCATGGAATTGGATTAACTCCCGATGAAAACGAGATCTGGCTTAGTGACGGGTACAATATGCGGGTGCATGTATTCAGTGCAGAACCTCCGTACCAACAGTTGACAACGATTCCCTTGCAGGATATGCCAGGTTGGATTAATATAAGTCTGGATGGCAAATACGTCTATCCTTCCAGTGGCGAGGTGATCGAAGCCAGAACCCGAGAAATACTGACCTACTTGAAAGATGAACATCATAACTATGTGGCGAGCGAGAAGATGATCGAAATACACCTCAGGGAGGGGCAGATTGTCAAAGCCGGTGATCAATTTGCCATGGGATACGTTAATTTACCCTAAAGTGGCTGTTAACTTTCAAAAAATTCAACTGTTTGCGCACACAGTTAAATATCTGATTATTATCTGAAGTCATAAATACCACGTATTTTTGCCTGCTCCTATAGAAAAAAAACTTTGAATGGACGCTCTTAAATACCAGTTACGCTCAATTGAAAAAATCCCGGTAAGAATTTGGGAAAACTCCAAAGAAGCCTCTAAGCATGTTGCACGAAGCATTGCCCTGGCGGTACGTCAAAAACAACAGGAGGGCGAACAAATTGTCCTCGGATTGGCAACAGGAAGCACTCCGATCGGGCTTTATCGAGAATTAGTCAGGATCCATAAAGAGGAAAACCTCAGTTTTTCCAATGTGGTCACTTTTAATTTGGATGAATATTATCCTATGCAGCCTGATGATGCGCGTAGCTATGTTCGATTCATGTATGAAAACCTTTTCAGCCACCTGGATATTGATCCAAAAAACATACATATTCCGGACGGGACTGTGGCCATGGAGGATCTGGAGGCCTTCTGTGCTGATTATGAAGAAAAGATCGAAGCAGTGGGAGGGATCGATATACAGGTACTGGGGATCGGCCGTACCGGGCACATTGGCTTTAATGAGCCGGGATCATTCGAAGGTTCAGTTACCCGCCTGGTTAAACTGGATAATATTACCCGTAGGGATGCGATCAAAGACTTTATTGAATTTGATAAAGTGCCTTACCGGGCAATTACCATGGGTATTGCCAGCATCTTCAAGGCCAAGTCTATTTATTTGTTGGCATTTGGAATGCACAAAGCTGAGGTGGTCCGTAAAGCCGTAGAAGATCCCATCACTCCGGCATGTCCGGCATCGTACCTGCAAGAGCATCCCCACGTCAGATTTATTTTGGACCAGGCTGCATCCGAAGGACTAACCAAGATTCGTACCCCCTGGCTGGTAGGTTTGTGCAACTGGACCGACAATCTGATCTGCCAGGCCACTATCTGGCTGGCCCAAACCACGGGTAAACCCATTCTCAAGTTAACCGATGAAGACTACAATGAATATGGACTGAGTGACCTCATCGTAGAATACGACAGTGCTTACAACATCAACATAAAGATTTTTAACGGTCTGCAACATACCATCACAGGATGGCCGGGAGGAAAACCGAATGCCGATGATTCGCAAAGACCAGAGCGAGCATTACCGGCAAAGAAGAGAGTCATTCTTTTCAGCCCGCATCCTGACGACGATGTGATCAGTATGGGTGGCACATTTATTCGGCTGGTCGAACAAGGTCATGAAGTGCATGTAGCCTATCAAACTTCCGGCAACATTGCTGTTCACGATCATGATGCACTCCGGTTTGTCGAATTTATCAAGGAGTTTCAACCGACGCTCGACCTGGATACTGACAAAATTGAAGCGCTTTATAAGAAAGTAACCAAACATCTGAACAAAAAGCAGGCAGGAGAGAAGGATCTGGCGGAAACCAGAAAGATTAAAGGTCTGATCCGCCGCGGTGAGGCAAGGTCCGGAGCCCGGGTCTGTGGACTACCCGATGAAAATATCCACTTTCTGGATCTCCCGTTCTATGAAACCGGCTTGTCTACTAAGGGAGCCATTACTGAAAAAGATGTAAACATCATTACCGAGTTTCTTGAGAAAATCAAACCTCATCAGGTCTACGCAGCCGGTGATTTGGCCGACCCACACGGTACCCACAAAGTGTGCCTTGATGCAATCCTGGCCGGCATGGATAAACTTAAAAATCAATCCTGGGTCAAAGATTGCTGGCTCTGGCTTTACCGTGGAGCCTGGCATGAATGGAGGATAGACCAGATTGAGATGGCCGTACCCTTGAGCCCGACGGAAGTAGCCAACAAACGGAAAGCCATCTTCATGCACCAATCCCAGAAAGACCGGCCGCCCTTTCCCGGATCTGATGAACGGGAGTTCTGGGAGCGAGCAGAAGACCGGAACAAAGCCACTGCCGCAGCTTATCATCAATTGGGTCTTGCTAATTATGAAGCAATGGAGGCCTTCGTTCGTTGGAAATTTGATAAAATGTCGATCTAATGGGCATCAGAATTAGCAAATTGCCATTTATCAGGTCCTTTTAGTTAAAATGGTAAAAAAAATTGATCCAGGGCTTGCGGGATATAGATATTTTATCATATCTTGCAGATGAAAAATAGTTTTGAGTGTGTTCGTAAAAGCCGCAGTATCAAAAGGGGTACTGTGGTTTTTTTTTAGC
>JAGQWZ010000282.1 GCA_020436835.1 Saprospiraceae bacterium | reverse complement strand
GAGATGGAAAAAGACCACCTGGTCACCATAGACAATGAAACCCTCACTGTGCCGGACTATGCCCGACCTTTTATCCGGAATGTATGCATGGCGTTCGATATGCATCTGATCCGGAATAAACCTTCGACCCGCACCTTTTCTATGACCATATAGATTGATGGTCCCTGAGCAGGTTTAATCCTACATTAAATGCCAAATAATCCTCCTACAGGGCAGGTTTAGCGCGTACTCTGACCACACCATTCATCGTGCGCCAGTGTCCGGGAAAGGTGCATACGTAGACATAATCGCCCGGTTTTTCCGGTACCTGCCAGATGATCTCCCTGGTCTCACCGGGATCCACCAATCCGGCTGCAGCCTGGATCACCGTAAGCTCAGGAATATATCCATTTTCTGCTCCGGATGCCGATTGTGCGAGTTTGTCTGCAGCCTGACCGATCATTTCCAGGCTTCCGGGAATGCCGATCAGTAAATTATGCTGCATTCCGTCATTATTACTGAAAATAATTTTCACTTTTTCTCCTGCAATCACCTCAAATTCTTCTTTATCATACTTCATCTGATCTTTCAGGGTACCCATTTCTACGATCCGGTCAAATTTCTCCGCCGGCAATTCCGGGAGATCTTTACTCAATTCTTTGGCATAGGGCCCATAATATTTCAAGAATAGATCAGTAATGCTCATTCCATCTTCGAAGACTTCCTGGTCTGGTTTAAATTCTTCTTCGATTTTATATTTCCATATTCCTGACAAATCGATTTTTTCATTTCCTATCTGAATAAAAAGCTGCTTCTTTTCACCATAGAGGCCGCCCCGGCCCCGGCTATCTGTAATTTTTATCGTGATCTGATTCTCTCCGGCCTTCAATAGCCCGGCAGGGATCCGGTAATTCCGGTCGTCATTCCATTTTCGTTCCATCCCTCCTAGCCTTTTGCCGTTAATATAAGTTTCATCCGTGTCATCTATTGGTCCCAGGCTCAGTTGCGCCATCCTTCCTGCCAGGGCCTCCGGCACAGTAAAGCCTTGTTTAACCCACACTATACCATCAAAATCTTTCAGTTCACCGGCTTTAGATTCTGACCACCGGGAAGGCGTTATGACATTTTTCCAATCTTCCACCGGTACATCAATACCCGAATAATCGACCACTAATTTTTCATCAATAAAACCAGTGGCAATCCGGTCACGTTCCCTGGCATGCATCGCGCGGGTAAAAGATGCTTTGTGTTTGATGGCCCCCACGTAAACTGCCCGGGCAAGCCACTCGTCCTCCAGTACTGATTTATCATTTGCCAGTTGATAGAGGATCGTACCAATCTCCTCATTTTCTTCCTGGTCAATCACCAGGAGGATAGCAGCTAAACGTACTCCCCCATCCGGGTCATCCCACAACTTAGAATTTTGAATAAGTGAAAAGTAATCGGGGGTTGGTTCCAGAATTCGCACCGCATTTTTACGCACTGCCGCAGAGGGATGAGATAATGCAGTTTTTACCGCTTCAAAGACATCCGCATCTCCCAATAATTCCAGGCCCTTCAGTGTCCACAAAGCATGAATGGCCGCTGTATTTAATCCGATCTCATCCACCTCCTGATTCCTGACCAGGCTCACCAGCTTGTCTTTCGCCTCCAGGTATTTGTTTTCGACGATTAAACGCTGTGCATGCAAACGCCAAAATAAATTGTCATTATTGAGAACATCCACACAGTTTTCTAATTTTTCCGGACCGATTTCCGGATAGTCATTTGTCCCGGATCCGTTATAGATCAGGCGATATATCCGGCCATGTGCCTTGTCTCGCAGCGGATTGATATGTGCATTTCCAGGTCCATTTTCGAATCCGGGAGGGGTGGGATTATGCTGAATAATAAAATTGTACCAATCCAATATCCAAACAGCACCATCGGGACCTACCTCCGCATGAACGGGACTTACCCACTCATCTGAACTTGCAAGCAAATTCCAGCCATCTTTCTCTACAAATCCGGCTCCGTCAGGCTCGATTATAGCCCGGTGCAAGAGATGACCGGTGGGCTCACAAACCAGGGCGATCCTGTTCCAGTATTCTTTTGGAAAGTTCCGGGCCGTATAGAGATGATGACCTGCTGCAGCTGTGAATCCACCGAATACATCCACCTGGCGAACATGGGCTGTGTTGGGGTGGAAAGCATAATGGCCATCGATCTTTTTTACACTTTTTATCTTAAGGCCTTCAACCCCATTAAAATACCGTTCCGGTATGCCAAAGAAGGCGCTGTGGGTATTATTGGCAGTAGATATCAATACATCGAATGCTTCGGTAAATCCCAGACCCCAGGTATTGTTGGAGGTGGCACCCATAAATTCCAACGCGCTGCCGTCCGGTTCGAAGCGATAGGTACCCTGGCGAAAGCTATGGGACTCTTCGCCCACTGTTCCCTCAAAGGAGGAATAGCCGACTACACCCCAAATCTTATTATCAAATCCATATTGCAGATTCGACGGACCGGCATGGGTATCGAACGTTCCCCATCCACTAAATAAAATGCTCTTTTCGTCAGCCACATCATCGCCATCGGTATCTTTCAAAAAAAGAAAATGAGGTGCCTGGGAGACGACAACCCCACCGTTTGCAAATACCATACTGGTCGGTACGCTCAGGTGGTCAGCGAAAATGGTGAATTTATCCGCTCTTCCATCACCGTCGGTATCTTCCAGAATTTTGATGCGGTCATTTCCCTGACCGTCCTCCAGATTAATTTCATTGGGATAATCCCGGGATTCCAGGAGCCAGAGTCTTCCCCGGTGATCCCAGGCGGCACTTATCGGCTTCAGAATATCCGGCTCGGCGGCGAATAGCTGCAGGGAAAATCCGGGTGGAATTTGAATTCTTTTCTGAGAGGCATCCGGATCAAGTGGAGCCTGGAGCTGGGGCGGAGGATCCCGTTGCTCATAGTTTGGAATCTTTGCATCGGAATAGCCCAGCGTAGGAAGATCCAGTTTTGCCAGGGCTTCAGATTTCCTCTCACCGATTGCCCAATTTAGAGCCTGCTCCAATAATCCGTGAAATTCCGGTTTTGACCAGGTCCGCTCATCATGCCCAAGGGCCGTATAAAATACACGACCTCTTCCATATTCTTTGACCCAGGTATAAGGCTCCGTCTCCGATCCATCTTCTCTCACCATCAATACGGTTCGGTCTCCGGTTAATTTATCATGCACGTAAGTCTCATCCCAACTGGTAAATTCCTGCACTCCGCGCATAGCAGGATGATCGGGTTCGATGATTCTAGCCTGAAATGTCGCCGTGTCATGAGATGCAAACTGACCACCGATGAGCTTTACTACCGGCTTCGAATTGCGAAAACAATAGCTGGCTGAATGCACCGGAACAAATCCTCCGCCACCTTTAACAAAGGCAAGCAGGGCATCAGCCTGGGACTCAGTGATTTCGTCATGATTGGCGTACAACATAATAGCGTCATAGTCCTGCAGATTTTCCTCGTTGAGGTCATCCGGATCGGAGGTATAGGTAAAGTAATATCCCTTGGGGGCCAGGGCCGCCTGTAAGATCGGTGCATAAGCCCTTGCGTTGTGATGTTCACTTTCGTGCCCTAAGAAGAGCACCTGCATTGGTCTCGGATCTATGATTTCCATTTCCCGGGACTGGCAGCCAAACAGGAGGAACACAAGGATGTAAAAAGAAATTCTCTGAAGATTCATCGATAAAAGAATTACACTTTGATCAAGATAACAAATAATAGGAGCATCCGGGACATGGACCATTCAGACTACAGGGAGCTTTCCTGAAATCCAGCCAACCGGCGGATAAAATTATGGAGATTCCGAGCACATAGCCACAGGAAATTGAACCTGGAATACGGTGACTCTTTTTTTATTATTTTGGTCCATACAAAAATTGACACGTGAACACTCGAATTTTAAAAAATGCCGAAGAATTGGGTATTGCTGCGGCGGAAACCGCCATTAGCCTTATCAATGAAAATCTTGAACAGAAGGACCATGCGAATATTATCCTGGCTACCGGTGCCAGTCAGTTTCAGGTTCTGCAGAATTTAGTGCAGGCCAATATTGACTGGGAAAAGGTGACCATGTTTCACCTGGATGAATATATTGGTATGTCAGCCACCCATCCTGCCAGTTTCCGGAAATATCTGACGGACCGCTTTTTAAAGAAAATAGATTTTGCCTGTAAATACCACCTTATCAATGGTGAAAATCCCGATCCTCAAGCCGAATGTGACCGGGTGGGAAAAATTATAGGACAGCATCCCATTGATGTGGCCTTGATTGGCATAGGTGAAAACGGACACCTGGCATTTAACGATCCTCCGGCCGATTTTGAAACCGAGGATCCCTACCTGGTTGTGCAATTAGATGATGCCTGCCGGCAACAGCAGTATGGAGAAGGGTGGTTTGACAGCTTTGACGGAGTACCGAGTACCGCCATATCAATGAGTATTAGACAAATCCTTAAAAGCCGTCATCTTATCGTATCCGTTCCTGACGAAAGGAAATCAGAAGCAGTAAAAAATGCACTAAAAGGCGAGATTACAAACCTTTGTCCGGCTTCCATTTTGCGAAACCATGCCAGCTGTCACCTATTTTTAGACACAGGATCCGCCTCTAAACTCTAAGCATGCAGAATATTGATATCGTTGTAATCATCGTCTATTTTTTAGGTATTACGGCCTACGGGATCTGGATATCGAGAAACATGAAATCCAGTGATACTTATTTTCGCGGTGGGAGAAAATTTAAATGGTGGACGATGATGGGGCAGGCTTTTGGGACCGGCACTCATGCGGAGATGCCGGTGGCGCAGGCTGGCGCGGCATTTCAGGGGGGCTTTGCCACGATCTGGTATCAGTGGAAGAACCTATTGATCACCCCACTGTTCTGGTTGATTGCTCCCTGGTATCGCCGAAGCGAACGAACGACGATCGCTGAAATGGTGAGGGATCGTTACGGCGAAAAGCTGAGTCTTTTTTATACCATTTTCGCCATCCTTTTTTTTGTATTCATCATGGGAGCAATGTTGCAGGGAGCGGCAAAAATTATCTCGGTGGCTTCCGGAGGTCAAATCACGTCCAATTGGGTAGTGGTAGGGATGACCATTGCATTTATGCTTTACAGTTTTTTTGGCGGGCTGGTTGCCGCAGCACATACCGAATTTATTCAGGGATTGTTTATCATAATCCTGTCCTTTCTCCTGATACCTTCGGGCCTTACCGAAATCGGGGGATTTTCAGAAATGCGTAATCTTTTACCGGAAGATTTTTTCTGGCTATATTCAGAAGAAACGGGGCTGGGAGCATTTACGATCGCGATGCTGGCGGTCAACGGCCTTGTCGGCATCACAGCACAACCTCATATGATGTCGATGTTTGCAACGGGTGAATCGGAATTGGTAGGTAGAATTGGACAGACATATGGAAATTTCGTAAAGCGGCTGGTGACGATCGGATGGACCCTCACCGGCTTGATCGTGGCAGCGATCGTAATTCAGCAGGGCATCGAACTTGAAGATCCGGAACACGCATTCGGATATGCAACTAACTTACTACTCGCTCCGGGCCTGATTGGATTAATGATGGCTTGTATTTTGGCGGCAAACATGTCTTCCTGTTCCAATTTTATGGTAAATCTCGGCGCTCTGTTTACAAAAGATATCTACCAACCCTATATTAATCCGGATGCCTCGGATAAGGAGCTTCTGCGGACGGGACGATTAACCGGGGTTGTGCTTACCTTGTTAGGGGTCGTCTTTGCCCTTTCGATAAAGAATGTACTTGCTGCATTTTTATTTACGGAGACGATCGCCGCTTTTATGGGAATCATGATCTTCGGTGGAGTCATGTGGAGAGGTGCCAATCGCTATGGAGCCGGTGCCGGAGTTCTGGTGGCTTTTGTCCTTTACTACATTTTAAATTACACGGCAACCGGCGAAATTAAATTGGTGTACCGGTGGACTCCCGAACCTTTTGGATGGGCTATGCTTGCCGGATTCATCGTCCTGATTGTGGTTAGTAAATTAACTCCGGCTGAACCAATCCAGGCGCTAAATATATTTTTCAAGAAGATGCATACCCACTCCGATCAAAAGGAAAACGAACCGGTGATCGAGGATAAGGAACTTATTTTGCTGGATATTAATGAATGGTTTTCGAAAGAACGCTGGACACACTTTAGTAAAAGGTACCGGACTGATTTCTTTGGTTTTTTATTTGCCTGGCTTTTTGTCGCAGCGCTGATTTTACTGGCCTGGATCATTCTCCAGATAAAATAAAATTTAGCAGCTTAAGAATTAATTGGGGAATTAAAAAAATTACCGGGTAATCATTTTAACAAAATAAATGTCCAAGAAAAAAACACTACTTAAAAATGGCCGACTGGTGTTACCGGATCGTGTCTTTTCCGGTGACCTGTCTATCGAAGATGGAGTTATTTCTCACATCCGGTCAGATATTCCTGAGGCCGGCTACGAAATGGTGCATAATTTAAACGGTAAATATATTTTACCGGGTTTTATCGACATCCACAATCACGGATCTGCCGGTTTTGACTTTTCTTTTGGTCTCTATGATGTGAAAGCCGATTCTTTTAGCCTCGATAAAGCAGCATATCTAGATGGTTTGGAACAGGCATTGAGATTTTATGCCGGGCATGGCATAACCAGGGTACTTCTTACCAGCATGGCTGCACCACTGGACAAACTGGAATACTCTTTTAGTACGCTCCGGGAATATATTAGCCAACGAATGCCCTTCCATCAATTGGTCGAAGGCATTAATCTGGAAGGCACTTTTCTAAAAGACCCTCACTATGCGGGTGCTCAAAATCCTAAATTCTTTTACGATGCCGAATGGAACATTATTGAACAGCTGCAAGAGGCCAGTGGAAATTTACTTCGTATTGTCAATATTCCACCGGAACATGGGAAGCATGGATTAGAATTGATCGCCAGACTACGAGAGAATAATATCGTAGTGGCGGGAGGTCATACAGCTGCATACGGAGATGAATTTCAGGCAGCGGTCGACGCCGGTTTAAGTCTGGCCGTCCATTTTTTCAACGGGCCCAGCCGTAATTCCACCAAGGGATTCAGACAAGGAGGCGCTGAACAGATTGTCCTAAAATCCGATTTTGTTTCCGCAGAGATCATTTGTGATGGATACCATGTAGCCCCTGCACATGTCAGAGACACCATAGCCCGCAAAGACGCAGAAAGGGTGATCATGATTACCGATAGTATGTTTGCCAATGGACTGAATGACGTCACTAGCTTTTCATTATTCGGACTGAAAGGGGCGGTGAGCACGAACCGCGAATACCTGCAAATGCTGGGTGTGCAAGACACGCTGTTTGGCAGTGTCTTAACCTCCGATCGAGGATTCTCCAACGTACTTAAGTGGCTCACCACGGCCATGACCGGCGTATGGTATCGACATCATCCGGCTTTACCGTTCGATACAGCCCTTCCTGTGGCTGCCTCTATGTTCAGCACAAATCCCGCCAGGCTATTGGGTGTGGACCAAACGGAAACCGATCGTCCTGGCACCGGAAGCCTGGAAATAGACAAATGGGCCGATCTGATTGTCGCGGACATCGAAGGATCAGGCGAAATCAGGGTGGAAAAGACTTTTGTAAAAGGGGAAGAAATGGTCTGAAATATTCCTGATGTTCCGTATTTATTCCCAGACAATTTGCAGGATCGATTCGGCAATACACGCCGGTCTTTCTATGTCTTGAATTTCAAATACTGTCTGCGTAAAAATGCGGACTCCCTTTTCCAACTCTTTTAAATCATTTAAAGTAAACCGGGCCCGGATATTACTATCAACCGCTACCGGATGGGTAAACCTTACTTTGTTCAAACCATAATTGATAGTGAGGGCTGCTTTGGAGAAGGAAACAACCTCATAGAAAAATTTTGGTAACAGGGAAAGAATAAGATACCCATGGGCTATTGGCTTTCCAAAAGGAGACTCATCCTTACATCGCTCCGGATCCAGATGGATCCATTGAAAATCACCGGTAGCCTGGGCAAATTGTTTGATCTGAACCTGCCGGATCTGGTACCAATCCGACACTCCAAATTCGGTTCCAATCAATGCCTTTAAATCTTCCGGATCATTAATTTCTCTCATGTCTATTCATTATTTGCCAGCTATTCTATTTACCAAACGGCCAATTTCTTCTCGCGACTGAGGAGACATCCAATATGCACATCTACGTTCCACCTCTTCACTGAGATCGACGTCAATCCGGGAAATTAACTCACTTCGCATTACCGACTTTGTATCCTGAAGGATGAAGTCGTTGGCTAACAAACTCAATTTCAGTTTATTCACCGCGGCTTCCTGCAGATCCTCTAATTCGACAATCTGGTCTACCAGTCCAATTGCCCGGGCATCCTGTACATTATATAAACGACCGCTATAAAGCGACTGATAAGCCACTCTGTTTCCCAGCCAGAAGCTATACAGGGCAAAAATGCTTTCCGTGATGTTGATACCGACCGCGACTTCATTCAGTCCTATCAAATACTTTTCACCCTCTGCCATTATCCGGTAATCACAAGTCAAAGCAATAATTGCACCTCCGGCAGGACTGTGTCCGGATATCGCGGCAATCATGGGTTTTGTGAATTTCACCAGGTCGATCATCATGCCGAGAAAATCCAGCCAGAAATGCTTAATCTGATCGAAATCATATGCATAAAGCTCGATCACGTCCAGTCCGGCACTGAAATAATGGGGCTTACCGGTAATGATTACACCCCTTATGTCCGGTTCATTCTGGAGTTGCGAAAAAGTCTGTCTTATTTCAATCACCATTTGATGATTGATTGCATTCACCTTGCCCCGGTTTAGGCTCACCAGTGCATAGTCATCTATTCGGGTTACATCAATAAAGTCCATGATTTATCTACAGATTGTACATGTATGGTCAATAAAAATAGTAGTAATCGATTTCAGAAAATATGAATAAATAGCTAAAGACCGCCAGAAATTAAAAAACCGCCATCGGCGGCATATACCGATCCGGTGCAATAGGAAGCAGCATCCGAGGCAAGAAATACGGCCAAACCGGCGATCTCTTCAGGTTGCCCCACCCTGCCGGCAGGCACCTGGTGGTGGATATGATCCATTATCTGCTTATTATCTATCAAAGCGGCACTGAACTTGGTCTGGATCAGACCGGGTGCAATCGCATTGACCCGGATCCCGTTTTTTCCCCATTCCCTGGCCTGACTCATCGTCAACATATTGAGAGCAGCTTTGGTCAGGCTATAAACTCCCATTCCTGTTCCGGGATGAAAAGCTTCAATAGAGCTGATATGGATGATGCTTCCTTTTTTCTGTTTT
>JAGQWZ010000281.1 GCA_020436835.1 Saprospiraceae bacterium | reverse complement strand
GGTCTCCTCTTAATGTAGGAGGCCGGCTTTGTTTTAAACAATTTTTAAGTAGCAGTAATGAAGCAAACCGACTGTGAAAGATTATGTTCAATTTCCAGATTGTTTTTTGCTATTCCGAAACTGAAGTAATGTGGAAAGAAGAAATACTTTTTTTGATCAGGGATCCGGGCTTAATCTGCATGAATCAGATCTGGTGAAATGCAAAGACGCTGCTGACCGGTCATTGCTGAATGTCCAGGATTATTTTCCGGATTTCACCATCTAATTTAGGAATCGTAAAAGGCGGTGCCGGTTTTGAAATAGGATCCCTGAATTATTTTCATTTAAAATCACGGACTTACTATTTAGAGGTACCCGGAAATCCATGAGCGGCCGATCTAATTATTTTGTAAATTAATTACTGCATTAGAACTTTAATGATGCCTGACCACCTCAATAAGTTACAAACAACTCTAACGGCACTTTTCTTTTGTCTCTTTTATATTTCTATTTTTCCACAACCAAACTACCGGTTCGAACATCTGGGTATGGAGGATGGACTGACCGACGAGGATATATATAGTATTACGCAGGATAGCACAGGTTTTATCTGGATTTCCACTCCTTCGGGACTAAATCGATATGATGGAATGGAGGTGACCAAGCTACGATATGATCCTGACCTTCGTTCCGGCACCTTTCCCGGTGTCATCTATAAAACTCAGGTAGACCGATCCGGTAAAATCTGGTTTAGTGGTGGTTTTCCCAACGGCTTGTTTATTTATAACCCGGTGACCGGTGATATTTCTGATACGGATCTCCATGCCTATATGGATGTGTTATATTTTGATAAAAGAGGTAACTTTTGGGCGGGCATAAATAAGGGATTGTTCAGGATCGATACTGCATGCAGGGAAATGATTTCTTTTGCGACCGAATTCGGGAAAGAATTCGATGCCCGATGGGTCAATGCTATCCTGGAAGATCATTCCGGAGATATGTGGTTCGGCGGTTCAGGGATTTTATTCCAGTATGACTGGGCAAATGATACACTGATCTCTCATTTAGAATACATCGATGAAACCGGCATCATAAATGATAACCGCAGCTTTACGATAAATTCCCTATATGAAGACAGCCGGCATAATATTTGGGCTGGCACCACCGCAGGACTATTCCGGTTTGATACGATCAAACATCGCTTTCTCCCTTTTTCTCTTTTGCCGCAAGATCCGGATAAACGATTTTTTATAAGTAGCATTGTTGAGTCCGGTGATGAAAAGCTGTGGATCGGTGACGGGGTCAATGGTCTTTTTGTAGTGGATCTAGATGATCATGGTGTCGAAAAAATTTCACTTTTTTCCGGAGATTATTCCAGCAACAATATTAAATGCCTTTTTAGAGACCTTTCGGGCGATATCTGGATCGGCACTGGCAATGCAGGGGTATTTTACTGGAGTGGTCAACAAAAGGACTTCCAAATAATTGACGAACCGGTCGGAGTCGGATCCAGAAAAGCTGACAATATTTCTTCCATAGCCGCGGACAAGCAAGGGCACCTTTGGATAATTGACGGAGGTTATTTGCGATTTTTTGACACCGAACGGCGAAAATTTGAGGGGAAGGCAACTCATCTGCCATATCTGCCGGATGGTCGAATCACTGTAGATACAGGAGGTGCACTATGGATCGCTACAGCCGGTGAAGGTCTGATCTGGTATGATCCGCCGCAAAACCAATATCGTCAGTACAAACATGATCCGGACAATCAAGGAAGTATTCCAAATAATCAGATCCGGTCCATAGTTCGATGGGGGGATGAGATATTCATTAATGCAGCTGCTAGACCACTAACTAAATTCAATCCAAAAACGAGTCAATTTTCTATTGCCGAGTTGGGCAATCGAGCAGAAACGATCTTTCCTGGTCACATCAAGCTTTTTGTGGACCAGTCCGGTCATCTTTGGATTCCGGGATGGTCTGAACTTTATCATGTGAGAAACGGGAGATCGTCTATTGATACCTTACCAATCAATGTCTGCAATGATTTCCAGATGGATGAGGAGGGGTTTCTTTGGATTGCAACGGGAGTGGGTATTTGCAGAATTGATCCACAAAGTGGTGATTCAAAATGTTGGAGCGAAAGGCATGGTCTGGCCAACAACCGTGTTCATTCAATTTTAGGCTCTAAAGAGGGTGAATTTTGGCTCGGTACAAACCATGGATTGTCCTGTTTCAACGCTAAAACCGAAACCTTCAGAAACTTTGACCTTGCGGATGGCTTACCCGGTACCAAGTTCAGGCTCACCGCTGCAGCCATATCTTCTTCCGGAGAATACTACTTCGGCACTTATCATGGTCTTGTCGCATTCCATCCAGATAGCATTAAAGACAATCCAGTGGAACCCCCGGTTGTGCTAACTGATTTCTTCATCAACCAGCAGCATATATCCAGTGACTCCGGTACTGTGACCTCCCCTTTGTCTGCGCATGTGGCATTTACAGAGGAGATAAAATTGAAGTGGCATCAAAACAACATTTCTTTTAAATTCGTGGCGCTAAGCTTTCTCCATGCCGAAAAAAACAAGTATCAATATCGATTATTGAACTACGATGATTCCTGGACGGAGACAGATGCCTTTCAACGCACGGCCCACTACACCAATCTGGACCCGGGGCATTACACTTTTCAGGTAAAGGGAACTAACAATGACGGCATTGGATCGGAGATTCCAACCTCCATTGAGATTAGCATTGTACCGCCCTGGTGGG
The DNA here is from genome assembly GCA_020436835.1 of Saprospiraceae bacterium. Lineage (GTDB taxonomy): Bacteria > Bacteroidota > Bacteroidia > Chitinophagales > Saprospiraceae > JABDMH01. The sequence goes on along the minus strand of JAGQWZ010000281.1, from coordinate 918 downwards.
AAACCAAAGTGGCCTATCTTGCGTATTTCCTAATCGTTGTGTTTATTCTGCGGTCTATTGTCCGCTACCAGGTCCGCAGGGAACGAAACCGGGTGGAAACCAAACGTTTGAAAGATCTAAATGATTTTAAAGACCGTTTTTACACCAACCTCACCCATGAACTGCGGACGCCGCTCACCGTGATCCAGGGCATGGTAAGCCAGATCCGCAAAAATCCGCAAAAATGGTACAGTGAAGGGTTGGCAATGATAGAACGAAACAGTAATAACTTGCAAAGCGTCATCCGGCAAATCCTCGATTTATCCAGAATTGAGTCCGGGGCATTACCAATCCGGATGCAACAGGCGGACATGGTAAGTTTTCTGGGGTACCTGATGCAGTCTTTCCAGGGATTCGCAGATCATGCGGGGCTTAAACTGCATTATCTGAAAAAAGTAAATAATATCATGATGGACTTTGATCCGGAGAAGATCAAAACCATTATTAAAAATCTGACATCGAATGCAATTAAGTTTACCCCTAAAGGAGGGGATATTTATGTTGTGGTGGATCAGGTTGAAAATGACCTGGTCCTTGAGATTAGGGACACGGGTGTTGGGATAGGGCAGGAAGAATTGAATCAAATATTTGATCGTTTTTATCAGGTTTCCAAATCCAATGACGGAACGAACACCGGTACCGGAATTGGGCTCACTCTCACCAGAGAGTTGGTCAAAATATTTGAAGGGACGATCAGTGTAAAGAGTGAGGTAAATTTCGGAACGACATTTACCGTCAGGCTGCCCATTACTAACAATGCTCCCTTGGAATCAATCGATGCGGAATCATACAATGATAGCGATATTACATCTCCGGCACCAACACATTATCCATCGGCTAAAAAAGGATTGAAGGACAGCCCGCTTGTTTGAATCATTG
>JAGQWZ010000280.1 GCA_020436835.1 Saprospiraceae bacterium | reverse complement strand
TGATAAGATGTTTTTCGAACTATGATATGGCTTCGCCGTTAAAAAATCCCGAAGGTTTTTTTTCTGAAAAATTGCAGATAAAGCAATTGTATTTAGATATCAATCAGCAACAGAAAATAATGATTGCTGATTGGGACCGCTGCCATAAGGCAGCGATCTATTTCAGAATATTCCCGGTCACCCGGGAAAAAATATATTGGGCGCTTTATAGCGCAGAAACCCTGCTTGCCGATAATTTCAAGCAAGCCGGATCTACATACATTCGAAAACTCTGTCCGATGCCAGAAAATTCCACGAGGAAATTCTTTTTGTTTGAAGTATTCATCAATGTGCCTTTCAAACCAATTAAATTTCCCCGAACGACTTCCACTCGCTGGCCCGCAATCATACCTTCCTGATCCAATTCAATGCTTAGGTCTTCCAGAAGGATTTTTTGCAACCATTGGATTTCTTCTTCCGGTATGGAAATAAGATTATCGGAGAACTTGATAAATTTTACGACGCCTTCAGTTTCAAGAACTGAAACATATTCTTTGCGGGTAATTTTGGTAAATACATAACAGCTGATGAGGGGAATGTCGAAATGACGAAGTCTTTTGTCATATTTCCGGAAACGACGGGTCAGGGGGACGTACGAATCGATCCCTTTATCCTTTAACCTTTTTAGAACCACTTTTTCCTGCTTGTAGCGTGTGTACACAGCAAACCACCTGGGTTCTAGTTCATCCAATTGATTTATAGCATGTTTGAGATTCATAACCAAGTTCTGAATTCACGTGTTGCTGAATAATGTCTAACGTATTGGAAGAAACTTCAGGGGGGGTGAGGTCTTCTCGGACCAGGGATAAACATACGTTTAGCCTTGAGTCAAAATAGCGTCTCAAACAATCAGAACAATTAAAAATCCTGATTCTGACAACTGACATCAAACGTGAAAAACATTCAGCGATGAATTCAGACCAAGTGATTACAGACATCCCAGGAACTGGAATGCATACACGCATTGTACGAAACATAAATGGAGAATCTTGCTGGAACGAGCTGGGGTCTCTTAATCCGGAAGCAAGATGTTACGTAAGATCTATACTCTTTGGCGTTAAATATAGTCTTATACGTAGCCCACCTTAATTCAAGGCGTGCACATGATTCAAAAAATTACCGCATCTCACAGTTTGGCATCAGCGTCTATGCTTGATGATGCACTATGAACAATCTCGTATAAAGACTTAATTACTACAAAAATAAACTTCCAAACGCAAAAGTAAAATTAAATCATAAAAAAATATTGAGCCCGGCCAATTGGATAAAAGGCAGCATTCATAGCACCAACGGCACACCAATAATAAACTCCATGCATATCTGCCCTCCACCTCATATTATACTGATTTTCAATATACTTTACACACTTATCATTAACAGTGAATTAAACTTTATTGTATTATTTATTATAACCATTTATTAATATGTTTTTCACATCTATTATATTACCAAATTAACATCTATGAATTTCTTACAAATTAAGAATTGTATAATTTAACAGCCTATTCTATCAAAAGGTATTGGTTAACAAGCCTTTAAAATTACGCTTAAACATGCTATCAAATTTCCTGTAATGCGTACCAGCTATAAATTACAGCAATTATAATTGAAGAAATAATTCATTTAATCCGGCTTATCTTTTTTACTACATCTCAATGACAGGGTTTGTAAACACCGCTTTCAGGGTTAAAATCTTCACCACCGGGAGGCCTATTGCCCTTCAGGCCCTGTTCATTACATTCAGTCAACTGATTGTTGAGGGGCATTCTTAGCCGATTTCATTCAAAACAGGTTAAATTAGAACCTGTAATAAATCAGCATCCATGCGATACAAGTTCATTCTGCCTTCCCTCTTCTTAGTGCCTGCAATTCTGCCGGGACAAACTGGCCAAGAATCTCTTCCTGCTACCAGATTAGCAGATCAATCCTGGACCGCAAACTGGATAGGCCATCCCGAAGGATCACCTTATGATTTTGGTGTTTACCATTTTAGAAGGGATTTTGATCTGACTACCCTACCCGATCACCTGGTCATTAATGTGTCAGCAGATAACCGGTATCAACTTTACATCAATGGAGAGCGAATCAGTGAAGGTCCTGCAAAAGGTGATTTGTTGCATTATCACTATGAAACAATTGACATTGCCCCATACCTGCAGGCAGGAATAAATTGTCTGGCTGCAGTCGTTTGGAATTTCGGAATAAGAAGACCAGTTGCACAAATGAGCCATCGGACTGCGTTTCTGTTACAGGCCAACGAACCTGAATTTGACTACCTGAATTCCGGGCCGGCGTGGAAAACGATTCAGGATAATGCCTACTCCTTATTACCGGCGGAAGGAGGCAATCTGAGAACCTACCTGGTCACCGGGCCGCGAATCCATCTACAGGCAGGTCTCTGTCCCTGGGGCTGGGAATCCCCGGAATTTAATGATGAGTCCTGGACGGCTGCCCGGAATGTTGGGCAAGCCCATGCTTCCGGACATACCACAGAATTTAACTGGGAACTGGTACCCCGGGCTATTCCACAGATGGAGTTGATTAAGGAAGATGCACCGGTTGTACGCAGAACTGATATCAACGGGAACAAGGAACAACCTCCAGCCAAATTTCCAATGCATATTCCCCCACACACCAAATGTACCATCCTGCTTGATCAACAGCATCTGACCAATGCCTATCCCCATCTGTATGTCAGCGGCGGAATGAACAGTAAGATACGTTTGGAATATGCGGAATCGCTGTTTGATGCAAATGGCCAAAAAGGAAACCGGGATGAGATCGAAGGCAAAATCATCAAAGGATATTTCGATGAATTCAGTCCGGATGGCGAGGCTGACAGGCTTTTTAGCACGTTATGGTTCCGTACCTGGCGGTATATTGAAGTTACCGTTGAAACCCAGGATGACCCTGTGGAAATCAATAC
>JAGQWZ010000279.1 GCA_020436835.1 Saprospiraceae bacterium | reverse complement strand
GGTATCGTTACCGAAGATGAATATCAGATCGTATTCTCTGATACTCCGGGATTTGTACATGATCCATCTTACAAAATGCATGAGAAGATGAATCGATATGTCTTCACCACTTTTGAAGACGCCGATATCATGCTTTTTGTCGTAGATCAGGCGGACGAGTATGATGACCAGCACGTACTGGTCCAGAAATTGAACGAATTAGAATGTCCTGTACTTGTGGTAATCAATAAGATTGATCTAATGGAAGCCCAGGCTCTGGAATCTCTGATAAAATTCTATTCCCAATTGATTCCAAAGGCAGAAACACATACCATTTCAGCCATCAATCAGGAAAATACAGGAACCTTATTTAATAGGATAGTGGAACTTCTTCCCCCCGGTCCGGTCTATTTTCCTCCGGACCAACTAAGTGACCGGCCGCAACGTTTTTTCATCAGTGAAATCATCCGTGAAAACTTATTTCTCCTCTACCGGGAGGAAATCCCTTACTCCTGTGAAGTGGCAATCGAATCCTTCAAAGAGGAGGAAAACATCATCCGTATTGAGGCCTTGATTTTTGTGAGTCGGAAATCACAGCAATCGATCATTATTGGCAAAGGTGGTTCCGCTATTAAGCAATTAGGTATTGAGTCTCGTAAGAAGATGGAGACCTTTTTAGAAAAGAAAGTATTTTTGCAACTTCATGTAAAAGTAAGAGAAGACTGGCGCAACAATGATCATCTATTGGAACGCTTGGGTTACAATCAATAGTTAATATCATTTGCGGTTCTTCTCCAATTTCTATTTAAAATCGTATGAGTAATGTTGTGGCCATTGTGGGTCGACCGAATGTAGGAAAATCTACACTCTATAACCGGCTTATCGGCCAACAGAAAGCAATCATTGACAATGTTTCGGGGGTGACCCGGGACAGGCTCTATGGCACCAGTGAGTGGAATGGAGTAAGTTTTACCGTGATTGACACCGGAGGTTTTGTTCATGGATCGGATGACGTCTTCGAAAGTGCCATCCGCCGGCAAGTGACTATTGCCATTGATGAAGCATCTGCAATTATTTTTATGGTTGATGTAACCACCGGCGTTACCGATCTGGATGAACAGGTGGCAGCTATGTTACGCAGAAGTGATAAATCGGTGTTATTGGCTGTAAACAAGGTAGATAATCATACCCGCCAATTAGAGGCTAATGAATTTTGGAGCCTCGGTTTTGAAGAAACCTACTTTCTTTCTTCTATTACCGGAAGTGGATCCGGTGAATTGCTGGATGCTTTGGTGGAAAACCTTTCAAAGGAGGGAGAATCACTCGAAACTGAAATTCCGAAAATCTCAATCATTGGACAACCCAATGTGGGAAAGTCATCCCTGACTAATGCCCTCCTGGGTGAAGAGCGCAACATCGTCACTGAAATCGCAGGTACTACCCGGGACAGCATTCATTCAAAATACACCAAGTTTAATCGCACATTTTACCTGATCGATACAGCCGGATTGAGAAAACGTACAAAAGTGCATGAGGACCTGGAGTTTTACTCTACCATTCGGGCGATCCGGGCGGTTGAAGAATCCGATGTATGTATCATTATGATTGATGCCACTACCGGAGTAGAAGCACAGGATCTCCAGATCTATCAACTGGCGGTAAAGCGTAAGAAAGGTATCATCGTAGCGGTGAATAAATGGGATTTGGTCGCGGATAAAGAAACCAATACAGCCAGGGAATTTGAGAAAGCAGTACGGTCTCGCCTGGCCCCTTTTAATGATGTTCCTATCGTATTTATCTCTGCACTGGAGAAGCAACGTATTTTTAAAGTGATGGAACTGGCATTGGAGGTTTACGAACGTAGAAAGACCAGGATCAAGACCTCAGAGCTTAACGAAATAATGTTGAAGGCAATCGAAGCCTATCATCCTCCAGCGCACCGCGGTAAGTTCATTAAAATAAAATATGTAAGTCAGTTACCCACCAAAACACCATCCTTTGCTTTCTTTTGCAACTATCCCGATTTTGTAAAAGGCAGTTATCGCAATTATCTTGAAAATCAACTGAGAAAGAATTTCGAATTTACCGGTGTACCTATTTCGATTCACTTCCGCGATAAATAGTGACGGAAATCCAGAATAACCTTATCTTAACCTAATCATTACTTCATTGAATACCAGCAGAGAAAACATACTTTAAAATCAACATATGAACTTCATACAGACCGATATCAAAGGACTATTGGTGATCGAACCGGATATCTGGAAAGACAATCGGGGATACTTTTATGAATGCTACCAGCGAGAACGTTATGAAACCGCTGGCATCAAATGCAATTTCGTTCAGGATAATGAGGCATTTTCCGGAAGAGGGGTACTTCGAGGACTCCACTATCAACTGCCTCCTTTTGGTCAGGCAAAATTAGTACGCATCATACAAGGTAGTGTTATTGATATCGCCGTTGATATACGTCCTGAATCTCCAACCTATGGGCAGCATCACTCCATCCTGCTGACCGGGGAGAACAAAAGACAATTCTTTATTCCTCAAGGTTTTGCGCATGGCTACGTTTGTCTCAGTGATGAAGTCATCTTCGCCTACAAATGCAGCAACTATTACTCAAAAGAACACGAAGGCGGTATCCGGTTTGACGATCCGCAACTCAAGATTGACTGGCAGTTACCTGATAGTGATGTCATCGTTTCTGAAAGGGATTTGGGTCTTCCCGCCTTCGGTAAACATCGCATATGGCCAGCCAAATAACGAGAATCCTCTTCACCGGAGCTAATGGTCAATTGGGTCGTGAATTTTCAGCCCTGACTTTAGCCGATAAGGAAGAAATGGTGTTCTGGTCAAAGGATACGGTAAATATTTGTGATGAGCGTTTAATCGATCAGGTCAGGGAGGCAAACCCTACTCATGTGGTAAACTGTGCGGCTTATACCGCAGTTGACCTGGCAGAAAGTAATGCAGAAGTGGCTTACCAGGTCAATGCAGAGGCGGCCGGTAATCTGGCAAAAATCTGCGCCAGTCTGAACATTCCCCTGGTCCATTTTTCCAGTGATTATGTGTATCATAATAATCTGCGCAGACCCCTGGTCGAAGAGGACCCAACCAGACCGAAAGGGGTCTATGCCAAATCAAAGTTGAAGGGAGAAAAGCTGATCACTGCTAATCACTCGCTGGCAGTGATATTCCGGGTTTCCTGGCTTTATTCCACTTTCGGAAACAATTTTCCTAAAACCATATTGAGATTGGCAGCCTCCCGTAAAGAACTCAATGTGGTAAATGATCAGGAGGGAGCTCCTACCTATGGACGGGATTTGGCAGAAGTGATCCTGGAAATCATTAGGAAGGATCATTCTTTGGAATGGTGGAGAAGAATTTCCGGTACTTACAATTACAGCAATACCGGAACAACCAATTGGTATGAAATAGCCCGACGAATCGTGCATTTCAGTCAGTTAAATTGCCGGATCAATCCGATTCCAAGCCGTGAATTTCCAACTGCCGCCCCAAGACCCCGGAATAGTAAATTAAATCTTAGTAAATTCAGGGAGACATTTGGTCTCAAAATCAGACCATGGGATGATGCCCTGGAAGAATGTCTAGGCAAATTACAAGCGAAAGACCACTAGAATCGTTTATAACTAAATGGTAAATATGCTACCGTGTCGTAAACACTCGATCTGGACAGTTATCCTGCTGACTTGCCTTAGCTATACTCTGGCTCTGGCAACCCATAATCGAGCTGGCGAGATCACCTATGAACAGATCGGTGATCTGACGATCCGGGTTACAATTACTACATACACAAAAACCAGTAGTTTTCAGGCGGACCGGGATAGTCTGCAGATATTTTGGGGAGATGGTACTTCATCAGATCTTGTTCGGGCTAATGGCAACGGAGATATTCTACCTAATGACATCAAAAGAAATTTCTATATCGGAGAACATACTTACCCAGGTAGAGGGACCTACAAACTAAGTATGACAGATCCTAACCGGATTGCGAATATTAAAAACATCAATTTCCCCAACTCCATCAAAATTCAGTTTCATATTGAAACGACAATATCCTTACTAGGTACCCAGTTTCAGGGATATAATAGTTCTGCCATTCTGCTGCAGCCTCCCATCGACTATGCCTGTGTTGGTCAGCGTTTTATCCATAATCCCAATGCGTATGATCCGGATGGCGACAGCCTTTCGTATGAACTGATTGTTCCGCTGGAAAAAGAAGGTGAAGAAGTTCCAAATTATTTTTTTCCAGATCAGATACCTGAGCCAAGTAGTGATAATAAGTTAACGCTCAACCCAGTGACCGGGGAGATCATTTGGGACTCCCCACCTGAACCAGGTGATTACAATATAGCATTCAAAATTCACGAATATCGACAGGGACGGCTATTAAACTCCATCATCCGGGATATGCAGATACTGGTTGAAGACAAATGCAACAATCAGCCCCCGGAAATTGATGTTGCAGCCGAAATATGTGTGATTGCCGGTGATACCGTTAGCCTCGAGATCCAGGCTTCTGACCCCGATATGCCGCAGCAGCGCCTCAACTTGACGGCTTTGGGAGGCCCTTTCGAGACCGTAGTCAGTCCAGCTACTTTTACACCACCCAGCGGTTACCGGCCCCAACCGGTTACTGCCCGGTTTCAGTGGATCACTCAGTGTGAACACGTCACAACCTATCCTTATTCTGTGGTATTTAAAGCTGTTGACGACTTCAATGATACTACGGGCCTGGCTACCTTATCCACGCTTCAGATCAAGGTATTGGGTCCCCCACCTGAAAATGTCACCGCCATATCACAACAAGATGGCACTTTGGTGAGCTGGGACAAACCCTATGCCTGTGAGATCACAGAAGATGAATACTTTCGTGGATTTGTCGTCTGGCGAAAGGAAACCAGCAGTCCATTTATCCCGGATACCTGTACGGCAGGTCTCGAAGGCAAGGGCTATGTACCGATTGCCTATGGTCTCAAAGATTTTGTGGGTGACCGCTATCAGTTTCTGGATCAGGAAGCACAACCAGGTACCAGCTACTGCTACCGGGTCACTGCCACCTTTGCCAGATTATCTCCCGGTGGCCAGGTCTTCAATCTTGTACACAGTATACCTTCAAACGAGGATTGTGCCGGCCTGAAACTAAATAAACCCTTCATCACTCAGGTATCCGTTTTGGTGACAGATCCATCTGCCGGCGAAATATCCGTACAATGGGTCAAACCTGATGCGATGGAAGTTGATACCAATATTTTCACGGGTCCCTACCGGTTTGTGTTACTGAGAGGTCTGGGATATGAACCTGGCACGTTTAGTCCGGTATCTGGAGCTGAATTCTCAAGTGCAAACTTCTCAGGGTTGATCGATACCTCTTTTATCGACAGATCCGGCCTGAATACACAGGATCAGGTCTATAGCTATAAAGTGGAGTTCTATTCAGGCAACCAGCTCTATAGTATGTCTGATCCGGCTTCAACCGTACGCCTGAGTGCACAAGGGAGTGATCAGGCGATCATCCTGTCATGGGAGGCAGAGGTTCCCTGGCAGAACTATGCTTATAAGATATACAGATTGGACCAGGGACAGAGCGATTTCATGCTGGTTGGTTCCAGTCAATTGCCATCTTTTACTGATGGCGGATTGGTAAACGGCGTTGAGTATTGCTACTATGTTGAAACGGAAGGTTCATATGGGTTTGCACAATTACCCAGTCCTCTTTTTAATCTATCCCAGATAGTCTGTCAAACTCCGGAGGATGTTGTTCCGGCCTGTGTTCCCGTCACTTCCGTTCAAAATAGCTGTGATAATCCAAACTTGCTTTCGGGAGGAACATTTATCAATCGTGTATCCTGGGATCTGGATGAAGAATGTGATAATCCGTCTGACGTAAGAGGATACCGGATTTATTTCAAGCCCTACGTTGATACAAGTTTTATCTTTCTGGCCGAGGTCGATGGGGCAGTAAGTTCCTATGATCACAAATCCAGCACAGGGCAGGCTGGGTGTTATGGAGTTACCTCCCTGGATTCTTTGGGTAATGAAAGCGATACAAGCAATATTGTTTGTGTCATCAATTGCCCATTTTATCAACTGCCCAACGTATTTACCCCAAATGGAGATGGAGCGAATGATGTTTTTCTTTCCTATCCCTATCAGTTTATTGACCATGTTGATATGAAAATTTTTAATCGTTGGGGTCAGTTGGTGTTTGAAACCACGAATCCTGATATAGAGTGGAACGGTTCAAATTTGAGCGGGAGTGAGCTATCAGACGGCGTTTATACTTATGTATGCGAAGTTTTTGAAGCCAGTTCCGACGGACAAGCAAGAAGTTTTACCGTATTACGCGGATTTATTGAATTACTCCGGTAAAATATTTGATCTAAACACTCCAACAACGTAGAAAATAGCTTTACTCTATGTTTACAGGCATCATTGAGTCGATTGGAACTGTGAAGGATCTAAGAGCAGACCAGACAAACCTGATCGTCACTATTGAATCGGAAATCTCCTCTCAATTGAAGGTAGACCAAAGCGTTTCACACGATGGAGTATGTCTTACTGTCACCTCTGTTGAAGGTAATAGCCATTGCATCACTGCTGTCCAGGAAACCCTACAAAGATCAACTCTTGGCACCTGGACCAAAGGAAGAAAGGTGAATCTGGAACGTGCCATGGTTTATGGCGGGAGACTCGATGGACATATGGTACAGGGTCATGTCGATGACTATGGAGAATGTATTGATATCCAGGATATGGATGGAAGCAGACTGATCAAGTTTACTTTCGCAGAGCATCACGCCTCACTGCTGGTTCCCAAAGGCTCTATATCTGTAAATGGAGTGAGTCTTACCGTAATCGATCCGGATGAAAATTCTTTTTCGGTAGCGATCATTCCTTACACCTGGGACCATACCAATTTTCAGGATCTCATCCCGGGCAGCAAAGTAAATCTGGAGTTTGATATCATGGGCAAATACTTTGTCCGGATGATGGAAGCCTACAAACCTCTTCTGGGAAACTAGCCCTTTGGATCACTATGATCCCAGCAAACGCTATACACTACACCATACACATCCTGGTCGGGGTGCGTCCTTGAATTTTACAACCCTGACAACCCAAGGGTTATTTAAATCAATGGTAATATAAGGGCAAAAAAAAAGCTGTGAACCAAAGTCCACAGCCTTTAAACCTAAATTCTGTAAAAAGAATCGAATTAGTTCAGTCTTTATTCAACTTCCTCTTCGGTCATCGGTTCACCGGTGACAATCAGAGATCTGAATTTTCGCAGTCCTGTACCTGCCGGTATCCGTTTACCTACGATTACGTTTTCTTTCAGACCAATCAGGTCATCCTGTCTGGCTGCAATCGCGGCAGTACTCAGCACTTTCGTTGTTTCCTGGAAGGACGCAGCAGAAATCCAGCTGTGTGTACCCAAGGATGACTTTGTAATACCCTGCAATTCAGGACTGGAAGTAGCCGCAATCGCATCCCGGTATTCAACGATCTTGAGGTCATTTCGTTTCAAATAGCTGTTTTCCTCTCTAAGCTGACGCAAGGTCACCAATTGACCTGCTTTTAGCTTATTTGAATCTCCGGCCTCCGTAACGAACTTCTTATCGAAGATCCAGTCATTCTGTTCCAGAAAATCATATTTTTCTACCGCTTCACCCTCTAAGAAACTGGTATCACCTGGGTCAAGAATCACCACTCTGCGCATCATCTGGCGCACGATGACCTCAATGTGCTTGTCATTGATGGTAATACCCTGTGCCCGGTATACCTCCTGTACACCATTGACCAGATAGGTTTGCACTGCAAAAGGACCTTTAATATCCAGAATATCACTGGGAGCAATTGATCCATCGGAGAGCTGGGTTCCGGCCCGCACAAAGTCACCTTCCTGAACCAGAATGTGTTTGGAAAGACCAATCAAATACTTTCGGACTTGTTCATCTTTGGCTGTAATGATGACCTCACGGTTACCCCGTTTGATCTTTCCAAAAGAGACAATTCCATCGATCTCCGCTACAACTGCCGGATTTGACGGATTCCTGGCTTCGAAAAGTTCGGTCACCCTCGGCAAACCACCTGTGATATCGGAGATCTTACCCAAACTACGCGGAATTTTAGCAAGAACCTGACCGGAAGTCACTTCATCCCCATCATCAATGGATATATAGGCCCCTACGGGAAGGTTATACGTTCTTAATTCCTCTCCATCTTTATCAAGAATCTTTATGACCGGAATTTTCCTTTTCTTCTTTGACTCTACAATCACCTTTTCAGCATATCCGGTTTGATCATCTCTTTCAATTCGATAGGTCTCTCCTTCTTCAATGCTTTCAAATTCCGCCACACCACCAAATTCAGAAATGATCACTGCGTTAAATGGATCCCATTCGCAAAGTACATCATTGCGTTTAACTGCTTGTTTGTCCTTTACGAAGATGCGCGCTCCATAAGGGATGTGCATGGAAGTATATAACTTACCAGACTTCGGATCTACTAATCGAATCTCACCTGTCCTTGAAAGCACCACTTCCTTGGTGCTCCCGTTTTCTATCAGTTTCGTCGTCTTCACTCCATCAAATTCAACCACACTGTCAAACTTGGATTGAAGTTCTGATTCAGCTTTGGTCACAGATGCAATACCACCTACGTGGAAGGTACGTAATGTCAACTGCGTACCTGGTTCACCGATTGACTGGGCGGCAATGATACCAACTGCATCTCCTCTTTCTGCAATCCTTCCGGTAGCCAGGTTTTTTCCATAGCACTTTCGACAGATTCCCCGTTTCGTTTCACAGGTGAGCGCTGAACGGATCGTTACCATTTCGATACCGATATCTTCGATATGATCCGCTGTTTTCTCATCTATATATCCATCTGACGGAATAATCACTTCGTCCGTCACCGGATGCACAATATCGTAGAGTGTAAATCTTCCCTCAATCCTTCTGGCAAGTGGCTGGATCACTTTCTCGTTATCTTTCAGTGCATAGGTCTCATTACCGCGTAAGGTACCACAGTCTTCTTCCATGATTACTACGTCCTGGGCCACGTCAACCAATCTTCTGGTGAGGTAACCGGCATCTGCAGTCTTCAATGCGGTATCCGCCAGACCTTTTCGGGCACCGTGCGTTGAGATAAAATACTCAAGTACGGAAAGTCCGTCGAGAAAGTTAGAAAGAATCGGGTTTTCGATGATTGCAGCCCCGGTATCACCTGATTTCCTTGGTTTTGCCATCAAGCCCCTTAGTCCGCAAAGCTGCTTGATCTGTTGTTTCGAACCCCGGGCTCCCGAGTGCAACATCATGTACACGGAGTTAAATCCCTCTTTATGTTCGCTCAATTCTTTTAGCAGGTTGTCGGTAATCGTATTATCCGCATAGGTCCACTTATCAATGATCTGATTGTACCTTTCATTGTTTGTGATCAGACCCATATTGTAATTCTCCCAAACTTCATCTACCTCTGTCTGGGCTTCATCCAGTATTTCTGCTTTCACCGTCGGTGTGATCAAATCTCCCAGGTTGAAAGACAATCCTCCTTTGAATGACCAGTAAAATCCAAGATCTTTGATCTGGTCCAGAAACTCTGAGGTACTTTCCAGGTCGGTCCTGATAATGATATCGCTAATGATCGTTTTCAGATTACGCTTTGTCAGGAGTTCATTGATGTAAGGAACCGAAGCCGGTACAGCATGATTAAAGAGTACTCTACCAACAGTAGTACGCAAGATCTCTTTCTTGAAGGATCCTTTTTCCTTTTCCACCTCCACTCTCACCTTAATCGGTGCATGGAGACCAATTCTACCTTCATTGTAGGCGATCAAAACCTCTTCAGAAGAATAGAACGTAGGGATTCCATTCTCACTACCATTTCCGGTAGATCGTTCTTTACTCAAATAGTAAAGACCAAGAACCATATCCTGAGAAGGAAGGGTAATCGGTGATCCATCCTGAGGATTGAGAATATTGTGGGAGGAAAGCATCAGGATCTGTGCTTCCAGGATTGCAGCCTGACTCAAAGGCAGGTGAACCGCCATTTGGTCACCGTCAAAATCCGCGTTGAACGCGCCACATACCAATGGATGCAGCTGAATGGCTTTACCTTCGATCAACTTTGGCTGGAAAGCCTGAATTGAAAGGCGGTGCAAAGTAGGAGCCCGGTTCAGCAAGACCGGATGGCCTTTAAGTATGTTTTCGAGAATTTCCCAGATCACGGGATCCTTCTTGTCGACCAGCTTCTTGGCTGATTTCACTGTCTTGACGATCCCTCTTTCGATCAACTTTCGAATGATGAATGGTTTAAACAACTCCGCTGCCATTCCTTTGGGAAGACCACATTCGTGTAATTTCAGAGTAGGTCCTACCACAATCACCGATCGTCCACTATAGTCAACCCGCTTACCGAGCAAATTCTGCCGAAAACGTCCTTGTTTACCCTTCAGGATGTCACTCAAAGATTTGAGCGGACGACCCCCTTCGGCCTTCACGGCATTTGATTTTCTGGAATTGTCGAAGAGAGAATCCACCGCCTCCTGCAACATCCTCTTTTCATTTCTGAGGATTACCTCCGGTGCCTTGATTTCCAACAATCTTTTAAGGCGGTTATTCCGGATGATCACCCTTCGATAGAGATCATTTAAGTCAGAACTGGCAAACCGGCCTCCATCGAGTGGAACCAGCGGACGCAATTCTGGCGGCACCACCGGCAAATATTGAATAACGGCCCATTCCGGTTTATTTTCTATTCTACGTACTCCATCTCTGAAAGCCTCCACCACTCTCAGACGCTTGAGTGCTTCAGACTTTCTCTGCTGAGAGGTCTCGGTAGCCGCCTGCATCCTCAGGGAATAAGACAAATCGTCAAGATCCAGCCTCAGAAGCAGTTCACGTATCGCTTCAGCCCCCATTAATGCGATGAACTTGTTCGGATCTTCATCCTCCAGCATTTGATTTTCCCGGGGTAATGAATCCTGTATCTCGAAGTATTCTTCTTCGGTGAGAAGATCAAGGGTGGCAATTCCTTCCGCTTCCTTGGCTCCAGGCTGCACTACCACATATCGCTCATAATAGATGATCGATTCCAATTTCTTGGAAGACAATCCGAGCAGATATCCAATTTTGTTTGGTAATGATTTGAAAAACCAAATATGGACTACCGGCACCACCAGTTTTATGTGACCCATGCGCTCTCTGCGTACCTTCTTTTCGGTCACCTCCACTCCACAACGATCGCATACAATCCCTTTATAGCGGATTCTTTTATACTTACCGCAGTAACATTCATAGTCCTTCACCGGACCAAAAATTCGTTCGCAAAACAAGCCATCTCTTTCCGGCTTGTAGGAACGATAGTTGATCGTCTCCGGTTTCAGGACCTCACCAAAAGATCTCTCCAATATTTCATCGGGAGAGCATAAGCTAATGGTAATGCTATCAAAGTCTGCTTTTTGTTTATTTAATGATTTTTTCAGAGACATATTATCGACTTTTAAAAGAGAGCGTTTACTAATCAAATTTCACATCCAGGGCCAAACCTCTAAGTTCATGCACAAGGACATTAAATGACTCGGGAATATTTGGTTCGGGCAAATTATCCCCTTTCACAATAGCTTCGTAGGTCTTGGCCCTTCCGATGATATCATCAGACTTGATGGTAAGCAATTCCTGCAGTATGGTCGATGCTCCAAAAGCCTCGAGCGCCCATACTTCCATCTCCCCAAATCGCTGACCTCCAAACTGAGCTTTACCTCCCAGAGGCTGCTGCGTAATCAACGAGTACGGACCAATGGAACGCGCGTGCATCTTATCGTCAACCATGTGTGACAATTTCAGCATATAAATTACCCCCACCGTAGCTTGCTGGTGAAACCGGTCACCCGTACCGCCATCAAACAAGTAGGTCTGACCAAGACTGGGCAAATCGGCCTTCTTGATGTAATCTTCAATCTCCTCCAGTGAGGCACCATCAAAAATCGGCGTCGAAAATTTGGTATTCAATTTTTCACCCGCCCAGCCTAATACTGTTTCGAAAATCTGACCAAGGTTCATTCGGGAAGGTACCCCTAGCGGATTCAAGACAATGTCAACCGGAGTTCCGTCGTCAAGGAATGGCATATCTTCCACTCTGACGATCCGGGAAACAATACCTTTGTTTCCATGTCGTCCGGCCAGCTTATCCCCTACCTTCAGCTTACGTTTTTTAGCCAGATATACTTTGGCCAATTTCAGCACTCCTGCCGGTAGTTCATCTCCAATGGAAACATTGAACTTCTCTCGCTTGTAGCGTCCGATCTCTTCATTAACCTTGATAGTGTAATTGTGCAACAATCTGGCTATCAAGGCATTCGTTTTATCGTCTTTCGTCCACCCGGTATAGTCAACTACACTGTAGTCAATGTTTTTCAGAACACTCTTATTCAGTTTGGTTCCCTTTTTCACCAAGGCTTCATTGTAGACGCTTTTGATACCTTCGGTAGCTTGTGCATCAACCAGAGCATTCAATTTATCTACCAGCAACGTTTTAAGCTCATTGAGCACAATCGCATGCTGATCATCCAGTTTAGTGAGTACATTCTTTTCCTGCGCTTTCTTGGTCTTATCCTTTTTTGCCCGGGCAAACAACTGCTTGTCGATAACTACCCCTTTGGTAGAAGGTGGGGCCTTTAGTGATGCATCTTTTACATCTCCGGCCTTATCCCCAAAAATCGCGCGCAACAACTTTTCTTCCGGTGTTGGATCAGACTCTCCCTTGGGAGTGATCTTACCGATCAGGATATCCCCTTCACCGACCCATGCACCAATACGGATGATCCCATTTTCATCCAGGTCTTTGGTTGCATCTTCACTCACATTTGGAATATCATTCGTCAATTCTTCTTCACCTAATTTGGTATCTCGTACATCCAATTCAAAGTGTTCAATATGGATTGAGGTGAAGATGTCTTCCCGGACTACTCTTTCCGAAAGTACAATGGCATCCTCGAAGTTATATCCCTTCCAGGGCATGAAGGCCACTTTCAGGTTTTGTCCCAGGGCCAATTCTCCTTTTTCGGTAGCATAGCCATCACACAGAATCATGCCCTTTGTTACCCTTTGTCCTTTCTTAACAATGGGCTTAAGGTTGATACATGTACCTTGATTGGTCCGCATGAATTTCGTCAACTTGTAAGTCACAAGATTGTCTTCGAAAGATACGAGCTGATCCTCCTCGGTCCGGTCGTATTTAATTACAATACTGTCCGCATCCACATATTCTACCACTCCATCACCTTCGGCATTGATCAACATACGGGAATCCTGAGCCACGGTGGCTTCCAACCCGGTACCCACTACCGGTGCACTGGGCCGCAACAGAGGCACCGCCTGACGTTGCATGTTAGATCCCATCAATGCCCGGTTGGCATCATCATTTTCGAGGAAGGGAATGAGAGATGCCGACACACCAACGATTTGGTTAGGTGCCACATCCATATATTCGACCTCATCCGGTGTCAATACGGGGAAATCTCCATGTTCTCTACATTTAATTCTGTCAGAGAGGAAAGTCCCTTTATCATCAATAATGGAGTTAGCCTGAGCGATTCGACGGTAATCTTCGCCCTCAGCCGATAAATATTCTGCTTCCCGCTTCATATCAATCTGTCCATTCTCTACTTTCCGGTAAGGAGTTTCGAGGAAACCCATCTTATTCACCTTAGCATGAACGCAAAGGGTAGAGATCAGACCAATGTTCGGACCTTCCGGGGTTTCTATCGTACAGAGACGGCCATAGTGTGAATAATGAACGTCCCGTACTTCGAAACCTGCTCTTTCCCTGGAGAGACCTCCTGGCCCCAGAGCGGAAATCCTTCGCTTGTGCGTTATTTCCGATAGAGGATTGGTTTGATCCAAAAACTGGGATAGCTGACTGGTACCAAAAAAGCTGTTGATCACTGACGACAACGTCCTGGCATTAATAAGGTCAATCGGAGTAAAGACTTCATTGTCACGAACATTCATCCGTTCTCTGATCGTCCGGGCCATCCTGGCCAATCCGACGCCAAATTGAGCATAGAGCTGCTCACCTACCGTACGAACCCGGCGATTACTCAGATGATCGATATCATCCAGTTCGGCCATTTGGTTGGTTAAGCTAACCAGATATTTCACAATGGCGATGATGTCTTCCTTCGTAAGAATCAGGGTTTCCGGGTCTATATCCAGATCAAGCTTGCGATTGATCTTGTATCGACCGACTTCCCCAAGGTTATATCTCTTATCCGAGAAAAACAATTTATCGATAATGCCTCTGGCAGTCTCTTCATCAGGGGGATCAGTACCCCTCAGTTGACGGTATATCTGTTGTACCGCCTCTAATTCAGAACTGGAGACATCTTTTTGCAGTGTATTATAGATGATAGAGTAGTCAGCCTCAATATCAGCTCTCTGCAAAATCACGGTATCTACTTCTGCATCCAGGATGAGATCGATATGCTCTTCTTCAAGCACGATATCTCTCTCCAGGATGATCTCGTTTCTCTCTATGGAAACGACTTCTCCGGTATCTTCATCAACGAAGTCCTCTACCCACTTTCTCAGTACTCTCGCCGCCAATTTTCGACCTACTGCCGACGTAAGGGATTTCTTATTGGTCTTGATTTCTTCTGCCAGACCGAACAGATCCAGAATCTGCTTATCCGAATCGTAACCTATGGCTCGCAACAAAGTAGTCACCGGAAATTTCTTCTTCCGGTCAATATACGCATACATTACCGCATTGATATCGGTTGCAAATTCCATCCAGGCACCTTTGAATGGAATGACCCGGGCAGAATAGATTTTGGTACCGTTCGGGTGAAAACTCTGACTAAAGAACACTCCGGGAGAACGATGAAGTTGAGATACAATCACTCGCTCTGCTCCATTGATCACAAAAGTACCTTTAGGAGTCATGTAAGGGATGTTACCCAGAAAGACATCCTGAACAATAGTCTGGAAATCGACGTGTTCTTCATCATTACAGGATAACCTTAATTTGGCCTTCAGCGGCACACTGTAGGTGAGTCCACGCTGCATACACTCTTCGATTGTGTAGCGGGGTGGATCGATGAAGTAATCCAGAAATTCCAATACGAAAATATTACGGGCATCGGAAATGGGAAAGTTTTCCTGAAACACCCGGTATAATCCTTCATTTGCTCGATTATCCGGAGTAGTTTCCAGTTGAAAAAACTCCTGGAATGATTTTATCTGAATTTCGAGAAGATCAGGATATGCTGATGCCAGGTTGATTTTACCGAAGTTAATTCGGCCGTTTTGTTGGTGGGTAGCGTCAACTTGCGTTGCCATTCTTGAATAGATTTTAAAGTGATCAAACCTTTAAGAGGCATTCCCCTTACATATAAATACGACGATAGGCTTAGCCCCATGTTAAACATCGGACTAAGCCTTTATAGCTTGTATGCCAGAAAGTTACTATGATAGCTGGATCCTTAGGTAATAATATCAATTACTTAAGTTCAACACTAGCACCGGCACCTTCCAGAGCTGCTTTTAAACTCTCCGCTTCCTCTTTGGATGCGCCTTCCTTAATTGATGAAGGTGCCGCATCTACAAGATCTTTTGCTTCTTTCAAACCAAGTCCCAAGAGGTTCTTAACTTCTTTAACAACTTTCAACTTCTCAGCACCTGCTGAAGTCAGCATCACGGTAAACTCAGTTTGTTCAGCGGCTGCAGCACCTGCTCCATCTCCGCCGGCAGGACCTGCTGCCACAGCAACTGCAGCTGCTGCAGGCTCGATGCCATATTGATCTTTAAGTATTCCCTTGAGCTCGCTCACTTCCTTAACGGTAAGATTTACTAATTGTTCTGCGATAGCACTTAAATCTGCCATGTCAAATCTTTTTAATTTTTAGTTACAATAATATATGCGTTAAAAAACTTGGAAGCCAAATCCTATTCACCTGCCTTCTCTTCGATGGCGGTGAGCAAAGAGGCAATTGTCGTTCCTCCATCGAGGGCGGACAACACACTTTGCATTGGTGATTCCAACAGACCAATGATCTCGCCTAAGATCTCTTCCTTAGACTTAAGCTTCGTCAGTACATCTACCTGATCATCTCCATAGAAAACATCGGAGTCGATATAGGCCGCTTTCAGTACCGGTTTGTCATGATCTTCTCTGAAATCCTTTATAATCTTTGCCGGAGTACTTGCACTCTCCGAAAACATGATTGCAGTTGGTCCTTTCAGGGCATCAAATAACTTCTCGTATCCCCGATCCTGCGCCAAAGACTGCATGGCTTTGATCGCCAGTGTATTTTTCACGACTTTCATCTCTACCCCTTTCTCATAGCACTTTGCTCTCAGATCATTGACCTCGGCTACGGTGAGCTGAGAAGAGTCGGTGAGATAGAAAAATATATTACGCTTAAATTTTCGCTTTAAGACTTTTATTGCTTGCTGCTTTTCTGTTCTAGTCATTTTACTTTACTTTTTTGGATGAAACCAATCGATTACCTCAATTAATTGAATTTGGGATTCACCTTTACACCCGGACTCATCGTACTAGCTACCGTAATGGTTTTCATATACGTGCCTTTGGCGGTTGAGGGTTTCATCCTGACCAGCGTATCAATTAATTCCTTCGCGTTTTCAGCAAGCTTTTCAGCACTGAAAGAAACTCTTCCCACGGAAGAATGTACAATTCCGAATTTATCCACCCGGAAGGAGATCTTCCCTCCTTTCACATCACTGACCGCAGCACCGACATTAGGTGTCACCGTTCCGGTCTTGGGATTCGGCATCAGGCCTCTGGGTCCGAGAATTCGTCCGATCTTACCTACAGCCGCCATTACATTAGGAGTAGCCACTACTACATCGAAATCGGTCCATCCGTCCTGGATTTTAGCCACCATATCGTCCAAGCCCACATAGTCTGCCCCGGCTTCCCTGGCTTCCTCCTCTTTATCAGCAGAACATAACACCAATACTCTCTTGGTTTTACCTGTCCCATGCGGGAGGGAAACCGTTCCTCTCAGCGCCTGATCGGCCTTTCTGGGGTCAATTCCCATTCGGATGTGGATATCAACGGAGGCGTCAAACTTGGTGACATTGGCCTCTTTGACTTTTGCCATAGCATCGCCAAGCGAATAGAACTCATTGCGATCTACCAACGCTTCGGCAGCTTTTCTTTTTTTACTAAGTTTTGCCATAATAAATCGAGGTTTTAGCGTCAGTTTCTGGACTGACTCCCTTCCAATAAAATAAATTGAATTATTCTTCTTCTTCGGTAAATGGTGCCGTGCCGGTCACATTAACTCCCATACTCCGGGCAGTACCGGCCACCATCCTCATTGCAGATTCAACCTTAAAGGCGTTTAGATCTTCCATTTTATCTTCTGCAATGGTCCTGATCTGATCCCAGGAGATCTTACCTACCTTATTCCGGTTTGATTCGGGAGATCCTTTTTTGATTTTAACGGCTTCAAGAATTTGTACGGCAGCAGGAACTGTTTTAATGATGAAATCAAAACTTTTATCCTTATATACCGTAATAACTACCGGAGTAATTTTACCCTGCATATCCTGGGTCTTTGCATTAAAACGTTTGCAAAACTCCATGATATTTACGCCCTTGGCACCTAAAGCAGGTCCCACAGGAGGGGCGGGGTTGGCCTGGCCACCTTTCACTTGTAATTTTATCAGTGCTTCAACTACTTTTGCCATTTTTCAGATTATTTCTCTGTTAGGTTTGCTTTTCGACCTGCATGAAATTTAATTCCACTTCGGTTCCGCGCCCAAATATTTTTACGATTACTTTTAATTTCTTCTTTTCCTCGTTTACTTCCTTAATGTCTCCTATGAAGTTGTTGAAAGGTCCGTCAATAATCTTAACGGTCTCTCCTTCCAGGAAGGGTTCGATCATGATCTCTTCCGCTTCATCAGATTCATCCGCCTTACCCAGCATCCGATTGGCTTCAGATTGTTTCATCGGAATGGGGTTATTCCCTCCAAGGAAATTTATGACATTAGTCATTCCGGAAATGGTCTGAATCATTTCACCGGTAAATCTCCCTGGCAAACTTTCAATCAGAATATATCCAGGAAGAATGTTTCTTTCCTGGATTACTTTTTTTCCATTTCGGATCTTATAAACCTTTTCGGTCGGTACGATGACCTGGCTGATCACTTCATTCCAGCCTGAGCGTTTCACTTCCAACTCAATTCGTTCTTTGAGTTTGCGTTCTTTTCCGCTGATTACCCTCAGGGAATACCACTTACGTTCTTCACCCATTGTAGTTTGCTCAGACATGACTCTTATTATATACCGTAGAAGAAGTTAACCACCTGTCTGGACACGGAATCGATTAAAAAGACCAGCAATGCAAAAATTAAAGAAGCGACCAGAACTAAAATCGTGCTTTGTTGCAGGTTTCCCCAGGTCGGCCAAGTCACTTTATTGATCAGTTCGTTGTAACTTTCCTTGATACTAAGAATTAGTCGCTCCATAGTTTAATAATTGATAGTTCTAAATCTGATATCCAGATCTCCTACTTATTTGCACGGGCAGGAGGAATCGAACCCCCAGCCTACGGTTTTGGAGACCGTCGCTCTACCAGTTGAGCTATGCCCGTATTTCCGGCCATAACGCTAGCTGTTTCTGACCGGTCTTTCAAAACAGGAAATTAAGCACCTGACCTCAGGTGCTTAATCCCAATAAAATATTTTATCTCAAATAACTTCTTACTCGAGGATCTCAGTTACCTGTCCGGCACCTACGGTACGTCCACCTTCACGAATTGCAAAGCGAAGACCTTTTTCCATAGCGATGGTATTGAGTAGCGTAACTTCCAGTGAAACGTTATCACCAGGCATTACCATCTCTACACCATCCGGTAATGTCACATCACCGGTAACGTCGGTTGTTCTAAAGTAGAACTGTGGACGATATCCGTTAAAGAACGGAGTGTGACGTCCTCCCTCATCTTTGCTCAGTACGTAAACCTCACACTTAAATTTCTTATGAGGATTAACCGAACCAGGAGCACAGATAACCATTCCACGTTTGATATCTTCTTTATCGATACCTCTAAGCAGTAATCCGGCATTATCCCCCGCTTCTCCGCGAGTAAGGATCTTCCGGAACATCTCCACACCAGTTACTACCGAAGTAAGTGGTTTTTCACCTTCTTTCATCATTCCGATGATCTCCACATTATTACCGGTTTCGATCACCCCTCTCTCAATACGACCGGTGGCAACCGTACCCCGACCGGTGATAGAGAAAACGTCTTCTATCGGCATCAGGAAGGGCTGGTCTACCAATCGAACAGGCTCAGGAATATCCGCGTCTACCGCAGCCATCAAATCTACGATCTTGGCTTGTGCATCAGCATCACCCTCTAAGGCTTTCAGAGCAGATCCCTGAATGATACTGGCATTATCACCGTCAAACTCATATTGATCAAGAAGTTCTCTAACTTCCATTTCCACCAACTCAAGCATTTCCTGATCATCAACCAGATCCACTTTGTTCATAAATACCACAATCTTAGGTACACCTACCTGACGAGCAAGTAGAATGTGTTCACGAGTCTGTGGCATTGGTCCATCCGTTGCAGCTACAACCAAAATAGCTCCGTCCATCTGAGCGGCACCGGTAACCATGTTTTTCACATAGTCAGCGTGACCAGGACAGTCAACGTGAGCATAATGTCTGTTTGAGGTTTCATATTCTACGTGAGCAGTATTGATCGTAATACCTCTCTCTTTTTCTTCTGGTGCAGCATCGATCGAATCGTAGTCCATTTTCTGGGCAAGACCACTCTGTGACAACACATAGGTGATGGCAGCAGTTAAGGTAGTCTTTCCGTGGTCTACGTGTCCAATTGTGCCAACGTTCAAGTGTGGTTTAGTCCTTTCAAAAGTCGATTTTGCCATCGGATAGATTTTTACGTTTGCTAAAAAATTAATTTAATCAATAATTATGGTTTTGAAATGGAGCCAGATGGAATCTTCAATTGGTAGGTGATAGCCTTCCCCGGAGATTCCTCCGTGTACAAACTCTCTTTCTCCACTTTTTCCTGGAGCCAATGAAGGGATTTGAACCCCCGACCCCTTCCTTACCATGGAAGTGCTCTACCCCTGAGCTACATTGGCTTGCAATAT
>JAGQWZ010000278.1 GCA_020436835.1 Saprospiraceae bacterium | reverse complement strand
CAGCATTTTGAGTTGAAGTTCGACAATGGCATGAATGTGTGCCCTGGTAAGGGGTTGAAACATGACAATATCGTCGATCCGGTTTAAGAACTCCGGTCGCAGTGATTTTTTCAATCTTTCAAATAACAATGCCTGCGTCTTTTCAAAGACAGACTCTCTATTTTCTTCGGTCAGGTTGACAAATTCTGACTGGATGATATCGGAGCCGAGATTGGACGTCATGATCACGATCGTGTTCTTGAAATTGGCGATTCTTCCCTTGTTATCTGTCAACCGGCCATCATCCAGTACCTGGAGCAGGATATTAAAGACATCCGGATGCGCCTTTTCGATTTCATCGAGCAGGACCACAGAATAGGGCTTCCTTCTTACGGCCTCAGTAAGCTGTCCGCCTTCGTCATATCCGACATATCCCGGTGGTGCTCCCACCAGACGGCTCACTGAATGCCTTTCCTGATATTCGCTCATATCGATGCGCGTAAGCATACTGTCATCATCGAAAAGAAACTCAGCCAAAGCTTTCGCCAATTCGGTTTTACCCACACCGGTCGTCCCAAGGAATAAAAACGAGCCGATCGGTCTTTTTTCATCTCCCAAACCGGTTCGGTTTCGGCGAATCGCATCCGCTACGGCAGATACAGCTTCGTCCTGGCCCACCACCCGCTTGTGAATTTCATCTTCCAGGTGGATCAGCTTTTCCCGTTCACTTTGCATCATCCTGGTGATAGGAATTCCGGTCCATTTGCTTACAATTTCGGCAATGTCTTCCGCATCTACTTCTTCTTTCACCAATTGACCGCCCTTTTCCTGAATCCGGATTAATTGGTCATTAAAATCTTTGAGACGTGCCTCTGCCTGAGGTATTTTCCCATACTGGATCTCGGCGACATCACTAAACTTACCTTCACGCTCTAATTGCCGGGCTTCCAGTTTCAATTGTTCGATTTCTTGCTTCGCTTTTTGAATACCCAACACCACCTGTCTTTCACTTTCCCATTGTGCCTTGAGTTCGTTACGCTTTTCCTCCAGGTTTGCCAATTCTTCATTGACTCCCGCCATCTTCACTTTGTCTTTTTCCCTTTTGAGCGCTTCCCGTTCAATTTCCAATTGTCGTATTTTTCGCTCGGCCTCGTCCAGTTCTTCGGGCATGCTGTTCATTTCAAGACGAAGCCTCGCGGCAGCTTCATCAATAAGGTCAATGGCTTTGTCCGGTAAAAACCGGTCAGTTATGTACCGGTGGCTCAATTGTACACTGGCTACAATGGCCTCATCTTTAATGTTGATCTTGTGGTGTGTTTCATAGCGTTCCTTGAGCCCACGCAATATGCTTATCGCATCTTCGACACTCGGTTCATCGACCATGACCACCTGAAACCTTCTTTCCAGTGCCTTGTCTTTCTCAAAGTACTTCTGGTACTCATTTAAAGTAGTGGCACCAATGGCGCGAAGATCTCCCCGGGCCAGAGCCGGTTTGAGAATGTTGGCGGCATCCATCGCTCCCTGACCACCACCTGCTCCGACCAGGGTGTGGATTTCATCGATGAACAGAATCACTTCCCCGTTAGCTTCTGTCACTTCCTTCACTACGGATTTTAATCTTTCCTCAAATTCTCCCTTGTATTTGGCTCCGGCAATCAAGGCACCCATATCGAGTGAATAGATCTTTTTATCTAGCAGATCATCAGGCACATCTCCATTTACAATCCGGTGGGCCAGACCTTCGATGATCGCCGTTTTCCCCACTCCCGGTTCGCCGATGAGAATCGGATTATTTTTTGTCCGTCGGGCAAGGATATGTAAAACCCGGCGAATCTCTTCTTCTCTTCCAATAACCGGATCCAATTTTCCACTTTTTGCCCGTTCGTTCAGATGGATCGCATACTTTTCAAGGGCCTGATAGGTCCCTTCCGCACTATGGCTGGTCACATTCGACCCCTTTCTCAAATCCTGAATAGCGAGGAGCAGATCCTTTTTATTCAATCCCTGGTCACGTAATAATTGGCCTATGTTGTCTTTATTTTCTACCAGGGCGACAAAAAGTAACTCTAGCGATACGTACTCATCGCCCACTTCCTTCATCAATGTATTGGCCTTCTGTAAAACACTGTTTGCTTCCCTGGTGAGATAAGGTGTACCTCCGGATACTTTTGGAAGTGCCTCCAGCATCTTGTCCAATGATTGCTTGATGGAAGAGATATTGGCTGCAGACTTTTTAATGAGAAACGGAGTAACATTTTCATCCACAAGGAATAAACCTTTCAACAGATGGGCGGTATCAATAGCCTGATGTTGCATCTCCGCCGCTACCTGTTGAGCTTGCTGAATAGCTTCTTGTGATTTTATTGTTAACTGATTCATATTTCTTCTTTAGGTTTTTACCGTTTAACCGGTTCACTTATATATATCAAGCAGAATACCAATCTGTTAATTAAGCCAATTGGTCAGTTATTGGTATATATAAGAGGACATAATGACCTGAGCATGAGTGCCTTGTATGTCATAATGTCGGTCTTCCCGATAAGAATGGTGACAAATGGCTAAAATCCCACCCGTTTAGTCCTTATTGACAATTTTTAACCGTTTCCAGGTAGGGCATCAGATTCCATAGGTTTTGAGATATTTCCTTAAGGCGGAAAGCTGTCGTTCTGTTCCTAATACAATAAAACTGGTACCTTCCATGAGCTTGATATCGGGGCTGGGATTGACCAGAAAGCTGCCATCATGTTGCTTAAATCCGATAATATTAGCACCGGTATTCTTTCTGATTTCAAGTTGCCTGATCGATTTCTCTCTGCACGGTATGGGCATTTGATCATATTGCAATTCTTCGAAACCGATATCAGATTCAAACTCATTGGAAATAAAAGAAAAGAACTCGACCGTACCCGGTTTGGAAATCAACGTAGCCATATAAAATCCTCCCAACCGGTCCGGCATGATGACATGATCGGCTCCTGCCATCTTCAATTTTTTTTCTGTACGATGGTCTTTGGTTGATGAAATGATATTGAGTTTCGGATTCAGCTGGCGGGCGGACATGACCGTAAAAAGATTATCGGTGTCATTGGACAGGGTGGTGATCAGTGCTTTGGCTCCCGATATTTTTGCTTTCTCCAAAGCATCTTCAGAAGTTACATCCGATTCGAGATAGAGAATTTTTTCCTGGCTATGTTGAATTTCCTCGATTTTTTTTGGATCATGATCTATAATGATAAAAGGAATATCATGGGCCAGCAGATTTTCGGCAATTTCTCTACCATATCTACCATAACCGCAGACAATAATGTGGTCTTTCATTTTAGAAATATGACGTTGTATGGTACGTAAATGTATATTTTTAAATAACTCTCCCTCAATGACCAGGGACGTAAATGTCGAAATAGAATAAGCAAAAATACCCACATTGAATATGATCAGCAAGGAGGTGAAAATCTGACCGTTTGGACTGAGCGGTTTTACTTCGGAAAAGCCTACCGTTGTAATGGTAATCACGGTCATATAAATAGCCTCTCGGAAGGTATAATCCTCCAGGACCATGTAACCACCGACCCCAATGGCAAAACCTAAAATAATGAGAAAGAGTGCTAATCTGTAGTTTAGGTAGCCTCCCCGATAAGTGTGCAAATCTATGCCGCTCGTCCAACCCATGCTTTACCTATCCGCATTGAAAACGACTTTGGGAAATAAATTCGCGGTCGAGAAGACGGACGACCTCGGAATACTGATCATCAATTTCCCATTTCGAAAGAACAACAAACTTATAGCCGGAAGACTCCACTTCCTTTTTAAAAGCATTCCGGACCCTGATTTCTGCCTGAGTGGGCCTGTCTTCGATATAAACGATAAATCGGGCTTCGGCGCAAAAGAAGTCTACTGTAGTTTCTTTGATTTTATGGTTACGTAGGAATTCAAAAGCATAGAATTGACGGTCGGCAAAGAGATCATTCCAGAGTTTGGATGCTGCACTAATTATCCCTCTATTCAGGTCCATATTTTATTTGCTTTTCACAAATTAACACAAAAAAAATATGAAATTAAATTCTAGCTTTTAGATGAATGGAAGCTCAGTCATCCCACCAGGTGCCATGCAAAATGCTCTGCATATAGAATTGGCTAAAGCGGGCATATGACCGGAATACCTTTTGCAGCCTCTGTGAGAAATCACCGGAATATCGATTGAGGAACAAACTTTTACGATTGAGCATACTGAAATGCTTACGCAGGTACTTGTAAAGATTGATCGTCCTGTTTTCTTCCTTATCCGGTACCCTGGTGATGAAAAAGGATACCGCGCCATCCCGATCCAGAGCGGTAATCAGTGACAGATTAAGTAATCGTTTGGAATTGCGATATAAAGCGGTAAATCGCCAACTATTTGTATTGGCCACCTTCCCGTAGGATATACTTTCTAATTTGAATCCAAACTTCTGAAAATAAGGATAGATCTTGGTTGCCTGTTCTTGAAATGATAGCCATCGACTGATCAGCCGTTCTGCCATAGGACTCTTATGTTTGACCATCATTGTCATCTGAAAAGGGCTAGTTCTCTTTATTCGTTTAACGTATCTGCCGATGAAACTGCTGGATACCGACCTAAAAAATTTGCTTGAAAATACACATTTTAAATTTGAGATGCTTGAAAATCCCTGCCTTCCGGTAACCCCGCCGGTATTCATTTCCCTTGAATGACCCTTCATCGATTTTAATTTTGCTAACTTTAGTTTAGGAAAAAGCAAGACCTAAAATGAACCAGATAAACAGAAGAAATTGGCTCAGATTGACCGGACTGGCAGGTTCGGCGGCAATAGTAGCACCCCTGAAAAGCAATACCATTTCACAGTATGTTGGTGATATCAATTCACCGGTGAATGGCAGTGCCCGCCTCAGCTCTAACGAAAATCCGTTTGGTCCCTCCCAACGGGTTCGCGATGCAATCATTAAGGGCTTTGAGGAAGGTTGCAGGTATCCCTTTGGCAAGGTCCGGGAATTGATGGATGTACTGGCAAAAAAAGAGGGCGTAGAGCCCAATCAGATTATAGTGACGGGAGGTTCGACTGAAGGACTCAAAGCCACGGGTCTTACTTATGGGGTGCATGGAGGGGAAATAATCAGTCCTGATCCCACCTACCTTTCTCTTTTAAGTTATGCGGAGCAATTTGGTGCCTACATTAATCGCGTACCTCTAAATGAAAAATTGGAGCACGATCTGGACGAGATGGAAAAGAGAGTGGGTAATCAAACCAGACTTGTTTTTGTCTGTAATCCTAATAATCCCACCGGCACGATCATTCCAAAAGATAAGATTACTGATTTCTGCCGAAGTCTCTCTCGAAGAACGCTGGTTTTCTCGGATGAAGCTTATGGAGATTTCATTGTTGATAAGGAGTATCCATCCATGATTGATCTGGTGAAGGAGGGAGCTAATGTAATCGTATCACGCACATTTTCAAAAGTCTACGGTCTCGCTGGTCTCCGGGTGGGCTATCTGATTGCACGTCCTGACATTGCCGGACGCATCAGACCAAATGTGATGGCCAATACAAACATGCTGGCAATCTATGCTGCTTTAGAAGCGCTTAATGATCAGGACTTCTATCGTTTTTCATTGGATAAGAATGAAGAGGGGAAAGCATATATATATAATGTTCTGGATGAGCTGGGGTTAGAATATGTTAAGTCACATACGAATTTCATATTCTTCCATACCGGACGTCCGATTCAGGACCTGATCTCCCAAATGAATGGAAAAGGGGTGAATATTGGACGGCCTTTTCCACCACTATCCGATTGGTGCCGGATCAGTACCGGAAAGATGGATGATCTGCATCGGTTTGGGGAAGCCCTGAAACAGGTGATGGCCTAGTAAAGGTTGAAATACTCAGGTTCCTGATTGAAGCCGCAAATCTTCACGAGAAAAAGGAAGTGCCGGATGGTAACTGACTGAGAATCAGAGAAGTCATAAAGTTGAGAAAGAGCTTGATCATCCAAGAGCAAATTTCAATGAAGAAATCAGCATAAGTTAGCTATACCAACAGCCTGCGGATAAGTTCAAACGAGGTATTCCAAGTCGCGATATTGAAAAGTCCCTGGGGCTTGATGTTCGTAAATCATCTCCGGCCAGATAATAACTTTGTAGTTTTGGTGGTCAAACCACATCATCCTTTGTATATCAAAACACTCTCCCTAAATAATTTCAAAAGCTATCACCAGAGCACTTTTGATTTCTCTCCCCATTTAAATATCATTTATGGAAGGAATGGGGTTGGAAAAACAAATCTTCTCGATGCGATCTACACGCTGTCAATGACCAGGAGTAATTTTTTGATCACTGATTCCCAGTTAATTCACGATGACCAGGATTTTTTTCGATTGCAAGGCGTCCTGACGAAGGGTGATCAGGATATCAAGGTGGTAATAAAACTAAAAAAGGGCAAGAAAAAAATTGTTGAGCGAGACGGTATTGCTGTGCCGAAACTGGTAGACCATGTTGGATTTATGCCGGTAGTAATGATCACTCCCGATGATCTCAATTTGATTAATTCTTCCAATCTCGAACGCCGTAAACTGGCAGATGCCACTTTGTCCCAGGTAGATCATGAGTACCTGGAAAATCTGGTTACTTATAATCGCCTATTAAAACAACGGAACTCTCTTTTAAAGAACTGGCAGGAGAAAGGTTCTTTCGATCCCATACTTCTGGATGCTTACGATCAGAAGATGGAGGATCCCTGTTTTAAGATCTTTGAGTTCCGGCGGCAATTTTTTGATCAGCTATTGGCAAGACTCCAGGTTTATTATGATATTCTCTGTGAAGGGAAAGAACCGGTGACTCTGAAATATGAGTCTCAATTGTCGGAGTTTTCGTTTCCGGAGATCAGTAATAAGAACAGGAACAGGGACCGGGTACTGGGACGGACCCATGGAGGCATCCATCGCGATATCATTTCAACCTTTATCGATCAGAGAGATGCCAGGATCTATGGTTCGCAGGGACAGAAGAAGAGTCTGGTTTTTGCTATAAAACTTGCCCAATTGGACTATATGCGAAATAAATTGCAGGATCAACCCATTATGTTGCTGGATGATGTTTTCGATAAACTGGATCGTTTCCGGGTTGAACATTTGCTGAGTATTATATTAAGTGATAATTTTGGACAGGTATTTCTCACTGACACTCAGTGGCAAAGAATCGAATCCATTTTAGATCGTTACCAGATAGAGACTAATAAGTTTGAGATAGGGAGTTGATCATGAACCGCAATGTATGAGTAAAAACGAACAGACATTAAAGGAAGTCTTGCTACAACTGGTGAGTTCTCCTCAGATCAAGGATAAGTATTTATTGCTTTCAATAAAAGACGCATGGGCTAAGTGTTTTGGACCCACCATTCAGCAATACACCACAGATTTACGATTTCGCAATGGGATACTAACAGTTCTGATCAGTAGTGCACCCCTGCGACATGAACTGACATTGAGTAAAGAAAAGATCATCAGGATCATGAACGAAACCCTGGAGGCCGATCACATCAAGCAGGTGCATATCTACTGACCGGCGCCAATCGACCTTTGCTTAGATTAAATATTTGATACTTTATACCCTCTCTTTTCCTTTTGCCGGTTGACTGCCTGAAGGATTTTCCTGACCGGTTGAGACCATAGCCTGCATGACCGCCGACTTTAGATTGATCACACCACCGGTGGTTGAAAGGCTCTTAAAAGGAACTAATTCACTTGATCCCGGTTTTCGTACTTTCCCCATGTAGGGTCGGGCACTGTGCGTCAATATAGATTTTAGTTCTTTGGCTTTAAGGTTGGGAAAATAGGATTTAATAACTGCCGCAACACCAGCCACAACCGGGCTGGCCATACTGGTGCCGGAAGCTTGCTTATACTCACCATCGGGGGCGGTAGAATAGATCTCATAGCCGGGAGCGAACACATCTACCTTTGTCCGGCCATAGTTGCTGAAGCTGGCTACCATATCTTCTCCTCCCTGCCAGCTTAGGGCACCTACTTCGATCCAGTTGGAAGCTTTCTTTTTCCCAAAGAGACTCTTCTTTTTGTCATAGGTCGCATTGGGATAATTGGCTTCTTCATCATTGTCCTGGCCATCATTTCCCGCAGCATGTACCAGTAGTACATCGTGCTTTTCCGCATACTTGATCGCCTTCTCTACTTCTTTTTCGTAGGGAGAAAAACCTTTGCCAAAACTCATGTTGACAATACTGGCACCGTTATCCACTGCGTAACGTATCGCATTTGCCACATCTTTGTCCCGCTCGTCACCATCTGGAACAGCACGAACAGCCATGATCCGGACATGATTCGCAACCCCCTTCATACCCAGGTCGTTCGAACGGTTTGCTGCAATAATCCCTGCCACATGCGTACCATGAAATGCGTCCGGGCCTTTCACATCGGGGTTGCCGTAGAATCTTTCGGATTTGTCAGCATAGTTATCCTTTACAATAAGGCGGGGATTGTAATCCGGATTATATCCATACTCTACCTTATTCTTTTCATGCTCCAATGCTTCTTCAAAATCTGCAAGGACCAGTTTTTCCAGATCATCAATATTTCCTTCAAATCCGCCCATCTGTGGCAGTAGTTGGTCAAAAAAGGATTTAACCATACCATATTTCGTATCATCAAGCTTACTGATATTCTCTTCAGTGATGGGATCATCCCCCAGTGCTTCCCGTGCCATTTTTAAAGCGAAATTAATGTAAGTCAATATCTGGTCGTATTGTGCAACCTGGGCAGAGGCTTTTTCCCGCTTCTCATCCACTTCCTTCTTGTACGTCAGATATTTGGCATATTCCTCTTTTTCTTCCTTGCTCAATTTGGCAGGATTGGCGTTAGCATATTTCTTCTCTAACTGGCCGACGATTCTGGTCAGTTCATAGGTGTCGTGGTGGACATTCTCCCCATCTTTCCCGCCTATGAAATTCCATCCGTAGATATCATCAACATATCCATTCTGATCATCGTCGATACCATTATCAGGTATTTCACCCGGATTCTTCCACATGATGTCCTTAAGGTCTTCGTGCATCGGATCTACTCCTCCATCGATTACAGCTACAATCACCTCACTGGCAGACCGCCCCTTTAACAATTCCTGATAGGTACGCTCGGTACTTACACCATTGATTCCATCCTGTTCCGGGTCCAGGTTGAACCAGTTTTCCGGTGCCTGAGCAGTAGAGAGATAGAGGCTAAATGTTAAAATGCTGAGAACCAATGATGTTTTTAACAAGACTTTCATGTGTATTTATGTTTGAAAAAATAATTTGGCCAAATATTTGTTTAATTAACGATGACCATGGAGATAAGGATGTGCAAATGTATACCTTATCGACGATCCCGGCTTCATTTTAGTATAAGATTAACGAGATTTCAGACGAAATGGTACAAGTCAGGTTGCGATATTTGGTGTTGATTTTTCTATTCCTGGGTTTTTACAATGCCCGGGCACAATACTTTGAGGGTGGTTTGCTGCTAGGGGGAAGTGTCTATGAAGGAGATTTGTCACCGGATGGAGTTTTTGATAAGTTCAGTTTTGTCAGACCGGCTTTTGGTGTTTTTGGAAGGCAGAATTTTAACGAACACTGGGCAGGGCGACTATCTTTCCAGTATGGTCACTTTGAAGGCGCTGATGGGGCAAATCGCAGGGACCGAAATCTCAATTTTACTTCAAGTTTTGGAGAACTCTCGGCTACGGTAGAATATAACTTTCCGGGCTATGATCCTGCGGGTTTTCGCAAATTCTCTCCCTATGTTTATGCCGGACTGGCTTATATGTACTACAACCCCAAAACGGTCTATCAGGGACGCACCGTCTATCTACAACCATTGGGCACCGAAGGCCAGGGCCTAGATGGATATGGCAAGGATTTCTATAGCCTGAATATTGTCACGGTGCCATTCGGAGGAGGGATTAAATATGCCTTGACTCCTTCGATCACGCTTGCGCTGGAGTTTGGACCACGTATGACTTTTACCGATTATTTGGATGATGTGAGTGGCACGTATGCGAGTTATCGGGATTTGGCTCAGGCAAGGGGTACGCTGGCTGCAAATGTGGCAGATCGGGCCCAAGAAATAACCGGATTGGAGCCGGAAGAACGCAGAGGTGATCTGAGGGGCAATCCTAATTTTAAAGACTGGTATTTCGTGGGCAATTTCACTATCTCATATCATTTCTACGACCTCTTAAGCGGCAAAGGCGGTTGTCCCATGGCGTATTAGTCATTCGGTATCTAGTATTTATCCACATCTTCTTTATTACGCCCACTGGCTTGATCGATCCATCCAGTATCTGGGTTGCGTCCGGAGAGGTTTTCAGTCATTTCCGTGTAGGAAACTGAAAATTGAAAACACTACCTTGGACAAATAATTATCAAAAGTTTTGGTAGAGACTCCTTATGACATCTTAAAATGTTACTGGGGCTACAGTACTTTCCGTCCGCTGCAAGAACAGATCATCCGGGAAATTCTTGACAAAAAGGACGTCGTGGCCCTGATGCCTACCGGTGGTGGAAAGTCCATTTGCTTTCAGGTGCCGGCATTGATGCAAAAGGGGGTTACTTTGGTAATTTCTCCCCTCATTGCCTTGATGAATGACCAGGTTGCCCAGTTGCGACGGAGGGGAGTAAGAGCACAGTGTATTCATAGTGGATTGCACTTTAAGGAGATTGAAAGAACACTGGATGAAGCAATGTTTGGCAATCTCAAACTACTTTATTTGTCCCCGGAACGGTTGCGATCTCCTAACTTTTCATTGATTCTGGAGCGTCTTCCTTTGGAGTATATTGTAGTAGACGAAGCCCATTGTATCAGTATGTGGGGCTACGACTTTCGCCCGGCTTATCTGAAAATCGCTGAAATCCGGAAATGGCACCCCGAAGTGCCGGTGGTGGCGCTGACCGCTACTGCGACGGATGAAGTAGTCCGGGATATTCAGGAAAAACTGGCAATGCAGGATCCCATTATCTACCGGGCAGGGTTTCTCCGGCCTAATCTGAAGTTCGGGGTTCTACCGGTTGAAGATAAGCGGGCCAGATGCATCGGTCTCATCCAAAAGATGAAAGGATCTGCTATTGTGTATGTAAGAAACCGGAGACTTACCCGGGAGTTGGCAGAGATGTTACTGGCACGTGGATATAACGCAACTTATTATCATGCCGGTCTTGATGCTGAGATACGGCACCAGAGGGAGATCTCTTTCCTTAATGGAGATATACAATTTATGATTGCAACGAATGCCTTTGGTATGGGAGTGGATAAACCGGATGTTCGAATGGTCATTCACTACGATCTTCCTGATAACCTGGAAGCATACTATCAGGAGGCAGGTAGGGCAGGAAGAGATGGAAAGGATGCCTATGCGATCATTTTATTTCAGGCGAATGATCAGATCAAACTGGAGCAGAATTTTGATCGGGAATTCCCTTCTATGCCAGAAATACGTAGAGTTTATCGTGCCTTGGCAAACTATCTGAAATTGGCAGTAGGTTCAGGAGAAGGGCTGACGGTACCGTTCGATTTTTCCAGGTTTATCAATGAATATAACCTGGACAGTCGCGAAACCTATGATGTCTTCCGCATCTTGGAACAGGATGGATGGATTTACTTGTCAGATTCCTTTTACATCGCTGCAAAAGCGAGATTTGTGGTGAACAGGGAGGTACTTTATGATTATCAATTACGCCATGCAAACCGGGAAAAGATCATAAAAGCCATGCTTCGATTATATCAGGGGATCACCAGTGACCTGACATCGATCAAGGAAGAATACATTGCCACACTGTTAAATATGCCTGAAAGGGAAGTAGTTGGTCTATTGAGAGAATTACAGAAAGATAATATAATCGAATATCTCGAAGCTACAGATCAGCCTAGAATCACGCTCCTTCGGGAAAGAGTTCATGCTGATAATTTTAACATCGATCAAAAAGTATTTCATTTCCGTAAGGAAAGGAAAAGAGAAGGTATTGATCAGATTTTAGCGTATATTAATACATCTGAATGCAGGCAAAGATTTTTATTACATTATTTTAATGATCCTTTGGAAGCTGATTGTGGGGTATGTGACCGGTGCAGGGAAGCAGGAAGAAAAAAAATGAACCGGGGGGATTATCTTTCAGTCCGAAAAAGGATCTTTGAAAAGTTGAAAATTAAAGATTATCCTGTCAGTCAATTGGTAAATGAGTTTGAACAAGAGGAAAGAAATTGGGCAATTACCGTGCTTCAGTATTTACTAAATGAAGAGGCTATCTTAAAATATAATGGGTACCTAAAATTGAAATCCGAAAGAATATGAAAAAGATCACTTTCGCCGTAACTAATGATATCAGCCAGGATCGGCGTATGATCCGTATTTGCAATTCCCTTCAGGGAAAAGGATATGAGGTCACTCTGGTGGGACGGCAACTTGCCTCATCTCTGCCCTTGCCGGCATTCAGTTTTAAAACGCACCGGATCAAATGTTACTTTAATAAGGGCCCCAGATTTTATGCCGAATTTAATATCAGATTATATTGGTATCTGAAAAAGAATGTCTCGGATATTTACGGCGCTGTCGATTACGATACCTTAAAGGGAGTTATCAAAGCAGCAAAATCAAAAAAGAAGAAGGTTATTTTTGATGCTCATGAATGGTTTGAAGAAGTACCCGAGTTGCAGGGAAGAGAAAAGGTGAAGAATTATTGGATGAAAATTGCGCAAAAGGGAATTCCAAATGCCAACCTCCGGTACACCGTTTCCCAAAGTATTGCAGAAAAATTGGAGGAGCGCTATGGATCACATTTTGATGTGATTCACAATTTTCCCCCACTTGAGCAAAAGGAACCCGGGTCGATACGAAACGATACATTGGTATATCTGGGCGTACTGAACAAGGGCCGGGGCCTGCCTGAGATGATAAAGGCGATGCATGAAATTGATTCCAAACTGCTGCTGATCGGAGAAGGAGATATCAAAGAGGAACTTTGGGATTTGGCGACCAGGGAAAATTTGTTGAGCAAGGTCATTTTTAAAGGTTTTGTCCCACCGGATGAATTAAATGAAATCTTATTAAATGCCCGGGTTGGAATTAATCTTTTAGACCGTTCGTCTGAAAGCTACAAGTATTCATTAGCCAATAAGTTTTTTGATTATGTCCATGCAGGGATGCCCCAGGTCTTTATGGATTTCCCGGAATACGGACGGTTTTATGGAAAGTATCGCATCGGAGCTCCGATCTATGATCTTACTCAGTCCTCCATCGTCTATGCAGTCAATCATTTATTACAGGATCGCAACTATTGGTTCAACCTACATGTTGAATGCCTGAAAGCCAGAAAAGAATGGTGTTGGCAAAATGAAGAAAGAAGATTACTTCATCTGGTCGAAAAGTTGTAGCCAACAATTCTGAGAACGTATTTCTATTTCTGTTTGGTAGTAAAGGAAGATCCTTTATTGCAACCATGATCTTATGCCATAGAAGGAAAGTGACAGGCACGAAAAAAGGTTCCTAAAAGTTGAATGGGTGTTTAGAAAAATTCTGATGAATTACGCATCATTAGTAGTAAAAAAGGAAAAAGTATCATTAGTGTCCGGTTAAAATGCCAAACGTGTAAAATTAGCATCTAAGTACTTGAAAATCAATACAGGGGTAACCAATACTGAAAGTGAAGCCCCCCCCTTAAAATAATGTGGGATCCTTATTGT
>JAGQWZ010000277.1 GCA_020436835.1 Saprospiraceae bacterium | reverse complement strand
AGATGAAGTGCTTGGGCTGGTTGGTCTGAAGTATATGAAACATAAAATGCCCCATGAGCTCTCCGGAGGCGAACAGCAACGTGTGGCCATTGCCCGAGCGCTCCTAAATGATCCCGAACTGCTTATCGCCGATGAACCGACCGGCAATTTGGACCCGGATACATCTGATGAAATCCTCCGTCTTCTCTACCGGCTTAATCAGGAAAGAAACACGACCATCATCTTTGCTACCCATGACTACCGGTTGATCGAACAATATCCTTCCCGGGTCATCCGGTGTCATCAGGGAAAAATTTTCCTGTAAAGAGTCACCAGACAACGATTATTTTTGGAGGGCGGAATTCAGCTGCTTTTCCTTTTTTTCCACAATCATAATTTGATAGGAATTATAGGCATTTTGCATAATAATATAGCTGATTGGCCCTAAAGCTACGAGGGGATTTACAAACGTGAGGGCAATCCATAGCCCAAACATGGTATTCTTCCGGCCCAGGGCAAGACTTCCGGCCAGTCTGTTCTCTTTCGCCACCAAAATCGCCCCCAGCTTGAAAGAGGCAACACAAATGATGGCGGTTAAAAAGATCACTTGTACAAGAAAGATCTTCTCGATGTCCGAATTTGTACTGAGGAAATTGGTGGCATTTCCACATCCCATCCACACATTAAATATAAATAGGTAGAAGGCAATCATCCTGCCTTTAAGCAGTTGGGCGGTTAATTTTGAGCTGGAAAGTTTAAATACAGATGCAAGTAGAAGCGGAATTCCCACCACCTTAAAGACGGGCAATAGTACATCTAACACAGATATGGGCTGGTCTACAGGCATCAAAAGTGGTAAAGTCAATGGAATACAAAGTGCCACCAGGGGATTGGTTATAATGACGGATGCAGTGACATAGGAAACGTTTGTGCGCATAAACTGAGCGAGTACGGGAGCAGCGGCGGCAGTAGGTGGTATGCCACAGACGAAAGCAGTCAGAGCAATCAGTTTTCCTAAAGGCAGGAGAAGAAAATAGAATATCAACGGAAGTAGAATATTAAATGCTCCAATTATTAAATGACTCCGGTAGAAAATATTCCAATTTACCCGTGTTCCCAGAAATGCAAAAAATAGCATGATCATCAGGGTGTACTGGATGAGAAAGGTGATCTTATGACCCTGGGGAAAAATTATTCCCAAAATGATGGCAATTAGAATAAATAGGGACTGTTTCATTCGGGACCAAAAGTACAAATAAACCCTTTGCGCCTTCTACGCTACTTTTGCTTACGCTCTCAGATTTTCAGCTCAGAACCTGAGATGGGTCCTAAAAATACTTGATTTGCGTCAGGGCTTTTTCAGGCTCGGTGACTGGTAATTGACACACTTTATTCTGACAGACATAAATCATCGTTTTGTCTGGCTGCAGTTTATCTTCAAGTAGCTCAAGCGTACCTTCACTACTTCCACCCAGGTAAATTACGTTTGGAAGAAATTCCGATTGCAATTTTTTACTGACCTCTTTTGCATTGCTGCCAAGCACAGCTATTTCGTAGGTGGGAATTAATTTTTCGAGATATAATAATGCCCAATTCGAATAAAAGCCGGTTTGTCCGGATTCCAGGATGGGACCGGTCATCGTGTAAAGCATCGTGTCACTTTTGGCCTGAAATTGGGTCTCGGGAAAATATTGACCCAGGATATGCAGGTTTCTTGCCATCGCACTGTTCGATCCGGGTATCACATTGTCACCGATCTCTTTTTTCCTCGCGACCAACGGTGGATCAATATCAGAGGTATAATTAAATAGTTTTGCCTCATGATCATAGAAATGATTGATAGCGTACTCAGTTAGTTTTTTTGCATCATAAAGCCAGGTCTCATCAAAAGTGGCCTGATATAGGTTCAGGAATGCCTCTGAGAGAAATGCATAATCATCTAAAAATGCGTTTATTTTTACCTGACCATCCTTGTAATTGCGTAACAGGCGGCCATCTTCCTTCCACATTTGTTCTTTGATAAATCGGGCGGTACGGATTGCAAGATTCAAATACTCATCCTCATCCAGCGCCTGAGCTGCATTCACCAATCCGGATATAGCCAATGCGTTCCATGCGGTTAGAATCTTGTCGTCTAGACCGGGGCGAATCCGTCTATTTCTGGCAAGTAGTAGTTTTTCTTTTAATGCTTTAATAGTTGATTTTAACTCTTCCTCACTTATGCCCAACTCACTCGCCACTTCGTTATCATCCTTTTGTCGATGGAGAATATTTTGATCTTCCCAATTTCCCTGAGGTAGTACATTATAATATTTCTTAAATATCGCACTCTTTTCGCCCAGGACCTCGTCAATTTCCGCCTCACTCCAAACGTAAAATTTACCTTCTTCTCCTTCGCTATCGGCGTCCAGGGAGGAATAGAAACCTCCACTTTGGTCCGTCATTTCGGCATTTAACCATTGAATGGTATTTGAAATCACATCCTTGTACAGGGAGGATTGGGTAACCTGGTATCCGTGTGCATACAGGCTCAACAATTGAGCGTTATCGTACAGCATCTTCTCGAAATGGGGGGCCAACCAGATCGAATCCGTGGAATATCGGGCAAATCCTCCTGCCAACTGATCGTAGATCCCTCCGTATGCCATTTGATCAAGGGTGACTTTTACGGCTTCAAGTGCATTTGCGTCTCCACTCATTTTGTGATAGCTCAGTAGATATTCGTAATTACCTGGCATTGGAAACTTAGGAGCACCTTTCCGCCCACCTTTCTTCATATCTACCTGTCTTAACATCGCATCTGCCATTTGTGCCGCTTCGTGCTCATTCAGGCTTTGTGGTTCTCCTACAACAATTTCATCCTGTTGCTGTATTCCTGCGGTGATCTGCTCAGCAAATTTTTCCAACTTTTCTTTGTCGTCAACCCACATATTTTTAAACTGATCCAGAACCTTGAGCCACTGGTCTTTGGGGAAATACGTACCTGCCCAAACCGGGCGTCCATCCGGTAGTGCAAATGCATTAAGCGGCCACCCGCAACCGCGGCCTGATGCCAATTGACAGGCAGTCATGTAAACATCATCAATGTCCGGTCGCTCCTCCCGGTCAACTTTAATACACACAAAATGATCATTCATCACCTTCGCTACCGCAGAATCTTCGAAAGATTCATGCTCCATGACATGACACCAATGGCAAGCGGCATAACCAATACTTACTAAAATGATCTTTTGTTCTTTCTTTGCCTTTTCCAGGGCTTCTTCACCCCATGGATACCAATTAACAGGGTTGTGTGCATGCTGCAGGAGGTAGGGACTGTTTTCGTGAATTAAATGATTGGTATGCGTGAGATCGTCTTGTTGACTGGACATGCGACATGAGAAAGTTAGGATGGTAAGGAAAATAATGCAAGAGACTCGATAATTCATTTGGACGTGCTTTCCATGGCAGGCATCTTGGGACGAAATATTTCTTTGATGATGTTTTGCCGGAATTCAAAGATATGATCTATTCTCTTGTCGACCATGATCTTGTTTGCTATTTGGCCCAGGATACCCAATGGCAGGGCATAATGCAGATTATCGGTCATCAAAACTCCCTCAGGTGTATTTTCAAATCGATGTTCGTGATGCCAAAGGGCATAGGGCCCAAATCGCTGTTCGTCAATAAAATACGAATGCTGACGGACAGATGTTATCTCGGTGACCCAATTCATACGAATACCGGCAAAGGGAGAAACTTTGTAACGGATCAACATTCCCTGGT
>JAGQWZ010000276.1 GCA_020436835.1 Saprospiraceae bacterium | reverse complement strand
CAACCGGGAGGATGTAGATCCTCCTCTCTTTGTCTCACCCAAACAATTCTGCTCATTCTATAATTCTGAAAATTCTGATTCTGACAAATGATGACCGAAGGCGGGAGACCGAAGACAGGAGAAATGTCCGATGTCCGGAGGATGTAGATCCTGCTCTCTTTGTCTCGCCCAATCGTTCAACGTTCATCCGGCAGTTGGGTGATTAGAAAGTTATGCCCTCAGCCTTCTTCTTAGCCTTCTCCTTTGCCTCCAATCAGCCTATCCCTTGGGGAACAAAGGCATAGACAATTACATACTAAATTGCAGATCTAATAAAAAGATATATATTTGTCCTACAATATAGAAACTTATGATCGAGACCAAACTGGGAGAATTTGAAGAAGTGATCCTGTTGTTGGTAGGCATTCTCGAATCGGACGCATATTCCTTCCGGGTCGCAGAAGAATTTGAAAATCAGACAGGGCGCTCTGTATCCATTGGCGCAGTGCACTCTACCCTCAACCGACTCGAAGGCAAGGGATTTTTACGATCGGAAATGAGTGCTCCTTCCAATGTACGCGGAGGCCGGAGAAAACGCATTTATGTCATCACTGCCTATGGAAGGAGGGCATTGGAAGAAGCCAAGGCGCTCCGGGTCGCTCTATGGAAACAATTTCCCGGATTTTCAATTTGATGGCCTCATGAAAATGCAACAGCCAAAGGACCCACCGAAACTTGCGCAGAAAATGCTGAAATTTTTCCTCAAAGAAGATTTCTGGGAGGATGTAAGTGGTGATCTCGAAGAACAATTTAAGTTGGACCGATCCCGTCATTCACAATTCAAAGCTCAACTTCTCTATTACTATCAGGTCAT
The DNA here is from genome assembly GCA_020436835.1 of Saprospiraceae bacterium. Classification (GTDB taxonomy): domain Bacteria; phylum Bacteroidota; class Bacteroidia; order Chitinophagales; family Saprospiraceae; genus JABDMH01. Next base: position 2,617 of record JAGQWZ010000276.1, on the reverse strand, counting down.
TAATTATCTACGGCCATTTGCCCTCAAAAATTTTACACTAATTCCAAATTTCTCTGCAATGATGCTCAAACACAACTTTCTCATCAGCTGGCGTAATCTTTTAAAAAATAAATGGTTTTCCGTTATCAATATTGGTGGATTGTCACTGGGTATTACCGTAACCATTCTCATCGGGCTGTGGGTATATGATGAAATCACCTTTGATCGTTTTCACAAAAATTACGAAGAGATTTATCAGGTCGTTGCCAATCGTGATTTTAATGATAACATTTTTACCGACCGGAATATGGTTTTTCCCCTCGCAACAAAGATTACAGAAGAGATACCGGAAGTGAAAAAGGCAGTATGGACCACCCATTCAAATTCCCACAAATTAGCGGTAGATGATCTGAAAATAGAAAAGGATGGTTTATCCGTTGGGGGACCCTTTTTCGAATTATTTACCTGGAAATTCAAATCCGGAAATGCCGGTGACGTACTGGCAAATCCACACTCCATCGTCCTCACCGAGAGCCTGGCGCAATCCCTTTTTGGAGCGGTAAATCCCATGGGTAAAACGATTAAGCTTGATGATGATACAGATTACCAGATTACGGGAATTCTCGAGGATCTGCCTTCCAACTCCAGTCTGGCTTTCGAATACATTATCCCCTTCGATTTATCTAATCCGGATGTGCAAAAGCAACTGGGAGTCTGGGATAATTACAGCTGGATGGTCTATGTACAATACCAGGAAAATGTAGATAAATCAAAAATAGATGTCGCGATCAGTGACTTGATGGAACGTAATACGGATGATCAAATCAGCACCTACTTTTCTTTCCCTATGGAAAAATGGCATCTCTACAATGAATTTAATAATGGGATCAATAGTGGAGGAACAATTCGATATGTCCGCCTTTTCACGGTTGTAGCTATCATTATTCTGCTCATCGCCTGCATTAATTTCATGAATCTGTCGACGGCCCGTTCGGATACCAGGGCGATGGAAGTAGCCGTCCGGAAGACTCTGGGATCTCAGAAAAAACAATTAGTCTATCAATTTTTTTCCGAATCTGTGTTTATCACTTTTATTGCTTTTTTAATTTCTCTCATTTCCGTCTATTTTCTACTTCCGTCCTTCAATTTGATGGTAAATAAAAAATTGACCCTGGACATAGCTGACCCTACGATCTGGCTAATCGCTGCTGGACTGATACTTTTAACCGGCGTTTTAGCCGGCAGCTATCCCGCTCTATATTTGTCTTCCTTCCAACCGATAAAAATCCTCAAAGGCAAATTCCAGATGGGGAAAGAAGTAATAGTACCCCGCCGTATCCTTGTGATTTTTCAATTCGTAGCTTCCATTGCCTTGATTTCCTCTACCCTGATCGTTTATCAGCAAATAAAATATGTGAAAAACCGGGATATGGGATATGATCCGAATAATCTCATCATGATCCCGAATAATGGAAATCTCAACAAAAATTACGAGGCCCTGAAAAATTCATTACTGCAAACCGGATATGTTGAAAATATGGCCCGGACCAGATCACCTATTACCGCTATTTGGTGGAAATCCCCGGCTCCCGATTGGCCTGGTAAAAATCCTGAGGTCGGTATCTTGTTTTGTGGTCTGACGGCAGATGAAGATTTTACCGGAACACTGGGAATCAAAATTCTGGAGGGAAGAGAATTCTCAGGGATGCCTTCCGATACCAGTTCCGTGCTCCTGAACGACGCAGCAATCAAAGCGATGGATTTCCAGGATGCCGTTGGACAGAAAATAAAATATGGCAACGAAGAATATACGGTCATCGGAATCCTGGATAATGTGATCATGGAATCTCCGTTCGAATCCGTAGAACCACTGATGGTTTATTACGGGGCCGGCCCTGGAGGTTATATAAATATTCGCTTAAAAGAACAGGTTCAACCCCAAATTGCATTACAGGAAATGCAAACTGCATTTGAGAAGTTTGATCCGGAAAATGCCTTTGATTTTACTTTCGTCGATGAGGAATATGGGGAAAAATTTGCCAACGAAGAATTGATCAATAAAATCATCAATATTTTTGCCGCCATGGCTTTGTTTATCTGCGGATTAGGCTTGGCAGGAATGGCCTCATACATTATCCGGAGAAGAATGAAGGAAATTGCCGTACGTAAGGTTTTGGGTGCCAGCTTACAAGATCTCCTTTTCATGGTTAGTAAAGAATTTATATTTCTAGTGATTATCGCCCTTCTCTTTGCTATACCGGTAACCCATTATGTGACCAGCAATTGGCTGGATAATTATGAATATCATATTTCCGTGGGATGGTCTGTTTTTTTTATTGTCGGATTCATTATTCTTTTTCTCACCTTAATCATTGTTGGCCTGAATACGATCCGGGCTGCTTCCACCAATCCGATCAAGTGGATCAGGTCGGAATGAGCTCCCGAATGAAGAATTTTGCGAAAGACGAATTATCATTGTCAATTACCAATTATTACGAATTACCAATTTCGAATCATTAGTGTCCGGTTAAAATGCCAAACGTGTAAAATTAGCATCTAAGTACTTGAAAATCAATACAGGGGTAACCAATACTGAAAGTGAAGCCCCCCCCTTAAAATAATGTGGGATCCTTATTGT
>JAGQWZ010000275.1 GCA_020436835.1 Saprospiraceae bacterium | reverse complement strand
AGTGAATAAAATGACGCAGCATCCCTCGAGTATTTACCTTGAATAATTGTAAACTCTGATCCTGACATGACCCAACACCTATGTCACCTATGCGCCTATGTGGTAAAATCCATACCACGTTTTTTTTATTACCACATAAAAACATAGTTCTCATCGACAATACGAATAAAATGACGCAGCATCCACCGGGTATTTGCCCTGACCCAAAACCTATGTCGCCTATGCGCCTATGTGGTAAAATCCATACCCCGTTTTTCTCCTAATACCACATAGAAACATAGTTCTCACAGTCAATAGGAATAAAATGACGCAGCATCCCCCGGGTATTGCCCTGACTAATTGTAAACTCTGATCCTGCCATGACCCACACCTATGTCGCCTATGCGCCTATGTGGTAAAGTCCATACCACGTTTTATTATTTCCACAGAGAAACATAGTTCCCATAGTGAATAAAATGACGCAGCATCCCCCGGGTATTTACCCTGACTAATTGTAAACTCTGATCCTGCCATGACCCACACCTATGTCGCCTAGGCGCCTATGTGGTAAAGTCCATACCCCGTTTTATCATTACCACATAGAAACATAGTTCTCATTGTGAATAAAATGACGCAGCATCCCCCGGGTATTTGCCTTGACTAATAGTAAACTCTGATCCTGCCCCGATGCAACACCTATATCACCCGGGTGCTTATGCGGTAAAAACTACTCAATTCGATTTTTAGGCACAAAGAAAATTTGGTCAAATTATCGCCAGGACAAGGTTGCCCTTTCTCTCAAATGATCGACCTGATGGTTGAAAAGATTTTCTTACCAAAGATTTCCAGTAGTTCTACTTCTGAGTACAATCACCCGGTGAATTGACCGGGATCAACGACCACAGCCAAAATATTACTTAAATAATCGATCTAAATTGAAAGTCATGCTATCTAAAGAAAAAATTCTGGAATTGGCCGAGGTACATGATACGATCTGCGTGAGTCTATATATGTCAGTTCACAAAAAAGGTACACCTGTATTAAATCGGGAAAATCAACTTGAATTTAAATCTCTTTTGAATTCGGTTAAAGAAGTGCTCATATCCCGGCTCAAATCAAAAAAAGAGATTGAAGCCTTTGTCTCACCACTCACAAACCTTTTAAAAGATGATGATTTCTGGAGAAATCAACAGGCAGGACTTGCTGTCTTTCTGAACCGGAATCGACTGCAATATTTCCTTCTTCCCGACCAGGTAAGAAATGAGTATTACATTTCTTCTCACTTTCGTCTATGGCCGTTATTGTCCTTCACCAACCGTTCCGGGGAATTTCATCTGGTAGCATTGAATCTTGATCAAGTCCGAGCTTACAAAGCTTCAAGGTTTCAAATGGAAGAGATACTAAGGGATAAACTGGGCCAAGTTAAGTTTGAAGAGATCGTCGGCACTGACTATGAACAGAAATATCTTCAATTTCATAGCCAGCAGAGTGGATTTGATCAATCTCATTATCATGGCCTAGGAGAGGGAAAGGATGACACGAAAAAAGAACAACTACAGTACTTCAGGAAAATAGACAATGTGATCATGAGTGCATTGAAGAGCAATTCAACTCCGGTATTACTTACCGGATTGGATCATTTCATCGGATTATTTAAACAGGTCTCCAAATTACCCAATCTGATGCCACAGCACCTTCCTGGAAATGCCAAAGGTATTGACATTCATCTCCTTCAAGAAAGAGCCTGGAAAATTATGCACCCATACTTCGAGCAAAAAAATCGGCAACTCATTGACCAGATTGCCGAATCTATGGCAAAAGGAAAATCCTCTTCAAATACTGATGAAATTCTTGAAAGTGCTGTAGAGGGTAGAGTCGATAAACTGCTCATTGCTGATCAGGAAGACATTTGGGGCATTTATAATCCGTCACAAAAAGAGGTGAAAATAGACAATACACACACCTCTCACAATATCAGTCTTACCAACTTGGCTGCCATGCAAACTCTGATCCACGGTGGTGAGGTGTATGTAACCAGTCGAGAATCGCTGCCACCTGAAGACCTGCGCCTATATGCCCTTTACCGATATTAAGACTGATCCCGGTTCGGGAGAACCCAGAGAGTGAAAATCGATGCAACTCTATAAGAATATGGCAATTGAGCACGGTCCAATTAGTGATCGACCCTATCAAATGTCGATAGAGGCTCTTGTTGCTAAGTATCAGACTGACCTTGAAGGGGGATTAACCTCCAATGAGGTCAAACGCAGGCGGAATCTCTATGGATTGAATCTTCTTAAGAAGCAAAAAAACAGATCGAGGCTCTCCATCTTCCTGGATCAATTTGCAGATCCGATGATCTATATCCTTCTGGCTGCTTCAGTGGCCGCGGTGATTTTTGAAGAATGGCTGGAAGCAGGGGCAATTGCAGTCGTTATTTTAATCACCTGCAGCATTGGATTTTTGATGGAGGTACAGGCCATCAAGTCTATGGAAGCACTGAGGACGCTTTTCAGAACACAGACAAGGGCAATACGTGACGGAAAATCGATAAAAATTCCTTCTGAAGAATTAGTACCCGGTGATCTTATCGTCTTAGAAGAGGGAGATGTGGTACCGGCGGACGCCAGAATTGTACACAACCAACGGCTGGGTGTCAAGGAAGATATATTGACCGGAGAAAGTGGTCAGGTGGATAAAACCTGCCAGGTTCAGTTGGATGAACTTGAAATATGTGATCAACGAAATATGCTTTTCAGCGGTACGATTATAAGCCGGGGAACCGGACGGGCAATCGTAACCGCTACCGGCTCAGAGACAGCCATAGGGCAGGTTGAGGAATTGAGCCGGGAAGCAACATCAACAAAGACCCCACTCGACAAAAAGTTGATTCTTCTGAACCGGCATCTGATTAATATCTGTTTGGGCCTGGTGATCATTGTTTTCGGCGTCGGTGTCCTGAGGGGCAAGGACTTGTATCTTATGATCGAAACCAGCATCGCATTGGCAGTTGCCGCCATTCCTGAAGGCCTCCCAATTGTAGCCACGGTGGCACTTGCACGCGGCATGCTAAAACTGGCCAAGAAAAATGTGATCATCAAGAAAATGGAGGCGGTGCAAACCCTCGGCGAAATGGGGATCATCCTCACGGACAAGACCGGCACCCTGACAGAAAATAAGATGGTAATTCACGATATCTTTCTGAGAAATCTTTCTTTAAAAAACTGGACACCAGATAAGAGCGACTTGCTTAAACATCATCCGGATTTTGAGCGACTTATTCTCACTGCTATTCTGTGCAACTCGTATAACCTGGAACGCGAGCACGGTGATCCACTGGAAAAAGCCTTATTCCGCTTGGCAAAAGAGACCGACATCGACACCATATCCCTTAAAAAACAATTTAGCCTGGTGGAAGAGTTACCCTTTGATTCTAATATCCGGATGATGATGACTTTGCATAAACGCGAAAAGGAAATGGTGGTTTCCGCTAAAGGAGCTGCGGAAGAGATTATTTCAAAATGTCATTTCCCCGCAGACGAATATTCCTCGAATTATTGGCATACGATCGCAGACAGGATGGCTGCCGGCGGTCTGCGAACCCTTGCTTTTGCCTCAAAAAAGCTAAACTCAGCAGCGTTAGACCTGGACAGCGTTTCGGATCTTGAATTCATTGGACTAATCGGCTTTCTGGATGCTCCCCGGGCGGATGTTAAATCAGTAATCGATGCCTATCACCAATCAGGCATAAGGGTCATCATGGTCACCGGTGATCATCCCAATACGGCAAAGAAAGTTGCAGAAGACATTGGTCTGTTTGAACAAGTGAAAGATCCGGCAACAGCCGTGATTAGTGGAAAGGATCTGCCAGCGCTGGACAAATTGGATCCCTCCCTGGAGAATAATATTCTTCAAAAAGTAATTTTTGCCAGGGTACTGCCTGTCCAAAAACTTCAAATAGTCGATTTCTTCCAGAGAAACAATTATATAGTGGGTATGACTGGCGATGGTGTAAATGATGCACCCGCCTTGAAAAAGTCCGACGTTGGCATTGCGATGGGAATCCGGGGTACAGAGGCAGCCAAAGACGTAGCAGACATCATCTTGAAAGATGATCGATTTGCTTCAATTCAATCTGCAATCTATCAGGGAAGGACAATTTTTGAAAATATCCGAAAATTCGTGGTTTACCTGATGTCCAGCAATTTTGCAGAAATTGCCGTCGTAGCTTTTGCTTCCTTCTCCGACCTACCCCAACCTCTGCTGCCGCTTCAAATTTTGTTCTTAAATATGGTCACCGATGTCTTTCCAGCTCTTGCATTATCCATGACTGTAGTGGATGGAAACATTCTCAATCGACCACCTCGTCCGGCTGATGAACCGATCATGACCAAATACCACTGGAAAGCCACCGCAATCTACGGGTTCTCGATTGCCATATGGGTGACTGCAATAAATATCTATGGATCCTTCTTTCTTAGGTTAGATCCCGTCATGGTTAACAATATGGCTTTTTATACATTAGTTTTAAGTCAGCTCTTCAATCTGTTTAATTTACCTGAAGCCGGTCTTTCACCACTGGTAAATGAATTGTCAAAAAACATTTGGATCTGGGTGGCAATTTCACTAAGCATATTTACGATTATGTTTGCCCAGCAGATACCAACATTTGCGGTAGCCTTAACCCTCGTGGACCTTGCTATGGAACACTATCTAATTATTTTATTGTTTTCATTTTCTTCTTTCATCTTCGCCCAACTACTAAAGAATACGCTGCGCATTTAACGAATTATAGAAGCTCTACATGGACCAAACAAATTGCCGATCTAAATAGTCTTAAGGGTGAATTAAATCAATTAAAAAAGATATTATGCTGTTTGAGAAGAGAATGAAGAACTTATTATTAAGTGCTGGATTCGCCCTTCTTGCCGTATTTCTGGTAAATCCAATATATGCGCAGAACAAGGACGATATGCCTACGAAAGTCATGGTATCTGAGACAGGTATTGAATATGAAGTGACTGGTTGGGACACCCGGACGATTTATGACCCAATGTCATATACTTATAATTATTGGGAAACCCCCATTTATTCAACTGTGAAAACTAAAGATGTTTATCCGGTGAAAGTAAGTGAGTTTGACAGTCCACCGGTGTTCAAAGAAACCTGTGCCAGTGCCAGTGAACCAATGGCCTGTACCAACGAAAAACTACAGGAATTCATAAGCAATCAGCGATTTGAATATCCTGTAGGTGCTCAACGGAGCTATCAGGAGGGATTAGAATATGTAACCTTTACCCTCAATGAAAAGGGTCACTTCGAAGGAACACCCTCAGTATTGAAGAAAGATGATCCTTGCCGTGGATGTTCTGAAAAGGCCATTGAAATCATAAAAGAAACTGACGGAATGTGGCAACCCGCCATTTTAGACGGTGAACCTGTAAAAGTAATTCTTACCGTACCCGTGAGATTCGCCTTGGCTGAAACACCAGTGAAGTAATAATCTACATCTAAAATAAACCTGAAAAGGGGAATTCGATTCGATCGAATTCCCCTTTTGCTTTTTCTTTCTTAATCTCAATTTGTTTTTTTCGTTACATCCTTAAAGGGCACAGTTATTGTTATTTTCACCTCCGATGATCCTATTTGAATTCTTGCACTGTGGCTCGTGAATCTAAACTCATTTTTATTACATAAATGTTCATTCGACGCCCGGGTCAAATAAACCAAGAAGAACTAATAATCTAATGTCCAAACGTCTTTCCTGCCTCCTGTTTCTTTTGATGAACAGTGTCATTCTAGTGACGGCTCAGAAGTCCACACCCGCAATTAACGATTTCATTGTTCGTACCGGTGCTCAGGTTACGATGAATCAGGCCACCCGTACTCCGGGCTTTATTCGCTTTCCAAATGACCGTCCTTTCGTCACTCAAAGCATTGATGCACAAGCTGTTACTCAAAGTTTTCTCACGCAATACAGCTCGGTACTGGGTAACTCAGACCTGGTCAGTGAGTTGAGACTGATCGAGACATACATCGATGCGGTAGGCTTTGAACACCAGGTTTACCAACAATATAAAAACGATGTTCCGGTCTATGACGGTCAGGTGAAATGGCATTACGATTCCGCAAAACAGCTGAGAGCGATCAATGGCGTTTTTCTACCATTCCTCAAAATAAGCACCATTCCCAAAATTGCGCCGGAGCAGGCAGCAACCGCTGCGGTTGACCAAGTGAAAAAACAAGAATCAGAAGCCTCACTCGACGCACACGAGATTGAACTTTTCATATACCAACAGGGACTTATTCAGGGAATTGCCGGGGAGACTTATCTTACTTATCTGGTGACGGTAACTTCGGCCGATAATGCCATTCGGGAATTTGTCTTTGTCAATGCGGAAAACGGATCAATCGTTGACCAATTTACCGGTTCCCACAGCGCAATCCACCGGGAACTTTACCAAACCAATTTGAGCAATCTGGTTTGGGAAGAGGGTGATTCTCAAACGGGATTGAACCAATGGCAACAGAATGAGATCGAAGCAGCGGGACATATGTACTATTTATTTAAAAACACTTTCAACTTCACATCCTATAACAATGCCGATGCGGAAATGTGGACGATTCACGAAAATCCAAATATTGATTGCCCAAATGCTAACTGGAATGGAACCACTGCCAATTACTGTAATGGTACGGCCTCCGACGATGTGGTGGCTCACGAATGGGGTCATGCCTATACGGAATATACGAACAATCTGATCTATGCCTGGCAACCAGGAGCATTGAATGAATCATACTCGGACATCTGGGGAGAGACCGTCGATATCCTGAATGGGTACCAGGATGATGGAGAGAACATGTCTTTACGTACCGCTTGCTCAAGCTCCCACCGGTGGCTCATGGGAGAAGATGCTTCGGCATTTGGTGGTTCCATTCGGGACATGTGGAGTCCTACCTGCAAAGGCGATCCGGGAAAAATGTCAGATCCTCAGTATTATTGTTCATCCGGTGACAATGGTGGAGTGCATAGCAACTCAGGTGTAAATAACCATGCTTACGCTCTTTTGGTAGATGGAGGTACTTACAATGGTCAGTCGATCAATGGTCTGGGTTTTACCAAAGCTGCCCACATATTCTGGCGGGCTCAAAAAGAATACCTGACCATTACCAGCAATTTTAAAATTCAGGCTGACGCGCTCGAGGCGGCTTGCAATGATCTCATGGGTATAAATCTCCAAGGATTGAGCTTTACCAGTACTCCTGCCGGTCCATCGGGAGAAACAATTACCGCCTCAGACTTAATCCAATTACAAAAAGTATTACTGGCAGTCGAGATGCGTTTGGATCCACCCTGCTTCTTCACTCCGTTGTTGGCAGATAGTGAGCTGCTTTGCCCGGCATCAGCACCTGAATCAGCCATATTCTATGAAGACTTCGAAAATGGACTGGGAGATTGGACAGTCACCCAGGTCCCTTCCAATCCTGGCACCTGGGAAGACCGGGAATGGGAACTAACTACCAATCTGCCGGTTGGAAGAACCAGTACTGCGGCTTTTGCCCCCGATCCGATAAATGGAGACTGTCAAACAGATCTGCAAAATGGCATCATCCGACTGGAGAGTCCGGCGATTCACATCCCTGGTGATATAACCAGCGAGATCACGCTGGCATTCGATCATTGGGTTGCCACTGAACAGTCATGGGATGGAGGCAATCTCAAGATCAATATTGATGGAGCAGGTTGGAATCTAATTCCTGCCAGCGCCTTTACCCTCAATGATTACAACCTTACCCTAAAGGTCAACTCTAATGATAATCCGTTAGCCGGTCAACCCGCATTCACAGGTTCGGATGGGGGAAGTCCGGATGGATCCTGGGGTACAAGTGTGATCAATCTAAGTGAATTGGGTGTAATGGCAGGTAGTAATATCGTGATTCGCTGGGAGTTAGGTACAGATGGATGTAATGGAACTTTCGGTTGGTATGTCGATGATATTTCCGT
>JAGQWZ010000274.1 GCA_020436835.1 Saprospiraceae bacterium | reverse complement strand
GCCAATGACCGGATTAGAGTGGCTGTACTTGGTATCCATGGCCGGGGAAAATCGCACATCAAAGAGATTATGGGATTGTCGGAAAAGGCCAACGTGGAAGTGGTTGCTTTGTGTGATCCGGACCTGAACCTTTTAAAAGAGAGAGCGGCTGAATTCGAAAAGGAATATAATAAGCCCGTAGCGATTGAGCAGGATTTCCGTAAAACCTACGAAGATTCAAGCATTGATGCAGTAACGCTTGCGACCCCTAACCACTGGCATGCCCTTCAGACCATCTGGGCTTGCCAGGCAGGGAAAGATGTTTACGTGGAGAAGCCGGCTACACATAATATTCATGAGGGTAAAAAAATGATTGAAGCGGCATATAAATATGACCGGATCGTTCAACACGGAGTACAACTGCGCAGCTCCGTGGCCATTCGTGAAGCCATTCAACATCTTAATGATGGTCTGATCGGCCGGGTATATATGTCCCGCGGTCTGGTTTTTCGCTGGCGGCCGGATATCGGTGACAAGGGCATTTCCCAGACACCTAAGGGATTGCACTATGACCTCTGGTGTGGACCGGCACCACTCAAACCATTTTCCGAAAACCTGGTCCACTACAATTGGCACTGGCACTGGGATTACGGGAACGGGGATGTGGGAAATCAGGGAATCCACGAAACCGATCTATGCATGTGGGGACTGGGTGTAAACAGCCTTCCTGAACGTATCTCCTCGATGGGTGGAAAATTCCTCTGGGATGACTGCAAGGAGGTGCCTGAAGTGCTTACTTCCGTGTACCACTATCCGACGGAGAAAAAAATTATACAGTTTGAAGTTCGGAATTGGTGCACCAACCAGGAAGACGGAGCCGGCGTAGGCAACATATTCTATGGTGACAAAGGATATATGGTGGTAAAAGGATATGGTACGTATGAGACTTTCCTGGGAAGAGACCGGGAAAAGGGACCGGCCAGATCGGAAAAAGGGGAGTTGACTTTACATTTTCAAAATTGGTTTGATGCAATCCGTGCACGTGATATGAGTATTCAGCATGGTCCGGTGCAAACCGGCCATTTGGCTTCTTCCCTGGCTCACCTGGGTAATATTTCCTATCGACTTGGACTTCAACTTGACTTTGATCCGGTGGCAGAAAGATTTATCGGTCATGGTGAAAATGAAGCCAACAATATGCTAAGCCGTGACTATCGTGCACCCTATCTCTTGCCCGACGTCGTCTAATAAAGCAAATAAAAAAAGGAGGCGTCAAAAACACCTCCTTTTTTTTCATACAAATTACGGTGGCTTTTTAATTCTTAATCAGTTTTCTGGAACTTACTTTTCCGGCTTTATCTCTGATCGTAAGGATATAGGTTCCGGATGGTACATCCGGTAATTGTAGTACCGCATTAGATGCCCTTACTTTCTGTTCCCTTACCGGTACTCCCTTCAGATCATAGATCATGATTGAATGCAGGTCTGCTTCATCCAGATTCTGAATGAATAATTCACTGCGTACGGGGTTGGGATAAAAGAGAATATTGTCCCGGACAAAGAAATCTTCTTTGACATCGGTTCCTAAATTACTCAGGTCTGCACCGATCTTCTGACCACTCGTGCCGGCAGTGAATGATTGGGCCGATTCAGGGTAGCTGAAGTCATGGAAAGTAGTATATCGATCTACCGCCGTCGCTCCTCCTACCAGGGAATAGTCTGGATCTGGAGTGAGATCGGAAAAATCCCAAACTCCCAGGGTAGCCGTTGAATCATAGGTATTGTCAATAAAATCCTGCTGGATCTCAGGGGCATTGGCAAATTCCAGCACTTCGCTAAAATTCGTCGTCGACGAGGCACTGGCAGCCATTGCATTAGAGATCTGAGGACCAAAGTAATCACCGTTCACCGAATATACGGTATCACCATCCATGGAAATATCGCTCCCGGATGCAGTTTCCGGCAAGGCTTCATCGAAAGCCGGAGAAGTGAAAAAGTTATTATAGCTGATATCAATCTGATCGCCATCCCGGAAGGTATCGATGGTCATGGCATAACGCTGTTCACCTGAGTATCCGAGAAATACCGGATTTGCTACAATGTTGTTGGTGAAGGTCAGTTCATCGGATGGACTGAAGGTAAATCCCCACTGACCGCTGCCAAAGAAAGTACACTGATCGATCTTGGCATGATGTAAATAGGCAGCATCCCCGCCATGCCGGTAAATCCTGGACGTTATATCGTATATAATACAATTAGTGACCCAAAGTGAATCGATTGGATGGCCCCGGTTATCCAGAAAACGACCATTATTGGGATCATTTAATTGACCCATCCTATCAATTATAGTATTACTAACAAATACCTTGATGGAATCAGCGTTAAGCCGGAATCCTGATTGCCCGGAATAATCCAATATACAATCATTCACCGAAACTCTGGATTTATCGCCATTAATACGGATGATTCGATTCGTATTGATTCCAAAAATATCCTGGCCGGCAAGGTGCAGACCTTCCAGGGTGATATGGCCTCCACTGCTGGCGACAAACATTTGGTCAACTGCATTTACTCCATCACCAACATTGAGAATCAAGATTGGCTTGTTACCATCCCCTCCCTCGGCTTTAAGTCTTAGATGGAAGTCGGCCACGTCAACAATTTCGCCCAACAAATAAGGAGTTCCCCTTCTGAGCACATAAACCCGGTCGGGGTCTACTCTTTCTCCCGTTGGCATGGTATCACCAAAAATAGTTTGTTCCAGAATCCCCACTCCGGTGGATTCTATAATCATTTCATGTTCGTCCTGGGCACTCAAAATGCCCACCATTCCTATTGCAAATATTAGGGTAAAAAATCGCTTCATAATTTACTATTTGTTAATATGCACTTAAGATATGAAAATATATTATCGAAATTTAAAAACTAAGCCCAGATCAGCCGTCATCCCGTAAAATTCTTCTTCTCTCAGACGGTCAACCACGCCCAGGAATGCCCTTTCCGGTGTATTGGTTATGTTATTTAAATTAAGCAGGACAGTCCACCGTCCTTTTTTATCGATCTTTTGTTTGAGCGCCACATCAAAACGATAATTGGCCTGATCAAAATAATCCTGTTCAGGAATACTGCCTACTCCACTGTCCGAACTTCCAATGCCCGGATTGCCCGGGGAAAGGGCATCGCTTTGATAGATCATGGAGATCCGTCCGGAAAATCCCCCTCTTTCGTAACCAAGGTTAATATTGGCCAACACATCGGCCTGGCCGACGATATCTCCCTGTCTCACGGTATCCGTAACGTATGTCTCGAAGAATACGGGAGGTCCGACAAAAACGGTCTCCACCTGGAAAAACGGATAATAGGTTTTGCTTTTGGATAAGGTCAGGTTCGCTCCGAATACGATCCCATTCAGAAAACTATTGAGGGAAGACAAATTCGTTTGAAAATCAAACTCCAATCCTCGCACGGTTGAAAGGCCCTGGATGTTCCGGGGTTCAGTAATGGCCCAGCCATTATATTCGCTACCCTTTTCCGTATCAGTAAAAGTTGCGATAAAATCGATATTCTGTAACTCCTTATAAAACCCTCCGATGGTAAACAGTCCGAATTTATTGTAAAAAGAAAGAAACACATCATAGTTCCAGGCGGTAGTATGCAATAATTGGGGATCACCGTATTGTAATTCCCTGGCGGTGGGATTCACATATTCCCAGGGTACGATATTAAAAAAATTGGGACGGGACAAGG
>JAGQWZ010000273.1 GCA_020436835.1 Saprospiraceae bacterium | reverse complement strand
CGAATATGATTCCTGAAGGGGTGACATTTTAGATCATGTGTGGGATGTCCCATGCCCGGTGCCTGATGCTGCAATTGTGGAATTGTGGAAAGTTGAATCGAAAGAAACGGTAGAACTCCGAAGGGTGGCTCAAGATGTCAGATGTCGGGTGCATGAAGCCCGATGCCCGGTACCTGACATGCAACATTATTTTGCAAAAGTGAAAAAACTTTAAATTCTGACCAGGCTGGTACCCCTGGCACTATTGGTACTTATGGTACTTTCAATCGCTGACCACTGAACACTGAATACTGAATACTGAATACTGAATGCTGACCACTAATTCCTCTGCTTATAATAAAAAGTCAGGGAATGAAATATAAAACGTATTAACCGGTAGGAAAACCATCGGATAAATTGCCTGAATAAATTCCGGGTTTTAATATGCTCCTCCTTGCTAATTATCTTACAATCTTCCTCGATTATTTTATCAATTTGTTTTTCCAGAGCCTTGGCCAGTGAGGGGTCTTTAATATCAAGATTTAACTCAATGCTGGCATATGCACTGATGTCATTTACATTGTAGGATCCGATCGTAATATGATTAGTATCGCATACCGCCACCTTTGCATGCAAAACTGTGGGTTGATATTCATACAAGCTGATCCGGTGTCTTAACATCCAGTCATATAACCATCGCTCCGCCCATTTTGAAAGTCTCACATCGGATGGTCCGGCGGTGATGACGGTAATTTTCACTCCTTTTTCAGCGGCTTCACTCAGCGCCTTTCTAATTAATTTTCCCGGAAGGAAATAACTGCACAGAATGGTGAAGTGAGAACGAGCCGAGCGAATCATTTCCACATAGGTGGTGGATATCTCATTTTTACGTCGTACCCAGTCATTTCTTCTGATTCTTACCAGGCATTTGGGATTATAAAGGTGATCATAATGAACCTCCATTTCTTCGCAAGGTGTTATTCCCATATTCAACGGAAAACTCTTCCAGGTTTTCCAGCATAACACACACAATTGTTGAGCTACTTCTCCTTCGATAAGTACGGCCATATCCAGCCAGGCGGGTGCATCTCCCAGGTCGTTGTACCGGTCGGATACATTCACTCCTCCGATCAACGCATACATGGCGTCAACGACGAAAATCTTATGATGCATGCGCCGGCCAAAATAAAAATTCTTACTCCGCAGCAAGGGCTCAAAATACCGGAACTTCACCCCGGCTTCGCGTAACTCCCGAATAAATTTTTTGGTCATTATCTGGGAAGCATAACCGTCTGCCAATAAATAAACCTGCACTTTTCGGGATGCAGCTTTTTTTAGGGCATCTGCGACCCGCGATCCGGTCTCATCGTCGTCGAAAATATATGTCTGCAGGTGAATGTGTTGTTCTGCCTTCTCGATCAAGTCCACCAGCACGTCAAAATATTCTTTGCCTCCCCGAATCAGTTTCAGGTGGTTCTTCCGCGAATATTGTGCTGTTTTCTTCTGTAGTAACCGGTACATTGTTGTGACTGAATTGAGGTCTACGCTAACGGTTTGTCAGGAACACCTCAAGTAGGCAAAATAAAGAGATTTTCAGAGATGAATATTCAAATATACTGTTGCTGAAAATAATTCAGACAACGAAACTTTTTGATCTGGATCACCTTAAATATTGATCCAGGGCATTGCACTTTTCTCTCAAAGGTATTTGTTTTGATATAAGCCTTAAAAAGATCAGTCATGTTTGACAAAAGAAAATTAAATCGACTAAGCAAACAGCAAATTAGCAAACTGAAAGATCTCGAACCGGATGCATTGCCTCTGCCTGAAAATGCAGAGGACCTGATGGATGTGTTACCAGAGGAAGACGAATTTGAATCTCCCCGGTATGAAAAACCGGTTCCGGGGGAAGGACCTCTCTAGTGCGCTTTCCCCGCTAAGTAATCAGGAGATCGCGAAGTTGTTTGGGATATCAGTTGACCTCAAAATCCACAATCGCCGGGAAGTGGTTCTTGTTCGCTTAGGTGAATACCGAAACCGGAGGATAACTCCATTTGCTCAAATCCTGAGGCAGCGGACCCCTGCAGGCCTTGCTTTCCGTAGCCTAAGTTATTCATATGAGCACGGATGATGAGTTGGTCATCTGCCTTTACCGGCACTGGCCCTCCGGATCTTTTGAAAGGCTGTTCACTTACATGACTGTGCGTCAGGATGCGACGATATATCAAAACAGTGTCCGGGGTTAGCACTTCCCACCAATCGGCGTACTGATCACAGCCGGTGTCCGGACTTTTGACTTCTACATTAAATGTATAATTCCCTTCCGTACCTGAGATATCGAGGGAAAGGACCTCGGCAGCCTGAGAACCGGTGGGACCGGCATCCTGCTCCCGGTCTATTTCGTTTTTCACCGGACAGGCAGACAATATAATAGACACGAGAACTACACTCCATCGCATAATTGGATAAATTTAGCTTGAGCCATGCTGCGCTACACTTGATTTTCCAACGAATCTGAAAATAAATTAATTGTGTTTACCGGTCCTTTGCCTGATCGGATATAGATTGCAGATGGATCTTAGCCCAAAGGTTGTTGGGGTAGATCGTTATCGCCTTGTCGAAAAACATCTTTGCCTGATCCGGTTCATGTAATCCCAGCGCTCCCAGGGCCTTCAGATAATATGCGGTGGAAAGATCTTTGTTTCCTGTCTCGGTTTGCTCTTCGACTCCAATCCCGGGACCTGAAATTCCCCGGTCCAGGAGTTTATTGCCCCTTTCGATCAATTCATTATACAGTGACTCAGCTTGAATGTCCTCACCAAGTTTTTCATAGGACCGGGCTTGATAATAAATGAGATCCGGCCAGCTATGAGCGTTTCGAGCCTGTACACTGGTTTTGAAATAGCCATTTGCCTTTTCTCCATTTCGAAGATTTTCATGGGCCAAGCCAAGATAATAGTATATCATGGCATTTCGTTCGTCATCCAGGGGTTTGCCCACTTCCAGGTTTTCCGGGTACTCCAGCGCTTTTTGCAGATATCCGGTGGCTTCATTCGAATTACCTTTTGAGATTAAATCTTTGGCTTTCAATACATAGGCATCAACATAGTGAAAATATATGCCCCGTCCTCCTTCCCAGGTTCTGAAATGGTGCGTCTTCAATAAGTCGATGGCTTTGTCATAGTCTCCATTCAGATTATATAATTTCACCAGACTTTTCGGCGCCGTGATATCCTTCTTCACCACATCCAAATTCGCCGAAAGGATTTCCAGGCATTCACTGAAATCCAAGTCTGACTGATCAAAATAGTTCTCCAGCTCAGCGTACCAAATTGGATGATTGGCATCAATTTCCACTGCCTTTCGCATCAAATCGATTGCCTTTTTCACATCATTTTCATGATAGAAAGCACCGAAGGCGAGATTTCTCCAAACCATTCCAAAATCCGTGTCCAGTTCCCGCGCTTTTTCCCACGCCTTGATAGCATCTGCCGGCCGGCGATCATATAAAAGGTTTCCAATCAAATAATAAGCTTTTGAATCCAGAGGATCAAGATTCGCAATATGCTCTAGTATTCCCAGCGTTTCCGGGCGGTAGGGAAAACAGAAATCAACAGATCCCCTATGGGCTGCCATTAGATGCTCCCGGGTTTTCTCTGCATTTCCTCTCAGATTGTACAGCCAGACCTGGTAATAATCGATGATCGGATTGTCGGTTTTACCGAGGTTTGAAAAGAGTGCTTCCGCTTCATCCAGCATCCCTGCATTAAGGTAATTTCCCGCAATCTCCAGATAGTTATTGTCGACGTCCTGCATATATCTATGCCATGCCTCCATAGAGTGCCTACCTTTGAGTAATTCCCGTTCAAAAAGAGCGGAAAAATTAATCGGATCATGGTCAATGAGTTGATTTATGACTTCGAGGGCTTTTTCATTCTGACCTGATCTCCGGAGCAAAGCACTATACAGAATCGATATGTTGCCATCCAGATTATTTGCAGAATGAGCCTTCGCTGCGTAGTTCAGTGCTTTCCGGAAATCTCCCTTTTTACTTTTTATCCGGGCTAATTGAAAATACCCCGGACCCATCCATTCGTGATACCAGGTTGACCGGGCAAAATTTTGGTAGGATTTCTCCACTTCTCCCAGGGCTTGTTGAGCCAATCCCAGATAGTAGAAGAGTTCACCCTCCCTGGGTTGAAAATAGTCGACCTGTAATTTATCCGCAGCTTTTTGCAAATACGATTCGGCTTCCTTGTATTGCCACTGACGTAACCTTCGCAAACCGAGCGCTATACATACCCGGTAATCATTCGGAGATATTTCCAGAGCCTTCAGATAATAGTCATCCGGATTGGAGCCTGGCCGGGAAAACTGCTCTACAAATCTGCCGGTGAGATAGAGGTCTTCTACCGATTCAATTTTCACCGGTGCTTCCGGTCGGTCCTGCACTTCCGGCAATTCAGGATAAGTTGGTTTATGCGGTCTATAGCTAACCAGTATATTACCTTCCGCGTCGGTAAGTTCAATGTAAAGCTGATATTCGTCCAGGATCGTCCTGCCTTCATATAGGGACGTATAGGGCGTTGCCGGGTCAATATCGACCACCTCCCTGTGCAAAATCTCATCCCCATTTCGTAAAAGGACATTGGCATTTTTAAAGGACCGGGTGGTATTGAAACCATAATATACATTCTTTTCATCTCGCATCTGCAGCGTGGCAGAAGCATCGAGGGTTGCGCTTTTAACAATTTCCAGATCCCTTACCGGATACCAATAATTGGAGGCTGACTTTACTGCATGCGGGGCAAACCAGCTGTATCCCGGTTGATTATTGGAGAATGTTCCGGTCATCAACTCCACATAAGCCTTGCCGTCATCCGTAAGTTTGCGCCGGGCATTCTGCCCTTGAAGTCCGGGGCCAAATTGCCAGAGTTTTGAAGTTTTGTTTTCCACAACATCGCCGACATGGATGGTGCCTGCCCGTTTTGCATAATCATATCCTCCGACAAACCCCTCTTTTCCCTGCCAAAAGAAAAAGGATACAGGATCCGGGTGATTTTTCCACCAGGTGAGATCCACACCTGAGGAATAGTCAATTCCCCGGTAGACCTCATGCGAGATGGGCCAATGAGTAAAGCTGGTATTGCTATGAAAGACGCCAATCTCCTGGCTTGGCGGCCAGAAGGTTCGCCAATTTTCATCAGCAGTGATCGCTACGTTCGCCCAAAAGAGAAAATTGCGCACGATCTCATTGGGATTATTTAATCGGTATTCAGCCTCGATATATGAGCAACCAGGGTGCAGGGTAATGCCAATCACGCCCCTTAAACCCAGGCTTTTCTCGGTCTCTCCAATCCATACGGTGGCACTCCCATCTTTGTTCTCCACCATGGAATAATCAGCAGGCATGAGCGTAGTGGTCCGGTGATGATGCGGGAAACACCATTCGATTCCACCGGATATCCAGGCTCCCAGTGTTCCTATCAGGTCCGGTTTAATGGTACTATTACGGTGAAACATTTCACGACCATTCGTCTTGTCAATTGCCGAGAATAGTTTTCCCCCAAATTGAGGCAGGATCGTCACTTTGAGATATTCGTTTTCGAGGTATACCATATTGTAGTTGACCATCGTGAGCGTATCCCCAAGTGTCGTTTGCGCCGGATAAGGGTACATATGTCCAGCCGCACCCTGAACCCCTCTCCCGGTATAAAAAATGGGACTCACTTCATCCGGTCCCCATACATAGGTTGGAATTGTCTCCTGGCCTTCAAAGACCTTAACCTGGGCGAAAGTGGCTATCGCCAGGGTCCATGCCAGGAGACCAAAGAATAGTTTCTTCATTGTGGGGGAAATTAGTCGCATCCTTAAGGAGATTTTTAGCTTCAAGCAAATATTTTACTTTATGGCCAGAAAAACAGCAGATCTGACGACTATCATCTATTTGCATGATCAACTACCGGCTTAATCACCACATCAACGGAGTCATCGATCATCACCAAGTATTTTTTAGCGTACCTGGGTTCTCAACTTTTAACGATCATTTCCCGGAAAATGTCATGGCTTGTTTTTACCACCAGTACATAGATTCCCGGAAACAGGTTGGCAAGATTTATTTCCCGATTTTGACCGAGTCCTAATGATATATAATTCTTACCTGCTAGATCGTAGATTTCCAGTCTCGCCTCCTCTGTCATTTCAATGTTCAAACTAAGGCGCAAGTGATCTAGCACCGGATTGGGATAGAACTTAATTCGCTTTAAGATATTCACGGAATTACTAGTGGTAAGAATATCTCCATCAAGGCAATCCTCATCAATCCCATTCCCAGGGATTTCAATCGCTCCGGGAAATATAAGTGGGTCGAGATCATCACAATCCTTCCAGAAAATAATCCCATCACCATCTTTATCCAGGGATTCTACAAATGTATTTCTTACCTTATTCGTAATTATAGGTCTATTAAAATCAAAATAGATCGCTGCACTATTTTCGAGAATTTCATTTTCTTCTATATCCTTATTTAGTAGAATGGAAAAACGAATATACCCATGGCTTAATTCTTCATTTGCAGTACTATCTGGCAATTGGATGTCTCTGAAAATGACGTGAACAATTCCAGGTGAATCAACCTGGACTTCAAAACTGTGACTCGCCTGAATATTATGGAGAGAGCGCCAATCCAGTGAATTTGAAAGAGTATCCGTTATTATGATATTAAATGCGGTATCACTACCGGTATTTTGAAACCGAATAAAGTAATTCAGTGTATCTGACGGAATTATATAATTGTTGGCTCCCGGATCATCCCTTAAAGGTTGAACTATCTTATCATTCGGGTCAATGGCACAAGTTATTCTTGAATTATAGTCATATCGGTTTAACGTGTCCACACCTTCAGACAAGACGATCGAGGACACTCTGATGTCACGTCCAACAAACTCTTCATTTGCGATCTTCAAGTTTAGCGTTATATTTTCTGACGCAAATGGATGCAACGTGTCGATATTTAGGATTAAAATATCATCAACCAATTGATTCACAGAAATATTGGCATCGATGAAGCTAACTAGGGTATCAAGGTATACTTTAACTTGTCCAGAAAATGCGGTGCAACCTAAATTAGACAGGGAAATCCAAAAAGGAATAGTAAAACCACATCGAACAGGCGGTGAGACCATTTCAAAATTTATAATTGTATTCTTCACACCGGGAGATTCCACCACCGGAAGAAGAAATTCATAGTCCATAGAACTAATTGACACAGGAGAACCTATTCCACTTGCATAGCACCCTAAAAGCTCAGGAACAACTGTAATTGAATCCCAATCAGTTCTTACAAAAAAGAAACCCGCAGAGTCAGTATATGTGTAACTGTTCTGTGGTAAAACCTGCAATTTAACATTCTGCAATCCCCTTTCATCCTCATCCTTTGTCAGGTTTTCATTTAAATCTAAAAACAATAATCCTCTGATATCCGGCGTCTCAAGAAATTCAATCTTGAACTTCTTGATTTTACTCCCAAAATTATCTCCCAGACGCGCCTGTACACAAAGATAATTATCGCCAATATGATAAATTAGTGGGTCAGAACTTGCAGGACCTGGAGCCAGATCAATCGTAGACATGTTCAGGCCATCAAAAATCCATAGTTCCTGACCAAATTCCTGACTCTGAAGACTAACCGCAATCTTATTATTAAATTCAATAAAAGAATATGGATAATAGTAGAATGACTTCTTGTCATCGAGTTCAATGAGTTCGATTTCATCTCCATTAAATCTCCAGAGTTGAAGAATTCTGTCTTCTGACTCAGCAAGTAAATACAGAAAGTCATGTAGAATAAACTGGGGAGATGGAGCTGACCCCACTTCACCTTCAATTAGATCAGCAATCATTCGTGTTTTTTCCCTGGTACCGTCGCTAACCCATAATTCCCGACCATGCTCACCGTCATCACAACTAAAAAAAAGAAGATCATCCCAGACATAATAATTGGTGGGATGAGAACTACCCAATGGATTTAAATCTAGGAATAGACCACTTCCTTGTGCAGTTCCATCTGAATAGAATAACTCTGACTCAAAATTGGCCGTGTAGGCTGTAAAAAAATAATTATTACTAACCGCAGCACTGTGGAAAGTGAAAGCCGGTGAAATATTTCGATCCTGAAATATCTGGATCATCAGATAATTACTATCAATCGTCCACAACGTAAGTCCTTGCAATTCTGATATAGCCGTCAGTAAGTATCGGGAATTTAAATGGGAGATTTCGAGCGCATAACCATACTCTTTCAAATTAAACAAACCATCTTCCAAAATCATTAATTTGTCAGAAACCTGATCAAAAAACCAAGTTTCGTAGATCAACTCTCTGTCTTGTCGATAATAAATAGAAAAGTATCTTCGATCGAATACGTCAGATACCTTAGGCTCTGTATCGAGACTGTCAATTCCGGCAAAGTGGGAAGAATCTGCAAGTAATGAGATCGAATTCGATCCTAAATCATAAAACCAAACCTGTGAATAATTGATTCGATTAGTATAGATAGAGAAAACGTAATGACTGGAATCAAACCGATACACTTGGCCAATACGTCGATAAAATATGGAATCATCTTGAAGAATTATCTCACTTTTATCTGAAGTAACATATTGCACCAGACCGCTATCTACCCGAAATGGATAAAGTCCTGAACAAGAGGGCTCACAATCGCAATTCTCACCCTCGGTAATATCCGTCACCTGATAAGCTAATTCTTGCCCTTTCAGTGCATTTACTGATAAGAATACGGTCAGAAATAAAGTGGTGATCCATTGCAGCACTCGATCCGAAGTCATGGCATTTTTGTTCCTACTTCAAAAATACACCTCCTCGTGAGATTAGCGATAAAATCATAGTAACTTTACTCTTGATGAAGGATATTCTCATTCCACTTATGCTTTTGATGGTATTAACCTCGTGTTCTCCGGAACCCTCTCATCCCGAACCTGGCGTCTCATTGCAACTGGCTCAAGCCCGAAAAGCGGCGGTATCTAATTTGGAATATGATCTCCGTTTTACCATCCCGGAAAGGAGAAACAGTGCAATCATCGCATCGGAGACCATTCGCTTTGGTTTTAGTGGCAACTTTGATCTGCAGCTTGATTTTAAGGCCGACCCCGATCAGTTGCAAAATCTTATTGTCAATGGGTCCGAATGTGACATAAATCTGCAAAGTGAGCACCTGTTGATTCCCTATCAGAAATTACAATCAGAAAATGAAATCAAAATCCATTTTATTGCCGGCGATTTATCATTGAACCGCAATGATGAATATTTATATACACTTTTGGTACCTGACCGTGCTCGCACCGTTTTTCCCCTGATGGACCAGCCAGATCTTAAAGCCCGGTGGACTCTTGAACTGGATATTCCCGCAAGTTGGGAGGCGGTGGCAAATGGTCCGGAGAAAGTGATGAAGGTTGAAAATGGCAGAAAAAATATTCGCTTCGGTCAAACGAAGCCGATCTCTACCTACCTCTTTGCCTTTGCTGCGGGGAAATTCCGGAAGATCACCAATGTTGAAGGCGATATGACGATGTACTACCGGGAGAGCGATACTGCGAAGGTGCAACGGAACGCTCCTGAGATTTTTAATTTGCACCGGACCTCCATTAAATGGCTCGAAGACTACACGGGTATAATGTATCCATTCCAGAAATTTGATTTCGCTCTCATCCCCACTTTTCAATATGGGGGCATGGAACATCCCGGTGCCATTTTCTATCGTGAGCGTTCGCTGATGCTGGACAGATCGGCATCGATTAATCAACAATTGCGCCGTGCAAGTTTGATTTCACACGAAACTGCCCATATGTGGTTCGGAGATTTGGTCACGATGAAGTGGTTTGACGATGTATGGTTAAAAGAAGTCTTCGCAAATTTTATGGCCGCCAAAATGGTTAATCCTTCTTTTCCCGAGATTGATCATGATTTGCGATTTCTGCTTGCACACTACCCATCAGCCTATGCCATCGATCGCTCTCCGGGCACCCATCCTATTCAACAAAAACTGGACAATCTGCAAGATGCCGGATCGCTATACGGGTCCATTATCTACCAGAAAGCACCCATTGTCATGCGTAATCTTGAAGCAGTGCTGGGCCCTGAGATTTTCCAGGAGGGTATGCGGGAATATTTAGATGAATATGCCTATGCAAATGCCACCTGGGATGATCTCATCAATATTTTAAGTGAAAAGACCCACATCGACCTGGATCATTGGAACCAGGACTGGGTGAAAAAAGCAGGAATTCCGGAAATTAAAATCAGCACCTCCGATGATTCTCTGTCATTCGAAGTAACCAACGTCGAAAGTAATCAAACCTGGCCTCAACAAATCCAGGTCTTTTTTGATCCGGTCAAAATTGATTTCTTATTAGACCAGTTTCAAAAAATACCATTGGCCGGAAAAGAATACTTCATCAATAGTGACGGCCATGCTTATGCTTACTTCCAATTGTCCGAAAATCAGATAAGTAAGATATTTTCAGACTGGGGTGACAAAGATGAATTAGTCCGGGCAAGTGGATGGATTATGCTTTGGGAATCCTTTCTTCATCATCAAATAGATCCGGCTAAAACATATCGGGAATTAATGACCGCTTTTAGCCATGAAAATAATCCTTTAATACTCGATTATCTGTCCGGAAGATTGCAGGATCTCTTTTGGAATTTTCTTGAACAGGAAGAAAAATTACATTTCGAAAAAGAAACCGAAGAAATGCTTTATCATGGAATGCTGGATAATAGCGATCGTTCTCTGCAAAGAATATTTTATGAAGTTTATACTGCCATCGCTCTAAGTGATTCATCAACCAGGGTAATGCAAACACTATTCGAAGATAAATTGCCCGGATTTAGTCTTTCGCTTTCTGAACATGACAAAATTCGTCTGGCCTTGCAGCTGGCATTGAGAGAACCGGAATCGGGCCAGGAAATCATCGAAAAACAGTTGGAGGCCACCCAAAATTCCGATAATAAAGACCGGCTGAACTTTATTGCCCCTGCCCTGGCTCGTTTGCAAGAAGATCGCGACCGTTTTTTCGAATCCTTATTGAAGCAGGAGAACCGTGAACAAGAACCCTGGGTGAGCGAAGCACTAAGCTATTTACATCATCCTCTCCGGGCGAAGGAATCAATAAAATATATTCAACCCAGCCTCGAAATCATCGAAGAAATTAAGGCCACGGGAGATATTTTTTTCCCGAAAGCCTGGCTAGACGCCACGTTATCCGGTCATCATAGCAGAGAAGCAAGTGAAATCGTAAAAAATTTCCTGGAAACCCATCCGGAATTACCCGTTGATCTAAGAAAAAAGATTTTACAATCGGCCGATATTCTTTTCCGGAGCCAGTACCTGGCAAACTGATTCGTATTCACTCATCTTTCAAAACATCTACCGGATTTAAAAGGGCAGCCTTTCTTGTGAGAAAATAGATAGTCACAAATACCAATACTATTCCAACTACTCCACTCACCAGCACCGGAACGATTCCCAGACTGATCCGGTAGGCAAAACCATCCAGCCATTGTCTGAGAAAATAAAGCCCGGAGACAGATCCAATAAAAATACCACCGGCCAGGATACCTGCATACTGAAGATAAAGATGCCCTTGAATTTGAACCACACTGGCACCAATGATTTTACGAATGCCGATTTCTGCCTTTTTCTGTTCGATCATAAATAGCATCATACCATACATACCACTGGCGGTTATCAATAAAAGTAAAATGGTCATAATCCGGATAAAGAGATTCATCTGGGATTCGGATTGGTAGGCATTTGCCATGACTTCATCCAGAAAATAGTAGTCAAAAGTCTCTGCCAGCTCCATATCCTTCCATTGTTTTTCCAGTGCTCCCAGGGTTTCTTCGGTATCTCCATTCATTCGTATGGCTAAGATGTTGACCCGCGCGGTTGGCGAAATTTGCCAGACTAATGGGCTAATTTTTTGATGGAGAGATTGAGAATGATAATCTGCCACCACTCCAATGATGGGAGCCGTCACCGTATCTCCGGCAATTTTTTGTACTTCAGTTCCCACCGCATCAACAAAAGGATTCAATCCCATTTGGTGAGCAGCTTGTTCATTTACGACAAAAGCATGACCAACATCCGTACTTCGATCACTGGAAAAATCCCTGCCTGCGATGAGCCGGGTTTGATAGGTCTCCAGGAAATCGGCGTCGACATAGTTTACATTACTGAGAAAACCCTGTACCGTACTGTCGGAAGGGACGGTAAAATTAGCCTGTGTATGTTCACCGTAGACAGGGGATAGTGAAGCGGAGATCGATTGCACTCCGGCAATCTGCTTTAATGTATTTTTTATCGCTGGAATTTTATCTTGTAATAAAGGAGCACCTACTTGCACCAGTACGATATTCTCCCGGTTAAATCCCGGATCCTTAGACCGGATGTAACTCAATTGGTGGTATATCACCCAGGTAATCAATAAAAAAAAGATAGAAATTGAAAATTGAAAACCAAGTAACAATTTCTTGAGATCAAAATGCCGGTTAAAAAATTTATTTTTCTTGTGAAGAATATCTGTCAAACGAATCCGGGTTAAAACCACAGCCGGATACCAACCGGATAAAAAGGAAAGAATAATTACCATGGAAACCACTAATGCTATCACCTGGACCGGAGAAAACCAATCGCCGGTTCTTTCCACTCCCATCCACTGATCCACTGGTTTTCGGGCTATGTAAAAAAAGACCGTGGCTGCTGCCACTGCACTAAAGATGAGTATGAAGGTTTCAGCAAGGTTAGATTTGAGCAAATGGTAGGTTGATGCACCAAGCACTCTTTTCACTGCGGACTGTCTGGCCCGTTTCACTCCCAGTGCGGTACTGATATTTATGTAATTAATGGCAGCAATTAGCAGCGTCAGCAGCGCCAGCAGCATTAACGTATAAATAGTTTTTCGATTACCTTTTCGGTTCAGGTCAAACTGAAAGTCATTGAGAAAATACGTGTCCTTTAAGGAAATAGCCTGGAATGACATTACCGTTTGTAAGTCTTCCGGCACCTTTCTCTTTACGAAATATTGCAGCTGCATATTTAAGGCCTCACTGCTTACCTCCGGTGGTGATTTGAGGTAGGTAAACATGCCCGGTATAATCGATGCATATCCGGGACGGAATAGGGGAGCAATCATATCCATGTTAGCGAGGAGGTCAAAATCTATGGTCGAATTCTCCGGAGGATTTTGGATAATTCCGGTAACCTCCAGTATCTGCTCCTCCCCTCCTAACTCTATGTTTAGCAAAGCGCCTAATGGATCTTCATTCCCAAAATACCTTCCTGCTAATTCCTCAGTTAAAATGACGGCATTCTCTTTTCGTAAGCAAGTGCTGCGATCCCCCCGTATCAGGGAAAAAGAAAATATTTTCAAAAAAGATGAATCGACAAAGGTGATGTTTCGTTCATCAAAGAGGACGTCACCAAAAGTTACGGGTGTCGACATCGACCGCATCCGGACCATTTCCGAAATTCCGGGTACATCATCGACCAAATCCGGTCCAACTGCAAAAGCGGTAGCTGCATATTTCAGCCCCTGAGGCGGTTGTTCTATCAAAGTATTCAATCTGAAGATTCGGTCAGCATTACGATGAAATCCGTCCATGGTCAGGTGAAATCCCACATACCGGATAATCAGAAAAAACAAAACGGTGGCGAGGACCAACCCGGTAAAACTGATCAAATATGGGATCTTAAAACGTCGAATGCTCCGCAGGGCCAGCTTGAACAGAGTGAGGTTCATAGAAAGGGTTTAGTTTGGAGATGGCCGATCCACCGATTTTGGTGCATCGGGATGATCTGAAAATTGATGGAGTAGACACTGTACAGGCCGCTTAGTGAAATTCTGAATAGATAAAAACGGGGCTTTCTATCATTTTATCGTATTATTGCAATAAATAAATATAATGGGTGTCACCAAAACAGAAAACTTCACGGACAGTCAAAATGAAATTGCCCTGATTGCCAAGGCCTTAGGGCACCCGGCCCGGATCGCCATTATTCAGCACTTGTTGAAGATCAACTCATGCATCTGCGGTGAATTGGTAGATGAGATCCCACTGGCGCAACCAACGATCTCCCGGCATTTGAAGGAATTAAAGAACGTCGGATTGATCAAAGGCTCGATTGAAGGTACTAGTGTAAACTACTGCATCGATTCCGAAAAATGGCGATTTGTGCAAACTCTCTTCAATGATTTGTTTGACACCTATGTTGCAGATCAGGATTGTGCATGCTGACCCTTCCTGATTCGCTTTATTAATAAATGAGCATGCACAGACCAGGTATCTGGTTATCAAAATGATGAAATGAAGATCTCCAAAGAATTGAGTCGATATGTCGAAGAGTTGATTCACGAAAGTGCATTAATTCCTGATTTACGTAAGGAAAAACTTCAGCAACTGGCAACTTATATTGCCAAAAAAATACTGACTGATTTTACCGTTCAATTAATCTTTATTTGCACGCACAATTCCCGGCGTAGTCATATTGCTCAAATCTGGGCAGCCACTGCGGCGACCTGGTTTGATCTGTCGAAGGTGCTCGTATTTTCAGGGGGAACGGAAGCAACGGCGTTCAATCCTCGAGCGGTAAATGCCCTGTGCAAGGCGGGTTTTGAGATTGAAGGGTCAGAAGGAACCAACCCGGAATATCTGGTGTATTATGGGGAAAATAAAACTCCATTAAAATGCTTTTCTAAAACTTATGACCACCTGTCAAATCCAAAGGAAAATTTCGCAGCGATCATGACTTGCTCCGATGCAGAAGAAAATTGCCCATTTATCCCTGGTGCAGAATTTCGGCTGGCTCTGACCTATGATGATCCCAAGGTGGCCGATAATACGCCAGATGAAACTACCCGGTATACTGAAAGGGTCCGCCAAATCGGACGGGAAATATTTTTCGCCTTTTCGTTGATAAAGCAACAGATCAAATAAACATGGATCAGATAGGAGAAAACACACAAAAACGACTTTCTTTTTTAGATCGCCATCTAACCTTATGGATTTTTTCCGCTATGCTGCTTGGTGTCGGTTTGGGATACTTTCTTCCCGCGACGGCCACTCTGGTAAATTCCCTAAGCCATGGTACCACCAATATACCGATCGCCATCGGACTTATCTTAATGATGTATCCTCCATTGGCCAAAGTCAATTACCGGATGCTGCCGGGAGTTTTTGCCAATATTAAAATTCTCTCCCTTTCTCTGGCACTTAACTGGATTGTCGGTCCGGTGCTGATGTTTTTTTTGGCTTTGATTTTTCTCCGTAATTATCCCGAATATATGACCGGTCTGATTCTGATTGGATTAGCAAGGTGTATTGCCATGGTGATCGTCTGGAATGACCTGGCCGAAGGCAGCCGGGAGTATGGTGCGGGACTGGTTGCTCTAAATAGTATTTTCCAGGTATTTTTCTATAGCTTCTATGCCTGGATTTTCATTACCATATTACCACCTTATTTCGGCTATGAAGGTGCCCTGGTCGATATTTCAATCGGTACCGTGGCCGAAAGTGTCGCTATTTACCTTGGAATACCATTTCTGGCCGGATTACTCAGTCGAATTATACTGGTAAAATTAAAAGGAGAAGCATGGTACCAGACGAAATTCATCCCCTTTATTTCACCGGTCACGCTTATCGCACTATTATTTACTATTGTGATAATGTTTAGCCTAAAAGGAGAATTGATCGTGCAAATTCCATTGGATGTAATCAGAATCGCCATTCCATTGATCATTTATTTTGGCGTCATTTTTATGATCAGCTTTTTTATTGGAAAAGCTATCGGTACGGATTATCCCCGAAATACAGCGATCGCTTTCACTGCGGCCGGGAATAATTTTGAGCTTGCCATTGCGGTGGCTATCGCTGTCTTCGGTCTTAATTCCGGGCAGGCTTTTACCGGAGTGATCGGTCCCCTGGTTGAAGTGCCCGCTTTGATCACCTTAGTCAATGTTTCCTTTTGGTTGAAGAGAAAATATTACGCTGGCAAGACGAAACCGGAGACAGAAACTGTCTAAAATTCTTTATCCCCAAATTCGCTTTTGAGGAGCTTCATCTTTTTTGAAGGCTGATTAAGCTGATAAGATATCCCCAATGTGATGATATCCACTTCATAAATATAGTTGGTCGTGGTGAAAAAATTCGACCTCACTGTAGTAATTCGCTGTTCGTTTGAATCGAGCAATCCCAGATCGATATTTATCCATTGTAATGACAATGCCATTTTTTTATCCATGAATGTTTTACGAATACTTAATGCCGGATTGTAAAAGCGAGAATCCCTTCCCTGAGCGGTGATCCTTTCCGAAAGATAGTTCAGGCTCAATTGGGCGCTCAGACTCGGAGAGATGCTGAAGGCATTATTTACATTGATTGAGTATTGGGTACTGGTGGTATGGACCGGTTCTCCGAATAGATTTCCTTTGATCCGGTATTTATACCCATTGCCACCCAACGAGATCCGCCACCAGGAAGCGGGATAGAGGGTGGCACCCAGTTCCATGCCCAGTGCCCTGGCCTGACCGGCATTCGTATAAATCCGGTTAAGGATGGTGTCGTTGTAGATGGTATTTACCCGATTAATGACATTTTCCGTGTTTCTCCAATATAGCGTGGCAAAAACGGATTGATCTCCCCAGGTATGAACGACGCCCAATTCTGCCAGATCCACGAATTCCGGCCGGAGTTCCGCATCTCCCTGCTCCAAAGTCTCCGAGTGTTCCCTTTCCGGAAAGGGCGTGAGGGTGAAAGTAGTAGTGCGCTCAATCCGGCGGCTATATCCACCTTTTAGCCTCAGGTGTTCCCCTGCCTCGTATTGGATATTAAAGGATGGAAATAAATTCAGTTGGTCAAGAATATAGGTAGTGTCCGGCACCTCCAATCCCACTTGCCGGTCGAAGTATTCCATACGCAACCCGGCAGTGAAAGAAATCCGGTTCAGGGAACCTTCTAATTGGCTGTAGACCGAATGAATACTGCGCCGAAGGGCAATCCTGTTGGTGAATTCCGGATTGACGATCCACTGACCGGAAACAAGATCACGATCCAGGTATATAAAATCTCCCGGATGTTTTAAAAACCGGAATTGATAACCACTCACCCACTGCATGGAATTGAATCTTCGGGTATGATCCATCTGAAACCGGAATCCATCGAGTGGATTGTCATTGTCATTAAATTGAAGCTGCAAAGTATCCAGGATATTGGGGTAAGCCAAATTTAGATTATCCGTGGGGCCACCAAGAATGGTTCTCTCGTACAACGCCGAAATTTTCAAATCGGAGCTATCCTGGAAGTTCAGGGTATAATCCAGAGATCCCAGAAAAAAATCTCCTCTGCGCACCCGGAGATTCTCGTTAAAGTAATCCAATTGATCCACCACTTCCCCTCCCCGAAATACCTCCCCATGGGTTTGATACTGGTCCCAGTAATACTCCGGGTTTTGAAAATCCGAAGTGAATAACCGGGTCCTTTGCTGATTTTTATATAAAATATCGGCTGTACGATATTGCGTACGTTTGCCCGCATATATGCCGGCACCGATGGAATGGCTGGAATTGGGCGAAAAAATAACGGATGCCCGTCCGGAATAATTCTCACGGTCAAAACTACGTTCGCCATTAGAGGGGAATTCTGTCAGAATCTGATCCAGATAGGTATTTACATAACCCACTCGCCGTCCTGAGATATCATCTTTTTTATAATCCAATCCGACTGAGATATCCCATTGATCACGCTTGTAATTCAAGGTAATATCTCCATTGTAGCGCTTAGCGGATTCCCCGTTATCGTAGGGCTCGATGCTGGGCAGCCCCAGTTGCAGATTGGCCATGAAAAAGAAGCCATCCAGGGCACCTCTTCTTGTTTTGATGTTGATGATACCTGCTTTTCCATCCGGATCATACCGGGCAGAAGGTGTCGTAATGATCTCGATATCTTCAATAGCGTTGGCCGCGATTTGGTTTAACATGGTTGCCGGAGCACTCTGAACCGGTTTACCATTGATCATCAGGACAAACCCGCTGGCTCCCCGAACGGTTATCTCCCCTTCTGCATTCACAGAAATAGAGGGTAAATTTCTTAGTACATCAGTGGCACTACCGCCCCGGGCATTGCCAAACTGATCTGCTTTAAATATTTGCTTATCCAGGCGATGAAGAGAGATTATTTGTTTGCCGGTGACCTGCACCTCAGCGAGGACAGCGGCATTGACCCCCAATCTGATTTCGCTGAAATCTAGAGAACTTGAGCCGGAGAAAGCATCTGAAATAAACGGATCGTAACCAATGAATTGGGCGATCAGATAGACTTCGTTCTGATCAGGAGACGGAAGCGAGAAAAGGCCCTTTTCATCGGTGACAACACCAGTGAGCAGGACACTGTCGGGTAGGTTATAGATAGCTATACTCACATACTCAAGGGGATCACCGGTTTCCCGGTCTACGACTCTTCCTGAGATCTTCTGCACCGTCTGAGCCTGCAAGGTAGTATGCCCAATCCAAAACAAGATGAAAGTGAACGGTATCGGGGTCCACCCTCTCCAGGTGATTAAGCCGATAAACGCCTGCTGCACCAGGATATACCTTATACGTGTTCTTATTATCCCGAACAATTTTACGTTCTTAAACTGCGGGCTAAGCTAACGGAATGTACCCCAGGAAGATGGTGATTAGCTATCTAATGATGGTACTATTGAAAATTTCCTGCTATCTCCTGATCACTGTATTCAAGCAATCATCCGGCAGTGATCTTTTTCCTCTTTTGAAGTGTTTTTGTCGGCCTGTCGTCAGCGAAACAACCTGGCATCCAATGACCATTTACCACCGCCCTTCCAAAGCAAAAAAATTGATCCCAACAACATACACCAATCGGTTCTGCACGCATGTAACATTTGCCAGACATCGTCTTGTTTGAGGATGGGCAATTTTGTGATCGTGATCGCTACGATCATAATGGTGATCAATGGCACTGCAGCGATCCTGGTAAGAAATCCGATTAAAATGAAAGCAGCACACAGTATCTCAAACGAGCCAACCATATTGCCCAGAAAATCAGGAGCGGGAAGTCCAATTTTTTCAAACCGGCCACTACCTCGCAAATAAGGAAAGAGAAATTTTTGAATGCCTTCAGATAAAAACACTGATCCCACCATTAGTCTAATCAATAAAATAGAGGGATCAGAGGAAGTACTGCTGAGTCTTTTCCAGGCAGTCATCTTTAGTATTATTCTATTTTTTCAAATTAATCCCTTTCCTAAAAGAATCGAGACAATCAATAAAAGAATGGCTACAATTCGCTATAACGGTTTCATCGTGCACAAATCTTATAAAGAGGAAAATAAGAGATCTTCAACCAAGCCAATAGTGGATATCGTCTTTAATATGGTACTATTGAAAAAAGTCCCTTCGAAATTGCATAGGGGTCGATCCCGTATGTTTTTTAAAAAATTTAATAAAATAGGAAGCATCGTTAAAATGCAGATTGAACGCGATTTCGGCAATACTGTTTTCGGTATGGAGAATATGCCTTTTGGCCTCCAGCAATAATTGTCCGGAAATTATTTCCGAAGCACTCATATTCAAATGTTTCCGACAGGCGGCATTTAGATTCTGCGGCGTCGTCGCCAGAAGGCCTGCATATTCATGCACCAGGTGTAAATCAGGACAGTGCGAATTCAATAGTTTTTGAAATCGACTGATAAGATCTCCGATTCCCGGTTGTACATCTTCCACATGGTTGGAGAGTTGAAGAATCCGGGAAAATAACACCTGCATATAACCGTGGATTATTGAGCCACTAAAAGGCCCGGGACGTTGATACTCCTTCAGAAGTTCTGAAAATATAGAATCGATCGGAGAAGTTTCGGGAACCGGCAGTTGCATTTCACTGGCAAAATCCCGGATTAAGTCCGTCAGATTCTTTTCCCGGACTGCGTCAAAATATTCCTCCTTAAACAGGATCACATAGCCTTTAGGAATAGCAGTAAATTGCCAGCAATGCAAACACCCTGGCTTGAGAAAATAGATCTCCGGAGGGGTAATCCGGTAAAAATCGGTGTCCACCCAATGGAACCCTTCCCCTTCGCGGATATAGATCAATTCGAAGTAGCCATCATGTTTATGCGGCCGGGTCCGTTTAATACGTTCTTTAAACCGGGAGATCTTGAAGAGCTGATCTTTCTCCAGTTTGTTTTTGACCGGGATGACAGTATGATCCATATGGTCAAGATAGTAAAATTGAAAATCAAATTCCCTGTAAGAAACATTCCGCAACTGCAATGGTTTCAATCCATACGGCAACCAACTGCAGGCAAATATGAAACGGGGAGTTGCAATTAGAAATAATCTAAGCCCAAAAAAATGCTTAATGGTGAGTTGCTTATTCAATAATGACCGGATCGTTGTCAGGAGCACGGCCACCAATACATTCAGGTAATTGATCTACGATAAACCTCCAGGCATTTTTACCATCCTCCAGGGTAAAGAAAGGTTCGGATT
This sequence comes from Saprospiraceae bacterium, assembly GCA_020436835.1. Lineage (GTDB taxonomy): Bacteria > Bacteroidota > Bacteroidia > Chitinophagales > Saprospiraceae > JABDMH01. The sequence goes on along the minus strand of JAGQWZ010000273.1, from coordinate 875 downwards.
CGTAATATAAACTGAAATTACCCCAATCAAAAAAACTTAAATCCTGTGATTCCGCATTGGTATACATCACATTATGGAATCCATCATGGTTACAGTGACATAATCCAAGGTAATGGCCGATCTCATGCGGAAGTACATAGGCGAAAAAGTCTTCCGGCCAGGAATCGCGGTATATCACACCTGAACGTTCATCGGGATCAACGAGATTGCAGCAACCGTCCGTTCTGCCCTGTGAGGAACAATCCTCCATGCTGCTTCCACAAGGCCGGATATCCCGTCCCGAAGTCCATCCCATCCTTTCAAGTTTAAATGCTCCCAAAGCCAGTAACTCACAATTCTCCCGAAGGTTTCTATCAAATTCCGACCTTTCCAGGAGCCTTCCCAGGCGGGAAGCAATAAAATCATATTCATCAATTGTAATGGCCTGAGAAGTGATGCCACCCCGGAACCAAGCATAATTACTTCCGTCATTCCATTTAAGCAGAACCCCGATTTCCTTCAGCTTTCTGGTAGCTACATTAAGTTTTTCTGCTACCGCCTGACGCGACAAAGCGTAAACTCTTAGTCGCACATCTTGTCCTTCGGATTCCAGGTATTTTGATATCGTCCAACGGTTTACTGGCCAAAGATTATCCTTTCCTTTTTCATCTACGGATTTCACCACAGTCGTAGGATTAGATGCCCCCATATTAAATGAATCAAAACTCAAAAGATGAGCCAATGCATAAAGATCGAGTGTGCCATCATTATGGTGTCGCCAGAGAGGCACTGAATCAGAGTCCAGAACAAATACTTTATGAATTGCATTTAATTGAAAACCAAATTCCCTATCTCCTTCCAATCCAATATTTCTTCTTATCTGCCTATGTACATTT
>JAGQWZ010000272.1 GCA_020436835.1 Saprospiraceae bacterium | reverse complement strand
TCGGCTTCGATTGGGAAGACAGGGAGTATTATGCATCAGATTATTTCGAGACCCTCTATCAATATGCACAAAAACTTATCCGGAAAGGATTAGCTTATGTCGATGACTCGAATCCGGATGAGATTGCTGACATGAAAGGTACGACCACTACTCCGGGTACGGAAAGTCCTTACCGTAACCGGCCGGTAGATGAGAATCTGGATCTTTTTGAGCGAATGCGGGCTGGAGAATTTGCCGATGGGTCTCGAGTACTCCGGGCCAGGATTGACATGAGTTCTCCCAATATGCATATGCGGGATCCGGTTATGTACCGGATCAAGAAAGCGCATCACCATCGAACGGGTGATAAGTGGTGTATCTATCCAATGTACGACTTTGCTCATGGTCAGTCCGATTCGATCGAAGAAATAACTTACTCGATCTGCACCCTGGAATTTGAAAATCACCGACCGCTTTACGATTGGTTTATTCAGGAATTGGAGATCTTTCCCAGCCGCCAGATTGAGTTCGCCCGCCTCAATGTTACTTATATGATCACCAGCAAAAGACGGCTTCTGAAACTGGTGGAAGAAGGCTATGTGTCGGGATGGGATGATCCGCGAATGCCTACGATTGCCGGATTACGGCGGCGTGGATTTACTCCGGCTTCCTTGCGGGAATTTAGTGACCGGGTGGGAGTGGCAAAGAGAGATAATCTTATCGAGCTTGCTCTGCTGGAGTTTTGTGCCAGAGAAGATCTAAATAAACATGCAGAAAGGGTGATGGTGGTCCTGGATCCGGTCAAACTGATCATAGAAAATTATCCGGAGGACCAGATTGAGTATCTGGAAACTGAAAATAACCCGGAAGACGAGGAGGCCGGTGTACGAAAGGTGCCTTTTGGACGGGAGATATTCATCGAACGAGAGGATTTTTTAGTGGACCCGCCAAAAAAATACTTCCGGTTGGGACCGGACCGGACTGTTCGTTTAAAGAGTGCATATATTATCCATTGTCACGATTTCACAGAGGGGCCGGATGGCCGGATTGAAGAGATCCGATGCACCTATTATCCAGATAGCAAGAGTGGAGAAGATGTATCGGGAATAAAGGCCAAAGGTACTTTGCACTGGGTCTCTGCGCAAGAGGCAGTTGCAGGCGAAATCAGGTGGTACGAAAATCTGTTTACTGATCCTGAACCTACGAATCATGAGGATCGCGATTTCCTTGAATTTATAAATCCCGATTCGCTGAATGTAATTAAGGACGCTGTTTTTGAGCCGTCTCTGAAAGATGCTGAAGGGGGAAAACATTATCAATTTTTGCGGTCGGGCTATTTTGTGACGGACCCGGATACCAAACCCGGATATCCGGTTTTCAATCGTATTGTGGGGCTTCGGGATTCCTGGAGCAAGAAGCAAAAATAGGCGGCGTATCCAGACATATGTGATTTTTTCTAATCGTTATATGTGGAGTTGCTCCGTCATGCTGACAAATAATTATCTTTATCGGTGAGATGCCCAGGGGAAAAGTAATCATAGAAGATGACCGGTTCAACCTTACCATCGAGCGGTTGTGCCACCAGTTGATCGAAAGGTATTCGGACTTCTCAAATACATGCATTATTGGTATCCAACCTCGCGGAGTACCGCTTAGCGACCGGATTGTAAGTAAATTAAAGAAGATCCTCAAATTACCCTCCATAGATTATGGCAGATTGGATATCACTTTTTACCGGGATGATTTTCGTACCCGGGGCAAACCATTGTCAGCCAACACGACAGAGATGGACTTCCTGGTCGAGGACAGGGAAGTGATCCTCATCGATGATGTACTCTATACCGGAAGAACGATTCAAGCTGCATTAACGGCGATTCAGCATTATGGTCGGCCGGCAAACGTTGAATTACTGACCCTGATTGACCGAAGATTTAATCGCCACCTCCCGATCGCCAGTGATTATGTAGGGCTCACCATTGACGCATTGGATGAAGCATACGTCAAAGTCGAATGGAGTGAAACAACCGGACGGGATAGGATTTTGCTTTTTGCTCAGAAAACGGATAGTAAATAATGGCAGAACTGCAATTGAGTACCAAGCACCTCCTGGGGATAAAATACCTGAACCAGGATGATCTTCAGTTGATATTTGAAACAGCCGATAGTTTCAAAGAAGTAATAAACCGGCCGATCAAGAAAGTTCCTTCGTTAAGAGACATCACCATAGCTAACCTTTTTTTTGAAAATTCCACCCGGACCAGGATTTCATTTGAATTAGCTGAAAAGCGGCTCAGTGCCGATGTGGTCAATTTTTCATCCTCGGCATCTTCGGTCAAAAAAGGAGAAACCCTGTTAGACACGGTTAACAATATTCTGTCGATGAAAGTAGATATGGTGGTAATGCGCCATCCTGCTCCCGGGGCAGCCTCTTTTCTTTCCAACCACATCGATGCCAATATTATCAATGCAGGTGATGGGACACACGAACATCCAACCCAGGCTCTCCTGGATGCATTTTCCATTCGTGACCACTTTGGTGAGCTCAAAGGACTGAAAGTAGCCATCATTGGTGATATCGTACATAGCCGGGTGGCCCTGAGCAATATATTCTGCCTGGGTAAGCTGGGTGCAGAAGTTATGGTTTGCGGTCCTCCCACCTTGATTCCCAAACACATAGAGTCTTTGGGTGTAAAAGTTTCATACAGCGTGAGAGAGGCCATGGAATGGTGTGATGTTGCCAACGTTTTACGTATTCAACTGGAAAGACAGGATATTAAGTTTTTCCCATCCCTGCGGGAATATACCCAGTACTTTGGCATTGATTTACCGCTCTTGAATAGCCTTAAGTCTCCAGTGGTGATCATGCATCCCGGCCCTATAAACCGCGGAGTGGAACTAAGTAGTGAAGTAGCTGATTCTGATCAATCGATCATTCTGGAGCAGGTCGAAAATGGGGTTGCGGTTCGTATGGCAGTCTTGTATCTCCTGGCTGCTCCAAGATCCCGGTCAATGATGGGCACATGATAATCTCTGATTCTATCGTTAATAAAACCATGAATTACCTTCGATTTACTATAAAAGCTCTGGCCGGATGTGTTCAGACCAGAATTATTAATGCTCATAGGACTAAAAAAATGAATATCAAGTATACCTTAACGACGCTCGCATTTTTCCTTTTCACTCAACTTTCCCATTCGCAAGCTCCGCGATACGAAATCAAAGGGCACCTGGAGAACTATTCGCAAGATTCAATCTTTCTCGGCTACTACTACGGTGATAAGCAGTACCTGTTAGATACAGCAACAGTAGAAAACGGAGACTTCCAGTTTTCAGAGGACTCCCTGAAGGAAGGTGTGTATCTGGTGGTGATGCCCCCAGACAACCGGTATTTTCAGATAATTGTAGATGCCGAGGAAAATGAATTCAGTTTCTCTGGTGATCTGGATCAAATTGAAGAAACCATTGAGTTTACCGGGTCATCCGATAATGAACTCTTCTATAAAAATCTTCGGTATATCAGCACGAAGAGAAAGGAAGTAGAGGCTTTGAATGCAGCGAAAGATACCCTTTCCGAAGCAGATCAATTGGCGGTGGATGAGAGACTGAAGGCGATCAACGACGAGGTCACTTTATATCAAAAAAGCCTGGTCGAAGCAAACCCCGGATATCTTACTTCTGCCCTGATTAGAAGTGGGTTTTTGATTGATATACCGGAATATACGGGAACGCAGGAGGAAATCAATACGCAGCAGTACCGATATTATAAGAAACACTATTTTGATCATGTGAATCTGTCAGATGAGCGACTGTTGAGAGCACCAAAACATATCATTTTTGACCGGGTCAATTATTATCTGGAAAAACTGACGCCTCAGCATCCCGATTCCATTATTCAGTCTATTGACTATTTGCTGCACGAAATGGAGGGTGCCGAGGAAATTTACCGTTACTACCTGATCAAATTTCTCAATGATTATGCGCAAAGTAAAATTGTAGGCATGGACGCAGTGTATGTGCATCTGGCACTTAATTACTACGCAAAGGATAAGGCTCCCTGGGTTGAAGATGCTCAATTGGAAAAAATCATCCAAAATGCCAGGGAAGCGGAGCCAACACTGATAGGAAAGTTTGCACCTAACGTAAAACTGCAACAAAGGGATAGTACGGATATTACGTTGTATGATATCCGTGCGGACTATACTATTGTTGTATTCTGGGCACATGATTGCAGCCATTGTAAAGAATCAATGCCTAAACTCAAGGATTTCTACGAAAAAAGAGGTGCCGATCTGGGGATCAAAGTATTTTCAGTCTGTACCAAGGTTTTGAAAGATGAACCTCCTTGTTGGGAATTTGTGGATGAGAGACAATTGGATACGATGGATGGATGGATCAATGTCTCCGATCAGAATGGTGGTCGATCCTTTATGCATTCCTTGTTCAACATTAAAAAGACGCCCAAGTTGTTTATCTTGGATAAAGACAAAAAGATTATCAGTAAGGATCTGGGGCCGGAACAGTTAGGCGAATTCTTTGATCAGATAATCAAACCTCAGAATTGAGATTCGAATCACGATGCCAGTAAGACCTTATTTTATATTTCTGATTATCATTTTCTTTAGTAATTATGGTTTGGCCCAGAAGGGGTTATACCGCTCAGATGAGGGACAAATACATTTTACTTCTGATGCACCACTGGAACTTATTCAGGCCAGCAGCGGTGCTTTGCGCGGTGTAATTGATCCTATTCAAAATACCTTTGCTTTTACAATCGATATACAATCGTTTGATGGTTTCAATAGCGATTTGCAGAAAACGCACTTTAATGAAAACTATCTTGAGAGCAGTAAGCATCCAAAAGCGACTTTTGTCGGTAAGATCATTGAAAACCTGGATTGGGAAAATGAAGGTCCTAATGAAATTAGGGCTAAGGGATTTTTGAGTATTCATGGTGTAAAACGGGAACGAATTATTCCCAGTCAAATCGAAATATTTTCTGACCAGGTAATAATTCGCTCTGAATTTACGGTGCCATTAAAAGAACATGAAATAGATATTCCTAAAATTGTAGCACAAAAGATTTCGGAAGAGATAAAGGTGGTCATGGAAATTTCTCTTTTGAAACAAACATCAAATTGATCTTGGATAAAATATTTCTTTTCAGGTGATCACTGTCTAGCTCAGATGTTTTGTCCAGGACAGCAAACCGGTATAATTCATGTTGCAAACAGTATTTCCAGGCATGGTAATTCTTACCCAATGGTTGGATGCAACGTACTGCCGGAGATTTATTCCTGCATTTTCCTTTAGGTTATTCCTTTCTTTGTTGGTCTGTATGGGACCTGGTCTTTATGCACAGGTACCCCATTTGATCGAAGAAGATCTTGAAAAAGAATTGGATGCAGGGGTAAATGTGCTCACACAAGATAGCCTGGGATTTACCTGGTTGGGAACTCAAAAGGGTCTTTACCGCTACGATGGTCGAAACTACGAGGCATTTGCCCTCGCTGATAGCAATAAAACCAGTAATCTGATCAGTATTTATGCCGATGGCAGACGAATTTGGTGCGGGGCAGAAACTGGAGAGATTTACTACCTGGAGAACCGGAAGATTCATTCCTACCAACCGGAAGAGGGGCTGCCCAAAGTGCCGGTCACCGGCCTGCTCAAAGACTTAGAAGGCAGGCTTTGGTTCAGTACCTATGGTGAGGGAGTCTATGTTCAGGATTCATTGCACCTATACAACTTTAATGGGGATGACGGTTTACTGGGAGATCAGGTTTATGAGATGACCCTTGGTATAGACGGTAAAGTATGGTTGGCCACGGACAATGGTGTGAGTATTTGCCAATTTCACAACGGACATAAATCGGTTGATAATTTGACCATCAAGCAGGGATTGTCTGATGAAATCGCCTATACATTGACTCCCACAGAAACCGGAATGTGGATTGGCTTTCAAAGTAATGGTTTCTGTCATTACTCGACGAGCACCAGCAGTGTGGATTTTTCGGTTTCTCACTGGGAGATGGGATCGGTCAGGTCGATGACTCAGACGGATAAGAATACAGTCTGGATTGGGACCGAGAACGAAGGAGTATTTATGTACGATCTGAGATCCGGTACACCAAGATGGATTTCCACCGTCGGTCCGGCTGAATGTGAGCAAATCCTCCATGATGCGACCGGCAATATCTGGCTTTTGGTGGACGAACAGTTCATCTACCGGGGAATTACCCGAGTGGCGCTTCTGCATCATGAGCTCGGCGACATACAAGCACTCGCCGAGGACAACCAGGGAAGGGTGTGGATCGGGACCCGAAACGGACTATTTGAGCTGGTGGAAGATAGCTTAGTCCTGGCCGGATGGGCGGGAGAAAATATTATTTCACTTTACAGCGACCGATTCAACAAGATTTGGATTGGAACATTTGGTGATGGTATCATTTGCTGGGATCCGAATACAGGCAGGAATCTTAGATTGGATGAAGCTTCGGGCATGATCAATGGCAGTGTTTTTTCTATTGATGGATCAATGGATAAGATTTGGTTGGCAACACTGGGCGGAATAGTATCTCTTGAAAATGACCCGGATCTGATCAACCGGGGCCGTATTGCCTTTTCCAATTTGGATTCTTTTAAAGAGCTAACATCCAATTTCTTTTACAAAGTTTTTGTAGATAGTCAGGGAGCTGTGTGGTTTGGTACAGATGGCCAGGGATTATTGCATTTGGAGCGTGGCCGGCTAAGCAACCTTTTGGCGGATAGTCTTTTACCGGCAAGAACGGTCTATACTATGGCGGAAGATACTTTCGGTAGAATGTGGATCGGGACGAATAATGAGGGACTTTTTATGTTTGATGGCAGCAACTGGGGGCATTTAGGCATCGAGCATGGTCTGAGTAATATGACTATCACCTCACTGGCAGTGGATGATTTTGGGAATATCATCATTGTTCACGAGAACGGAATAGACCTTTACAATCCGGATCAAAAGACATTTCGATATTTTGAGAGTAATGCCGGTGTGGAGAGACTCAATCCGGGACTGAATGTAGTGGCAAGTGGTCTCGATGGCGTATTTTGGATCGGAGGTCAAAATATTTTGGTCCACTACTTGGGTAATCAAAACACTGATCAGAATTTTCCCAGCCTGGTGATTGACCGGATAAATCTTTTTGATCAATTAGTGGATTTGACCTCTGCAAAGGAATTTAGTTATCGGGAAAATTATCTTCAATTTAATTACACCGGAATTTGGTATGCGGCATCTGAAAATATTAACTATCAATATCAATTGGAAGGTTATGACCTCTCCTGGAAAGACACCAGGGACGAATCAGTGTCGTACTCCAACCTAGGTCCGGGTGCTTATACTTTCAGGGTACGTTGCCTGATGAAAAATCAGCCATTGCTCCAAAGTGAAGCATCTTATTCTTTTCTCGTTGCACCACCTTATTGGCGTAAAGCCTGGTTTATTGCATTGATTGTTGTACTGTCCGCAATGATAATTTACAGCTATCAGAAATATCGCGAAAAACAGATCAGCCGGCAGGCATCATTTGAAAGAGAAAGGATTGAATCCCAGTATGAAGTATTGAAAGCACAAATAAATCCTCATTTTCTTTTCAATAGCTTTAATACCCTGGCTAACATCGTTGAGGAAGATAAAGATACGGCGGTAGAGTATATCGAAAAGTTGTCAGATTATTACCGATCGATCATCCAGTTCCGAAATCAGAAATTAATTCCTTTGGAGCAGGAACTGCTGCTTATAGATGATTTCACCTATTTGCTGAAAAAAAGATTTGGCAATAACCTTATTGTTGAAAAAATGATTGAGAACAGGGATTATTATATTCCGCCACTTACCCTCCAAATGTTGGTCGAAAATGCGGTTAAACATAATATCATTTCAAAACAAAAACCACTTAAGATCGCGGTCAGATCTGAGCGCGATGAGTATCTGATAGTGGAAAATAATCTCCAACCAAAAAGGACTAAAGAGCGTTCAACCAAATTCGGATTACAAAATATAAAGACCAGGTTTGAATTACTGACCAGAAGGAAGGTTATAATCAGCCAGGATGAAAATACTTTTTCCGTTTCAATTCCGCTACTAAAAACACCACAAGAAATATGAAAGCTTTAATCATAGAAGACGAACCGCAGGCTGCAGCAAGGTTGCAAAAGTATGTCAGGGATATTGATCCCACGATTACCATATCCGGTATTTTGGAAAGTATTGAGAGCGCAGTGTCCTGGTTTGGTCACAACCCGGCTCCGGATCTGGTTTTTATGGATATCCATCTGTCCGATGGTAATTGCTTTGAGATTTTTGATCAGGTGGATGTCGACTGTCCGATTATTTTTGCTACAGCCTATGATGAATATGCCCTGCGATCCTTTCAGCATCACTCGATCGACTACATATTAAAACCAATCAAGAAGGCTGATCTCGAAAGGGCCCTATCCAAACTCCGCCACTATGTACAGAATTCGCCGGATGAAACCGTCGCTAGTGGAGGAGTGACCGATGAAGAGGATGGTGCAATTGGTTCCCGTAGATTCCTGATCAAGGTTGGGGCCAAGATAAATCTTATTCGATTGGATGAAATTGCCTATTTCTATTCCAGGGATAAGATCACTTTTGCGATCACCAGGGAAGGGAGGAGGTTTCCCCTTAACAAAAGCCTGGAAGCATTGGAGTCGGAATTACCGTCTGAAGAATTTTTCCGGATTAATCGCAAATTCATTATCCACATGGATTCCATTGGAACTATGAGCAGTCATACCAAGGGCCGGGTCAAAATCGATCTGGTGCCACCAGTGGAATTGGAAACAATCGTCAGTACCGAACGTTCTCCCCATTTTAAAAAATGGCTACTTGGGTGATTTTGGAGAAAATTTAGTCTGGGAAAGAGCCCCCTTCATCGGCAAAGAATTCTATTTCAGATTCTTAAAGATCTCTTTCGTCGTTATCAGCCCTGGTTATTGAATGACCAGGGCATATTTTTGGGTTAAATTAACCATATGAATCTGTTTACCACTTTATCGACCAGGTTTGTTAAGTCAGCCTTTGTTTTCGTGAGAGGGAGTCTACTAGATTGGCATCCATTTCCCAACACAAAGAATGAGTTTTCCCATTGACCAAAATTTACCTTAAACGGGATTGATTCTCAATAATCGATTTTGCAGATGATGATTCTAAGAATATGGACCTTCTTGATATTATTGGCTTTGATGTCACTCTGGTCCTGTCGTACCGAGATTCCTTTTGATCCGGGGCCGATGGAACCGGAAATCACGGATACGACAACCAATGTAAATCCAGGAGATACTACGACCACTCCAGGGGATACTTCAATAATTAACCCTGTGGATACCCTTTCGGAACCCTGTGATACGGGAATCGTATATTTCGAATCCCAAATCTTACCCATCCTACAGGGTAATTGTGCCTTTGCAGGGTGCCATGATCCGGTCACTGCAGAACATGACCTGATCCTGACCAGCTATGAATCCCTGATGTCTCATGATGATGTCGTTGTGCCTTTTGATTTGGACAAATCAGAGCTATATGAAAAGATCACAGAGGATGATGCGGAGGATCGAATGCCACCACCCCCCAATGCTGCGCTCACCCAACCGCAAATTGCGTTAATCCGAAAATGGATTTTACAAGGTGCAGAGAACATGACCTGTGAGAATATGGCAGGTGATGTCTGTGATACCACGGCAGTCAGTTTTTCTTCGGATGTGCAGCCGATCTTCAATACATATTGTATCACTTGTCATGGCAGCAGCAATCCAAACGCAGGAATAAGCCTTACCAATTTCAATGGAGTGGCAGGTGTGGCAAATTCTGGTAAACTTCTTGGAGTGATAAGCTGGAGTAATGGATTTCTGAGAATGCCTTTGGGTGGAAATCAGATTCCACAGTGCAACATTAATGTGATTGAGGCCTGGATAAATCAAGGTGCACTCAATAATTAAATGTCTATTATAAAAATGAAAAAGCCGGTATACCATATATTTCTTTTTGCGCTATTTATGGGCTGCTACTATGATGTGGAAGAAGACTTCCGGATGGACACAGAATGTAATACAGACAATATTACCTACAGCGGGGATATCCTCAATATCGTGTCTAATCGTTGTTATAAATGCCATGCCGCTTCTCTCAATCTGGGAAATGTAACACTGGAAGGTTATGATAAAATCAGTATTTATGTAAATAGTGGAAGGCTATTGGGTGCAATCAGAAGAGAACCAGGTTATTCACCGATGCCTCAGAACGAAAGCATGCTTCCGGATTGTGACATCAGAAAGATTGAAGCCTGGGTAAATGATGGAGCTCCAAATAATTAGTTATGAAAAAATATCTTATTTACCTGGGCCTTTTTGCAGTAGTAGGAATCGGTTTGGTATATTATTACACACAAAGAGATTCCCGCAATGATATCAAATACCGTAAAGCTGAGGAATCTATTTCCGCCCTGGCCTTGTTTGAGGCCTTTGAGGAGGATGAGGAAGGTGCTCTGGAAAAGTTTTTGGGAAAGACTGTCCTCGTATCCGGCGAAATTCATAGTCTGGATTTAACCCCCGAAAAAGCTACCATTGTATTAGATACAGGGGATCCTCTCAGTACGATTGTTTGTGAAATGAATCATAATCTGCAGTCTGATTTTGGAATGCTTAGTGAAGGCCAGAGTGTTGAAGTGAAAGGAGAATGCTCTGGAAAGCTTATGGATATAATATTAGTGAATTGTATTTTGATCAATTAATAAACTTTATGAATCAGCAACGTAGTGTAACCATTTTAATTTCCGCATATTTCTTATTTTCCATCGCCTATCTCGATGCACAAACCTATTTTACCAAAGAGGGAGTAATTAGCTTTTATTCGCACACACCCCTGGAGGAAATAGAGGCAGTGAACGAGAAGGCAGTTAGCATCGTCGACTTTGATAATCAGAAAGTTGAATTCTCAGTGTTGATCAAGGGTTTTTTATTTAAGAACGCCCTGATGCAGACACATTTTAATGAAAATTATATGGAGTCCGATCAATATCCCAAGGCCAAGTTTAAAAGCACTGAGGTTGATTTGTCAAAACTGGATCTTGATAAAGACGGTGAATACGTGATCCCTGTCATGGGTATTCTGAATGTCAAAGAAAAGGACAAGGAAATTCAAACTGACGTCATATTTGTGGTAAAAGACGGGGTCTTTTCTGCCCGGTGTAATTTCGTGGTATCGCCTTCTGATTTTGATATTGAAATTCCTTCATTGGTTAAGGGTAAGATAGCAGAAAACATACAGGTAGAAGTCTCGGCTGATTATCAGCTTTACACCAAATCGTGAACTTATGAATAAGTACTATCTATTGGTATTTTCTTTATTTCATTTATTTCGTGTATCCGCTCAGGAAGATCTTCTCTCTTTGCTGGAGGAAGAAGAAACGATCAATTATACCTCTGCGATTTTTAAAACCTCCAGAATTATTAATAGTCACAGTATAGAAAATACCCCTCGTGGAATTCTTGATGTGAAGATCAGTCACAGATTTGGGTTTGTAAACAACGGAATCTATGATCTGTTTGGTCTGGATGGAGCGACAATCAGGATCGGAGGAGATTTCGGCATTACGGACAATCTGAGTTTGGGTTTTGGTCGCAGCAGTCTTGAAAAGATGTACGACGTTTACGCTAAAATGCGAATCCTGCGACAAAGTAACGGCAAGCGAATAATGCCTGTAAGTCTATCTTATCTGGCCACGGCTTCGATAAATACGCTTCGCTTCGAAGATCCGGATGCAAGTAATCTATTTCAATCGCGGCTGTACTACGGGCATCAGATTTTAATCGCACGAAAATTCAGTGAGGGTTTTAGCTTGCAGCTCATGCCGACATTAGTACACCGAAACCTCGTACAGACGCATGCAGAATCACATGATGTCTTCTCTATCGGCATTGGAGGTCGGCAAAAGATATCCAAAAGGGTCAGTATAAATCTTGAGTATTTTTATAATCTGCCCGATCAACTGGCGCAACATTACAGAAATAGTCTAAGTATAGGTTTTGACATAGAGACAGGTGGTCATGTATTTCAACTTCATTTTACTAATTCCACTTCTATGGTTTATAAAGGATTTATTACTGAGACCGTTGGAGATTGGACAGATGGTGGCATCCATTTCGGTTTTAATCTCTCCAGGGTATTTAGTCTGAAAGGCAATAAATGATCTTACCGTACGATGCGAATAGTGATAATTGAAGATGAACAACCGGCAATTGACAGGCTTCATCGCTTCATTCATAATTTTAATCCATCCTACCAGATAGTGGCCCAACTGGATAGTGTGCATGAATCTATTGAATGGTTGGAAAATAATCTGAATCCTGATCTTCTGTTTTTAGATGTGCATTTATCCGATGGAATTTCGTTTGAAATTTTACGGAACACTGGTTTAAATTGCCCTGTTATTTTTACTACCTCTCATCCGGAATATATTTCGAATGCCTTTGAAGCATTCGCAATTGATTATTTATATAAACCAATTAAACGGGAAGCTTTTACCAAAGCTATGAACCGGTTCCTTCAGCGTAGACCCGTATCATCACTGCTACAAAATGAGAAAACCGAATTCGGATCTAATGAGCAACTTGAATCTCAGGTTACAAACGATTTGAAAAGTGAACGGATTTTAGTGAAAAAAGGTCAATATTTAGAAGTTTTAGAACTGGCTGAAGCGGCCTATTACCTTTACGAATCGAGGTTGACCATTTATGTGAACAGTGAAAATAGAAGATATCCGATCGATTACAGCCTGGATCAGTTGGAAAAAATACTGCCTGCCGGGAAGTTTTTTCGAATAAACCGCCAATCTATTGTCAGTTACCAAAGTATAGGACAAATTCTGACCTACTCCAAATCCAGGTTAAAAATTACCCTTGTTTCTCCCTTGGATAAGACCTTTGATGTCAGTGCTGATCGGACGATCCATTTTAAACAATGGCTCTTGAATGGAGGTCTGTAAATCGATGGTACAAAGTGATTACCCAATCTTGATCAACATTCTTGACATTCCTTGAAATAAGGCTATTACTAAAAGCTGATATTAAGTGTTAGCGATGCTGATTAATGCGAAAGTATACCAGATCGCAAAAACGACAAGAATCAGTGAAAGCAGCTTATTTCTACCCTTGTATCTATCAGATTTTGACTGGTAAATGATTTTCGGTAAAGAGGGATCTTTTGTCCCGGATGTGATTTTAGTTTCCATTTCATTTGGGTTGTTGAGAAAGATGATGGAACTGATCTCTCGATTCAGGGTGTATCCGTATTTAAATGCAATATGAAATAATGATATTCTGTAGTATTCCCGCAGAGATCGGATACTGTAGCGGTACATTTCCACTTCGTGCAAGTACCACCGGTGCCATCGGGAAGTTTTTGGGTAATCAATTGATTGGAAATGATGCATTCCGGGGTGCAACATTGATCCCTAATCTCGAGATCTTCTTCTTTAAGCAGGGCACTGTTGATATCTCCATCCACCACAATCTCATCACCGGATTTCACGTTGGCGATCATGGGGCCAATCGGTATAATGTCGGGGGGTATCGTATCAATAACCTGTATCACTTGAGTATCCCTTACAACTTGACCGCAAGCGTCCTTTGCGGTCCAGACGCGTGTAAGAAAATAGTTGCAATCAATTCCTGGCGAGACAATTTCTTTTAATCCAACATTGATTTTTGAACAACCCTCCACCATTATATAGTCTGGTGCCGGAATACCCTCACTACAGTGTATGATCGTATCTTCGGGAACAGTGAGGATCGGCATCTGGCTGGTCAGATTGATAATTTGCGATGCTTCAGAGATGTTTCCGCAACCATCTATGGCTGTCCAGCTACGCTTCACTTTTTCACCACACGCCAGCTCGATTACATTAGATGATGGAATTACCACAACATGATCCCACTCCAGGTCGATGCCTTGTACCTGTGGCCAATCCGGAAGATCGGCACCACAAGAGCGTGTACAATCGGGAGGAATGTTAGCTAACACGGGGGGATTCGGATCCCAGATTATACAGAGTTTCTCCTCGATATCTATCTGGCTTTCGGTGCCTGAAAGCGTATAGGTGCGGACAAATAGATAGTGAGAACCCACAATATCCGGTCCTGATACAACAAGGGTCAGCGATGGATCTCGGACCATCTGTTGACCGATATTTTCCATGGCGGCAATAAGTTCTTCCCGGGATCTTTTTGATGGAAGATCATGGACGGTTGGGGGTAATGAGTTGACAAGGCAGATTGGTTCAGACGGAGGAAGAGTGATATTAATTTTTGTTTGACCTTTTGATCCCGGGTCCATTGATTGGAGAACGGTTTGAGCGTAGCCTCGTTCCGGGTTACTTATGTTCTGGCCACGTAAGGACGTAATTGACAGGAAAAATAGGGTGGAGAGACTTAGAGTCAGTAGACTTCCAAATAACCAGGACAGATTAATGTCAGAGGCATCATTTGATCTCGGCATACCGGATTTCATTTTTGATCGGTTCGGGCTGATTAAATCTAATAATTTTGAACAAACTCGGGTCAATACTATAGAAGGATTGAAGGCGCATCGCATTTCTGGTTCGAACTATATTAATTCATTCGGACTTTTTTCCAACGGTAGGGCTCCTCAATTAGAACCAGCGGGCTCTCCCTATGCTTTGGAGAAAGAGGGTCGGCGCACCTTCGTGCGCCGACAGGCTATTAACCCTCAAACCGTTTAGAGTTTTGGACAAAAAATATTTGGAGACTTTGTACATAAAAAAGGCAGACAAATACTCGCAAGAATACTGTCTGCCGGTACAATAGGAAGTTGATCGGGATCCCTATTGGCTTTTGAATAAAATTTCAACTCAATATAATGATTCATATCGGTATTTTCTCTTATGCTTTGGCGTAAAATCTTTCTATCTATACTCTAATGATGAAACTGATTTGGTCTTTGATTCGAGCTTTGGATCATCGGTTTCAATATGGATATGTTGAATCTTAGTAGTAGTATTACCACATCCATCCGTTGCCACGAATTTCCGTAATACGGATGTCGTACCTTTTTTCAAGCTGTACTCTTCTTCAGTAATATCGACAACAAAGGAGCTACATCCCTGATCACTAGCCTCATAAAAGGGCAGGGGAAGATCCACTTCCTGGTGCACAATGGTGTCATTACCGATATCCAAGAGCGGTGCCTCGCTGTCTGAAAATGAAATGTTTTGATTTTTGGTGATGGTATTACCTGCGGCATTACGGACACTCCAGCTTCGGATGATGTTCCTTCCACCACATGGAGTGAAATTGACCTTTTCACCGGGAAATACCTGAAATTCCACCTGATGATCTTTTGCGGTCACGACTGGCCATTCGGGCAGTGGTTCACCACAATTGAGAATAATATCATCTGGAACACCAAGGAACTGAATTTGAGCTGCCTGTGTTTGCTCGGTTTTTTGAATGACCTCTCTTTGGGTAGTATTTTGCGCAGCTTCCGATGTATCATTTGGGTTTAAAATCCCGGGTAGCAAATGAAATTGAGTGTTTAATTCAGGGACCTTAAAAAATGGAATGCGATTTTCTGCACCTTTTCCGGACAATGCAGCAATATTTAAGATTACCAGCAGGGGTAAAATAAGTAGTTTACCTAAACGGGTATAATCTCGATTATACGCACAGGAGTTCTCTGCAGTTTTCATAACGGGTTTGGATGGATTCGATTAATAATAGGAAATAAACGGTGCGTGGACAACACACAGTAACCAGGATGAAGTGTTCTTCACACTAGTTTATGGATTTAACCTACCAAAATCGATGGGAAATGATATACGGGTTTAAGAGTCGCATTTGGGTTTCACGGTTTGAAACGGGTTAACAAATAGGTTTTAGTGCGCCATGAAGTTCGTTAAAAAGAATGCAAACATCCAAACAAAAAAACTTATATTTTTTTAGCTAATTTGAATTACAAATCATGGTCAAAAATTATTAGTTAATATCCATATTTGTAGTTTTCTGATCAATTGTAAATTACGATCACTGCTTTAAACAGATACAAAATGATTGGTCTGGGTAATGGGTCAGATTTTATTTGGCCACGGAGATTGACTTACGCAGAATTCTACCTGTGTCCCAATGCACGATTTTGTTCTGATCTTTCACCAGAGCCCCGTTTACCATAACGGTGGAGAATCCGGTAGCAGGTTCGAACGGATTTTCATAGGTCGAATTAGCCACAATTTCCTCAGGATTAAAAACAAGTATATCTGCTTTATAACCCGGTTTTAGTGCGCCACGATTAGTTAGATGTACTGTTTCTGCACTGAGACTGGTCATTTTCCGGATGGCTGATTCCAGGGAAAGCTTTTTTTCATCCATGACAAATTTCTGAATGATCTTAGCAAAAGCACCATAAGAGCGAGGATGTCTTAAGTTGGGACCGCCATCCGAACTTATCATAGTGTTAGGATCTACTATAAATCGTTCCTGAATGGATTCATTCATCACAAAATAAGCTCCGGAGGCTCCGGTGGGTCCGATCTTCAGCAGGATGTCCACAAAGTCCTGGCCTGATTCATTGGCCACTTCTGCCAGGGTTTTTCCGGTAAAAGGCCGGGTGGCAAATAGGGTTGCTTCCGGTCCATTCCGGTCCATGATCTTTTGATATAGGAACTCTCTGAGCTCTTGTTGCCTGGTCTGAATTGCATTTTCAAAATCGGATCTCGTCTTCGCCCATTCCGGAAAGACAATCCCTATACCCGTATAACTTGCAGCATAAGGATAAACATCAGCAGATACCTCGATTCCCGATTCAGCGGCCTTCTCCAGCCGATCCAGGATCTCTTCTGCCCGGCTCTCTTGTTGTCCATAGACAACTTTTAGGTGGCTAACATGTACCTGGCAGTGTTGTCCCTGTGCAAGCAGTTCATTTATGGAAGCATTCATTTTGTCATCATCTTCACTGCGGAGATGACTCATGATCAATCCCTGCTCATGACTCACAGTGAGGGCCATACTATCCAGTTCCTGCCGGTCTGCGAGAAATCCCGGAAAATATTCCAGGCCCGTACTGAGGCCAAAGGTGCCGGCGATCATTTCTGTGCGAAGTATTCTTAGCATCTCACTTAATTCCTCCATTGAAAGTTCAGACTGCTTACCCTTCTGAACCTTTTGTCTCAGATCTCCATGGCCAGATAAGAAAGCCAGGTTAATCATGAAACTTTTTTGCTGTAATGAATCAAAAAACGAATTGGGATCTTCGAAAGCTGATACGGGACTCCGGCCATCCTGGCCAAGAACTATCGTCGTAACTCCCATGGAAAGAAAGTTACTGAAATCATCCTCAAACGGGTCTCCGTGGGCATGAACATCAATGAACCCGGGCGTAATCAATTGTCCGGTAGCATAAATCATTTTAGCCTGGATCCGACTCGTGTCTACCGGTCCAACATATACGATGCTATCTCCTTGCACAAGTATATCGGCAACTCTGGCCGGTGAACCCGTTCCATCAATTACCTTTCCTTCGATAATGGCATAATCAAATTTGCCCTCGAATTTGGCACAAACTGCTTCAAACGAACCGGTATGCTCCCATTGGCACTGGGAACAGAGAAACAGGACCAACATTAACCATTTATGCATCGCTGTCAAGATAAGTCATGGATGCGACATTGTAAGTAGCTATCTATGATAAATCTGGCATTTGCATTAACTGGACTGGCAGTATCGATACCAATTGTCTATCTTTATATCATGGAAGGCAAATCGAATCTGGTGCTTAATGACAAGGAAGCGGACAAATTAGAACGGATCGCTTATATCCTTAAGACAGTGGCACATCCTTTGCGATTGGGGATCATTCATCTTCTGGAGCAGCATGCACGGCTTTCTGTCTCAGATATTTGTGAGATGCTGGGATCAGAACAGTCTCTGACTTCTCATCACCTGCAAAACATGAAGTTGAAGGGGATCTTGAGTGTGAAACGAGATGGGCGAAGTATGCTGTATTCATTGAAGGAGCGCGACGTTTCCCTCATCATTGAATGTTTGGAAAATTGCCAGTGTAATATGTGAAACAGTACCTCAGTTGCGCCTGAGGCGGGGTATTAACATGGGTACTTCTTTCCTGTAATTGATGTATTTGGTACCATGTTCTTCTATGAGTTTCTTTTCTTCTAGTTTAATTCCGATGAGAATATACCATACCATGATTACCCAGGCGGAGATGCTCCAAAGATTTAGTTCGATCATACAAATTCCACCAACGAAAAGAATCGTCGCCAGATAAAGAGGGTGCCGCAATCGACCCAGTATCCCCTTGCGAACGAAGTCAGTTTTTTGGGAAGAAGTAAGCCCTGAAAACTGATGCCAATTGTACAGGGGAATACAACTCCGGAACAACAGGAGGCTTAGAATGATTACTGCAAGTCCCAATAATTTAATCAAATCAGAGTCTAGATAATTACGGTGTTCGGACCCTAGATATAGGAGGAATATCGGAATGAGCGTGATCAGGGAGAATATATTGTAGAAAATACGATAGGACCAGATAATACCGGATCTAACAAAAATCGACCTGGCTGTCTTGGATGCTAACCAACTGTGCAGAAAGAAGTATAGAGTGAGTGATACCAGGAATAGAAAGTAGAGCACAAATAAATCGCTTATCTTTGAAAGTAAGAAATTAAGCTATGGAAAACAGTAATGCATGTGAAATTCCAAGATGGCAACAACTGAAAAAGGAAATAGTTAATCTATCTCCGGAAGAATTCCGGGAAACATTTCTGCGAGAGAATAAT
Source organism: Saprospiraceae bacterium (assembly GCA_020436835.1). GTDB lineage: Bacteria > Bacteroidota > Bacteroidia > Chitinophagales > Saprospiraceae > JABDMH01. The sequence continues at coordinate 30,323 of JAGQWZ010000272.1, read as the reverse complement.
GGGATCCTGATCGATGTGAGAACGCGGGAAGAATGGAATACCGGATCACTACCTAACGCCATGCACATCGATTACCTGGCGGAGGGATTTTTGGACATCCTGGAGAAACTGGACCGTGAGAAAGCTTACTTTATTTTTTGCCGGACTGGCCGCCGCAGTTTAAGAACCAGTATTCTTATGAAGAATTGGGGATTCACAGACCTGCGAAATCTGGATGGCGGTTTGTCGGCGTGGGAACAGCGTTTGGGTAAATTCACTTTTTCCTGAAACGTCATGGCTGAGAACCAGCTCAGATATCTTCCTGCTACCCTTGATGATGCCCCAAAAATCAGTGAAATTCTGAACGAGAATATTTCTGTCGGCATGGTCACGCTGTGGGAAAGAACCTTTTCGGTTGATGAAATCGAAGCTATTCTACAGGCCTTCAATCACCGTGAGAAAGCGTATATGCTATCTTACGGAAATGAAATATTGGGATGGGGATGGATACGAAAATATCATGAAAAGGAGGGCTATGCATATACCTGTGAGACATCCGTTTTTCTCCGACGTGAATACGTGAATAGAGGTTTTGGGTCTCCGTTTAAGAAATTCATTTTGGAAGAATGCAAACGCCTGGGATATCATCATGTGCATGCAAAAATCATTGCAACAAATGAGATCAGTATCGCCTACAATCTCAAGTTGGGATATACCATAGTTGGCACACAAAACGAAGTAGGATTCAAGGATGGCCGTTGGGTCGACGTAGTCATCATGCAGAAATTGCTCTAAAGAGGTGGCCTCTGTGAATCAGGTCATTTTACAATTGCTTAAAGTTATCTATTTTACCTCTTCCTTACTTATGTAATACTGCTTTGTATGTCAGTCGATAATCAATTTAGCCGATCCGAAGATTTCCATGCCATACTTTTGGGTGTACTTATTTTACTTGCCGGCTTAATCATCTACTTTATTACCGGCTACCGGGAGATAAATGAAGCACAAACCCAATATATTGAGGATCTGGAAACATCTGCAAAAGTCAATCCCGAATTTAAATCTGTAGAATGGTATGAGGCTTACGATCACCTGCAGGCGATCCAGGGTAGCAAAAACGCCGTTGGTACCTTCCTTAAAAACCTGACCGATAAACCCGGATCCTGGAAGTCGAATCCGCTGGCCTCAATGCAGCTTTCTGCCGGAGAGGCTGATCAGATCAGTAGAAGTAGTTCCGAAGCATATCAGAAGACTCAGGAGGAAATAGCCACTCTCAAAGAGGAAGCCCGGCAAGCTGAACAACGGGCCGCGGAAGTCGGCTTTTCAGATGGTACTAAAAATGGTCTGGCAATAAAGGCAATCGCTGATTGGCGAAATGCAATGGGCAAGAGTGCCGGCATAGAGAAGAAATTCAAGACGAAATCCTATTCCCGGTGGTTATTTCTCTTACTTCTATTTGGATTTCTTAGTCTATTATTTGGCTTTGCTCATTTGCGAATGGGGGTGAAATTTGTGACTTTTCTTAAGGGATTTGCCTTCGTATTTTTTATTGGCACCGTCTCACACTGGCTCGCAGGGCAATCCACGATCAAAGATCTGGGAATTGGATACGCAGCCTGGGCGATCGTATTGGGATTATTAATCAGCAATACGGTAGGGGTGGGGGATACCATTAAATCCGCTCTAAGTACGGAACTCTATATTAAGACAGGATTGGTAATACTGGGCGCCGAAATATTAATGAGTAAAGTTTTAGCTATTGGACTGCCAGGTATTTTTGTCGCCTGGGTGGTGACGCCAATTGTTTTAATCACTACCTATTGGTTTGGGCAGAGAGTTCTGAAAATAGGTTCGAAAACGTTAAATATGACAATTTCTGCCGATATGAGTGTCTGTGGGGTAAGCGCAGCTGTGGCCACGGCAGCCGCGTGCAAAGCCACCAAGGAGGAGCTGACACTTGCAGTGGGGCTGTCCATGGTTTTTACCTCCATAATGATGGTCGTCCTACCAATGGTTATTAATGGGTTGGGGATGCCAGAGGTACTTGGAGGTGCCTGGATCGGAGGAACGATTGACGCTACCGGTGCCGTGGTAGCTGCCGGTGCATTTCTGGGAGATGCTGCACTGAATGTGGCAGCCACAATCAAAATGATTCAAAATATATTAATTGGGGTCATTGCCTTTGGAGTGGCGATCTACTTTACAAGAATGGGCGCAGGATCCGGAGAAAAAGTTGGAGCTGGTGAAATCTGGAGGCGTTTCCCAAAATTCGTCCTGGGCTTTATTGGAGCATCCATTTTATTCTCTATTATTTATGCTCTTTTAAACAGCCACATGGCTTACTCCTTACTAGATCACGGAGTCATTGGTGGCTTCACCAGCCGGCTAAGAGGATGGTTGTTTTGTCTGGCATTTGTAAGTATTGGGCTGTCGACTAATTTTAAGGAACTTAAATCTCATTTTACCGGGGGCAAGCCATTCATTTTATATATATGTGGCCAGGCTTTTAATTTAATGTTGACTTTATTAATGGCGTATATTATGTTTTATCTTGTTTTTCCGGAGATTACGGAATCTATTTGAGATGGATAAATTCGAATTTAAAGGCTTTGCCAGGTTTGTATTATACCTTCTTCTGCTTTCCATTTTTTATTTTGGGGTGTTACCTCAAATGGCGAAAATGGTTCCCAAAGATTATCGGGAGAACCTGGATGCGCAAAATATCGATGCTACCCCTTTATTTTATAGTGAAAGTGAACAAGCATTAAATAGCTATTATTTTTTGGAATTATCCCAGAGACCTTAAAAATTATCCAGATGAAGATTCCTGGAAATTAAAAATTAACCACTTCCAATACTAGAAGGCAAATCGACACTGTAATTTAATACGTGTTCGTTTATTTCCGGTTATCTCCTCACCGCCAGAACTGATTGTTTCCTGATTTCTGTAACGGGTTTGTTCCATTCGGGCTTCAAGAGTGAAGTTCCGGAATCGATATCTTAGATTCAGATAATAACGCAATCCTTCATTGAAGAATGCAGGAATCGAAAAGCTATATAAGATGTCATTTTCATAGGCATAGATGCGGGAGGAATAATCGTCCGTATCAAAATAACATAGACGGGTGGTGAAGGACAGTGGAAGCTTGATTGATTTGTAAATGATGTCCTGATAGATCAAAAATCCGTTACTTTCAGGACCTCCTGCCAGATCTACTTTGGAGAACTCAATCCGGTTTCGGAGCTCCAGGTTTTGATGAACCTTTTGGGATAGGTGAAAGCGAATATTTTTCCTGTCTCTGAGTCCAATCCGGTTGACGTGATCAACATCCGTACGGAAATTAATTGCTTTGCTCTCCGAGCGAATTTGCAGATAGGCTTCCAGTCTTCTCTTTTTATAGTAAGTAAGGCGGATAAAATGTTCCTTACCGTTTGAAGGAGCATCTGCATTAAAACGCAACCAGGGATGGCTCCAGTAGTCAGCATAGACGCTGATCCAAAATGAGGGGTTTATTTTAATTTCACTACCCACATAAATGCCTTTTTCATTGTTTGCCTGTGAAGACTCAATGAAAGGAGTGGCCTGCAATGCCTGGTATCTGGGAGCCAGATTCCGGTATAAAAGAGCTAGGTCCACATAGCGACTCAAACCCATCAGCAGCCCATGGGTTTGCCCAATGGCACCATTATCACTGGCGGCTATTTCACCAAAAAAATTAAAATTTCTAAATCGATAGCCATAATCCAGGCTCGCATTTGACAGACTTGATCCACGAAAATAGAATCTGTTATAGGGAAGGAGGTTTCTTTCAAATGGTTGATCAAAATGGTTGTTGAGCGCATTGAGGCCTATGGCAACAGATCTTTTTTTGAAGTGAAGTCTTGTTCCAATGACCTGATGTTGAATCGCCCGCTTGTCCTCTATTTCATTTGTTGTCCGGTGAAGTCCTGAAATCTGCAGGGAGGAAAAAGATTGAATACTTTCCGGCCCATCTGAGGAATCAACAAGAACATTACCATCCTGCTTGCGGCGCGACGCAAACACGGTAATCGAAATTGGATTCAAGTTGAAAGTAGTGGCTACACCTCTGAGAGCTGCCGCCTCATTGACCGAAGTATATGGGCGTAATGTCCGGCCCCCTCGCTTTATTTTGGTTACAAATGAACTCTTACCCCCTCCATATCCGGAGTGCATAATCAGGCCCTGACCCAGGGATACCGAATAATCACCTATTGCCACGGTATGAACTACCTGATTGAGGTTTCTCACAAAGAGATGAAAGTTGCTATAGTCAAATCCATTTTTATTGACATCATTGAAAAATGGTTCACCCGGATCTTTCTCCAGCGTGAATCCATAGCTCAGATTCTGCTCAAACTGGTGTTTGAAGCGAACATAATATTGATTCTGATTACCCAGGTATTTCGGAGGCTGGTTGTCGATAGATCTATACCCTTGCTGTTGTTCGAGTACCCGCGAACTCCTCAGATACAGCTCATTTCTACCCCGGATCAACATCTTTGAAAAGGAACGGCCATCGAATATTCTATCATCCTCGATCGTAATAAAAGGAAGAATTCTTTCAATGGTATTCAGATCGAAAGAAGGGATGGCTTGTAGCTCCTGAATACTTTCCAGCGCTCCCAGTTCATCTCTGTAATGAAGAAAATCAGCTATTTGAATATCGTTTAACAGGTTTAGCGCTTCCAGATCACCTTCGGAAGCTCTATTGATGTGAAGAGGGTGGGTCAGGTGGTATCTGAAGGCTTCCCCCAAATCATTAAAGTCAAAATCGGCCTCCGACTCCGAATCACTGAGCAATGTTTCGATCTGGTCTTGTATGTATCCCGGAATTTGAGACAAAGAGTCTTCCTGGCTAAAAGCGGTGCAGGTAAATCGCACCGTAAGATATCCTATCAGTGCAAGAGACAGGAGAAGGTGTGGCAGATGAAATCCGGGCATAAAAAAACCATCCTTACATATCTAATGCAAGGATGGTTAAGATAATGAATTACATTTATTTAAATACTTCCGTATTAACTTACAGTCTTGACGGTCTTGATAATCCTGGAGGCAACTTTGTAGGGATCAGCATTCGATGCCGGCCTTCGATCTTCCAGATATCCGCTCCATCCATGAGTGGCGGTAAATACCGGTATACGAATAGACGCTCCCCGGTCAGAAACTCCATAGGAAAAGTCAGTAATAGCCGCGGTCTCATGCTTACCGGTCAATCTCTGATCGTTGTACGCCCCATAAACGGCTATGTGCTCACTGACGACACTGCGGAATGCTTCGCAAACTTCCTCGATCTTAGCTTTTGATCCGGCAGTCCTGATGAGACTGTTTGAGAAGTTAGCGTGCATACCGGAACCATTCCAATCCGCATCTTTACCCAGTGGTTTTGGGTGATACTCGACATAAAGTCCATAGCTTTCCGTCAGTCTTTCCATGAGATACCGGGCTACCCAGACCTGGTCTCCAGCCAATTTGGCGCCTTTGGCAAAAACCTGCCACTCCCATTGTCCGGCAGCCACTTCACCGTTGGTACCTTCGACGTTCAGACCAGCATCAAGACACAGGTCCAGATGTTCGTCTTTGAATTGTCTTCCGTAAGCGTTCTGACCTCCGACTCCACAGTAGTATGGGCCTTGAGGACCGGGATATCCACCGGGAGGAAAACCCAATGGCAGCTTGGTCTCGGGATCGATCAGAAAGTACTCCTGTTCGAATCCGAACCAAAAATCATCATCATCGTCATCGATGGTTGCCCGACCATTTGATGGGTGCGGTGTTCCGTCTGCATTCAGTACTTCACACATTACCAGGTAGCCATTCTTGATGGCCGGATCAGTGCAGATATAAACCGGTTTTAACAAACAGTCAGAGGACCCACCAGGAGCCTGTTCTGTAGAAGAACCATCAAATCCCCACTCGGAACAGTCTTCCAGTTTGCCACTGAAATCACTAACGATTTTCGTTTTACTCCTTAAACTCTGGGTCGGTTTGTATCCGTCTAACCAGATGTACTCTAGTTTGCTTTTAGTCATTGTTCAATCAGTTTGCAAAATTTTAAATAGAAAATTTTAAAGAATTCAAAATTAAATATCAGTCTAGCGAGACAAGCACTACAATTCATTTGGTATTGCTAATTCTAACCGGGCTGAATTTGATCTAATTTCTTGTTTTTCAGTGATATATGAAAAATAATCTGTGATTTTCACGAACCAAATCAGAAGGCATAGACGGCGGCGATCAGGAACTGAGCTGCACTGCCAGTGGCGTTTCCATCACTATCAATATAGATGTCTTCACTACTGGAGTCAAATCTCAACTCAGGAATGATGGTAAGCGGTCCGGCCTTAATATTCGCTGTAATTGTATTTGCAAAAACTGATGCTTTTTCAGAATATGCTCCTGCGAAAATATCATTAGCCTGTTTTTCACTGAATATTTCAGATCGCAAACCGATAGAGAAGTTGTCACTAAGAGAAAACTGTGGGTATAGAGCCACACCGGAAAATCCGGATTCGCCCGTTTCCAGGAATTTTCCTTCCGAATTGCTATACGTTGCTGCATTTACACCCAGATAGAAAAGATCAGAGATTTGAAAACCCGCGGTCAAATCCAACTCAACGCCACTGTCTGCTCCGGCAATAAAGTTTACATATACATCGCTTCCATCCGCAATGTTGTAAGACAGCTGCATTCCAAGGTCTTTACTGGAAGTAAAATCCGTATACGTATTCCAGTCGTTGAATATTCCAACCATCAAACCAAATTTGTCGGAAAGTGCAAAATCGAGTTTAACCCCGGCATTCTGGAATGGCCCCCAGGAAAAAAGATGCGAGGTACTATAGTTGAAATTGGAGGCAGGAGAAATCACTTCGTAGCCCACAAATGTACCCATATATCCGGCAGTAATTGTAACTGCATCTGAAAATGCATGACTAAAATACAGGTTTTGAATATGGAAAGATCCATCTTCAACACTCAGGGTAGGAATGGAGGAACTGGCTCCACGTGGACCAAATGACAGATCAGCTACCATTGATGATTTTCCAAATGCCTTTTCCAAAATGATATTGGCCATACCAATGGAAAATGAATTATGATCAGGGGCAAAGAAGGTATAATTTTCTCCACCACTGATATTTCCATTTGCTCCTGCACTTCCGGCAAAATCCAGTTTATAGTAGAGATCAATCGAACCACTGATGGACAGCGGACTTTCTTTTTCCATTTCTTCCTCCATCGGTTCAGCATCGGCTTCCTGGGCCAGTGCCTGATTCATTGTCATAATAGAGGACAGAAGTATAATCGATATAGTGAATAAGTTTTTCATAGATTTAATAGAATTTGATTTTAGAATATTTCAAGAAAGGGGAGGATGTCGAAACACCCTCCACCCACAACCAGAGCTTATGCCAATAAAGGTGTCATAGGATTATCACTTTACTTTACGGCAAATGCATAGTCCGTATCAATTTCTGAGTATGCTTCCATGTCATGTTCGGAAACATCAAGTCCTTTTACTTCATCTTCTTCAGGAACGCGGATTCCCATAGTTACTTTCAGGATAGTAATCAGCAGGTAAGCGAAAACAAAGGTGAATGCTCCTATTGCTACCACGCCAATCAACTGCTCGATGAATTGACCAATACTGGCCATGGCTCCGAATATTCCTACGGCAAGGGTACCCCATATTCCACAAACGAGATGCACAGAGGTAGCACCAACCGGGTCATCCAGCTTTAATTTACGGTCAAAGAATACGACAGACATAGGAATGATGATTCCGGCAATTGCGCCGATCAATATGGCGTCAACCGGGCTCATCTGATCCGCACCGGCGGTGATGCCTACCAGACCTCCCAGGATACCGTTAAGCACCATGGACAAGTCATGTGATTTGAACATGATGTATGACGTGAAGAAGGCTCCAATCGCCCCTGCGGCTGCAGCCAGACAGGTGGTTACAAACACGAGAGAAACGGCAACAGGATCCGCAGATAGCACGCTACCGCCATTAAATCCGAACCAGCCGAACCACAGCATGAAGACACCAACAGTGGCTAAGGGCATGCTATGACCCGGTATAGCCTGTATGCCCTTCGAGGTATATTTTCCTTTTCTGGCACCCAAAACCATGATGCAGGCCAAAGCAGCCCAGCCACCAACTGAATGAACGAGTGTAGATCCTGCGAAATCGTAAAATCCCCGTGCATCTAACCAGCCGCCTCCCCATTTCCAGAATCCGGTAATCGGATAGCATAGGGAAACAAAAACCAGTGTAAATACCAGAAAACTCGATAATTTCATTCGTTCTGCTACGGCTCCACTGACGATTGTTGCACCAGTGGCAGCGAACATTGCTTGAAAAATAAAATCCGTCCAATAGGTATAGGCACCATCGGCATATTCAATGGCCCCGGCGGCACCCTCAGGCATGGATAATCCAAACCCTGAAAAACCAATAAAGCCATTACTGGCGGCATCTCCCGGGTACATTAAATTAAATCCTAGTAAATAGTAAGTAAGTAGTCCGATCGAAATGATCATACTATTCTTAAAAAGAATATTGACCGTATTTTTCTTTCGGACAAATCCAGATTCTAATGATGCAAATCCAAGGTGCATGATAAATACTAGCACTGCAGCAATAAGAATCCATAAATTGTTAGCAGTAAAAGTTGCCTCGTTCATAGTAGTAGTATTTAGTATTTAATATTTTATTAGTGGTTATTAAATAGCGTCATTGTCTCTTTCACCGGTACGTATTCTTACGGATTTGGCGACATCATAAACAAATATTTTTCCATCTCCTACCGATCCGGTTCTGCCGGACTTTTCAATGGTCTCTAGTACTTCTTCGACTTTTTCGTTCGTTACTACGATTTCCATAAGCAAACGAGCTATGTAGTCCGATCCAAGGTCAGCACCACGATACATGTGCTTTTCCCCCTTCTGTAATCCATAACCCTTTACTTCTGTGAGTGTGAAAAATCTAACTCCGATGTCTGCCAGGGCATCTCTAACGGCGTCAAATTTTGAAGTTCTGATAATGGCTTCGATTTTTTTCATACAAATAAATTTTACCTAGTTCAATCAGTTTGAAGAATAGTTGTTTTCTTTGCTTAACTCAAAGGTAGACGACGCCCTGTCAATTGAGCGGCTGGATTTTTAGAAAGATTGTTAGTTCCAATAAGGGGTCAAATTCTACTAAAGTGATTGAAAGACAGTAACTTATATAAGTCCTAATTGTCATGCCTATATCAACAACTGACCAACTTTTTAATCTCGTCAAAGGACTTACGAAGTCTGAAAAGCGAAATTTTAAACTCTACGCAAAACGTACTCAGCAAGCTGGTGAAGCCAAATTTATCCGGCTATTCGACATTATCGATAGCATGGATGAGTACGATGAAGACCAGGTCTTTAAGCGGGTAAAGGGATTGTCAAAAAGCCAATTATCCAATCTTAAGAGACATCTCTATTCTCAGATCCTGGCCAGTCTTCGGTTAATTCATATTTCTAAGAATATTGACATTCAAATACGTGAACAAATTGACTTTGCCCGGATACTTTACGGAAAGGGTTTATACATGCAAAGTTTAAAATTGCTGGACAGGATAAAAGGCATTGCAAAAAGCAGCAATCAGGACATCCTTCATTATGAAATTTTAGAATTCGAAAAGTTAATTGAAGAAAAACATATTACCAGAAGCCGGACGGTAAAAAATAAAATGGAGGATTTAATTGATGAATCCGACAATAGAAACCGGATTATTGGAAATACAAATAAATTAACCAATCTCAAACTGAAGATTCACGGTTTATATATTCAAATTGGGCACATTAAAAATGAAAAAGATGCTTTTGTGGTTCAGGATTATTTTAAGTCCAATTTGCCAAACCTGGATTATGGATCTTTGACTTTTTTTGAAAAAATCTATCTGCATCAAAGCTACGTATGGTATTATTACATACTTCTTGATTTTGAAAAATGTGAGGAACATGCCCGTAAATGGGTGACCCTGCTCGAAGAGAGCCCCAATATGATCGAAGATGATCCGGATATTTATTTGCGGGGCTTGCATTACTTAATGACCAGCTTTTTTAATCAGGATAAAGTCGATTCCTTTGTTGACCACATAAGTAAATTTGAAAAATTTCAGAAGACATATGGCGAAAACCTGAACACCACTTCTGAAATTATTTATTTTCTCTATTACTATTCAGCGCTGGTGTATAAGCATTACTTGTTAGGGACCTTCGAGGAGGGCCTGAATCTGGTGCCGGAATTGGAGGAAAAGATGAAATTGTACGCGCGGAATCTCGATACTCACCGCATTCTGGTGTTTTACTATCGCATCGCCTGGTTAAATTTTGGACAGGGTAGATACAGCGAGTCAATCGATTATCTCAACAAAATTATCAATTTGAAAGTAGGTCATCTGAGAGAAGATATCCAATCTTATAGCCGATTACTCCATCTATTGGCGCACTTCGAATTGAGGAATTTTTCTCTGTTGGAATACCTGGAAAAATCCGTCAGTAGATTTTTTGAGAAAATGAAAGACAGGAATAAGGTGCAGTTGGAAATGCTATCGTTCATTCGCAAACAGTTGAGAAGCAGCAATGTACCCGACGAGAAACTGTTGAAGTCCACGCAAAAAACCCTCTTGAAATTGGCCAGTGACCCGTATGAGAAACGCGCTTTTCTTTACCTGAATGCACTCGATTGGGTCGAAAGCAAACTCAAAAACAAGACCGTTGCTGAGATCATTCGCGATCGCCGTGAGCCGATTGTTCAGGAAGATGCGGGAGTTACCGGAGACAAATGAAGATTTTATCTTAAATAATGGTAGATGTGCCGCTAACGTATTTATTCTTGTCAATCTTTAAAGAATCATCTAAAACCAGTGCTTCCAGGAAATCGCCCGCTTTTGAGCAGGTAATTTCTGAACTGCCTTTCAGATCAGGTGTTCCCAGACCTGATTCCAGCAAACGGGAAACCGCTTTCTTGACCACAGCACTTTCCTCGGTAAGATTCAGATGATCCAACAGCATGGCGGCAGAAAGCACCGTGGCAATAGGATTGGCAATGTCTTTCTCTTTCGCTTGAGGATAGGAACCGTGAATTGGCTCAAATACACTGGTTTTTTCACCAATGGATGCCGAAGGCAGTAGCCCCAGAGAACCTGCCAAAACGCTGGATTCATCCGAGATGATGTCTCCAAACATATTACTTGTCAGGACTACATCAAATTGAGAAGGATATACAATTATCTGCATCGCAGCATTGTCGACAAACATGTAATCCGTCGTGACATCGGGATATTCTTTTGCCAGTTCCTGGATGGTTTCACGCCAAAGTCGTGAAGATTCCAGGACATTCGCTTTGTCCACCAATGTTACCTTTTTACGTCGTTTCAAAGCTTGCTGATAGGCTAGATGTGCAATTCTCTCTATTTCTTCTACACGGTAATATTCTGTATCCCAGGCTTCCCTGCGATCTTTGGTGCGGCCCTTATCTCCGAAATAGATGCCTCCAATCAGTTCTCTGTAGATGACCATATCGACCCCATCGAGGTACGACTCCTTTATTGGAGATAAGTGCTTGAGCTTTGGGAAAATGGTGACCGGCCGAATGTTGCAGAAAAGCCCCAGTGCTTTCCTCATTCCCAACAATCCCTGCTCGGGTCTTACCTTGGCCTTTGGGTCGTTATCATATTTAGGGTCACCAATGGCTCCAAAGAGGATCGCATCACTGTTAATACAGGTGTCCAGGGTTTCCTTTGGAAAGGGGTCACCGGTTTTATCGATGGCGATTCCTCCGACATCACCGAAACAATACGTGAATACGTGCCCAAAGCGGTCGGCAACGGCATCCATCACTTTCAGAGCCTGAGTGATCACCTCCGGGCCAATTCCGTCCCCGGGTAAAACTGCAATCTTTGCTTTCATAGGATCAAATTGAACGAATTAAGTTAGTTTCTACTTAGTTCAAATTGTTGGATTTTATCTTTCAGGCTCAAAAGATAGTCAATATCATCGTAACCATTGATCAGACACATTTTCTTATATGGATCAAGTTCGAAATTGCGGGTCTCACCGGATGACAGTATCCGTACTGTTTGATCTGGTACCGATACCTCGACCTCTACTCCAGGGTCTTTTTCAATTTCACTGAACAGATGATCCAGGAATTGAGGATCGACTGTGATAGGTAACAACCCGTTGTTCAAAGCATTTCCCTTGAAGATATCGGCAAAAAAACTGGAGATGATCACTCGGATTCCATAACCATGAATGGCCCAGGCTGCATGTTCACGACTGGAGCCACAGCCGAAGTTTTTTCCAGCCACCAGAATCTTTCCTCCATAGACCGGATTATTGAGAATGAAATCATCTTTGGGTGAGTCATCGCGGTGGTACCGCCAGTCTCTGAAAAGATTGTCTCCAAACCCTTCTTTGGTCGTCGCCTTAAGAAAACGGGCAGGTATGATTTGATCGGTATCAACATCTTCTATCGGAAGTGGGATACATGTGGATTTAAGTACTTCTATTTTTTCCATTCTAGAGGTATTCTCTTATGTCAACAATTTTACCTTCAATAGCTGTTACGGCTGCCATCAGCGGACTGGCCAGGATCGTACGTGCTCCCGGCCCCTGGCGTCCTTCAAAATTCCTGTTGCTCGTGGAAACACAATACTGTCCTGCCGGGACTTTATCTTCATTCATACCCAGACAGGCAGAGCATCCAGCTTCGCGAAAATCAAATCCGGCCTCGGTAAAAATTTTATCCAGTCCTTCAGATTTGGCTTGTTTTCGCACCAGCTGAGAACCGGGCACCACCATTGCATTCACATTCGACGCAACTTTCTTTCCTTTGACAAATTCGGCTACCAACCGGAGGTCTTCGATTCTGGAGTTTGTACAACTTCCTATAAACACATAGTCAATATTGTGACCTAATAATTTTTCACCGGACTCCAATCCCATGTAGTGCAATGCCTTTCTAAAAGACACTTCTCCCTGCTCGGCGCTGCCATTCGGAATTTCATCGGTTACGCGGATACCCATTCCCGGGTTTGTACCATAGGTGAGCATCGGTTCGATATCTTCTGCCTTGAAATGATACTCTTTATCAAAAGTGGCATCATCATCCGTATAAAGCGTACTCCAGTAGGCTTTGGCCTTTTCAAAATCTTCTCCCTGTGGCGCAAATTCACGGCCCTCCACGTAGTTGAAAGTGGTTTCGTCAGGCGCAATCATACCACCTCTGGCACCCATTTCAATACTCATGTTGCATACCGTCATGCGACCTTCCATACTTAAATTACGGATGGCTGACCCAGCATATTCAATAAAGTAGCCGGTTCCGCCGGCTGCGGTGAGCCTGGAAATAATATATAGGATGATGTCTTTGGCAAGAACACCCTTTGCCAACTGCCCATCAACATTTATGCGCATCTTTTTTGGCCGGCTTAGCAAGAGACATTGAGTGGCAAGTACCTGTTCGACCTGACTGGTACCAATACCGAAAGCGATGGTCCCGAATGCCCCATGGGTCGAGGTATGGCTGTCTCCGCAAACGATTGTCATACCGGGTTGGGTCACACCCAATTCTGGTCCTATCACATGTACTATACCCTGGTATGGGTGACCTAATCCATAGAGTGTCACGCCAAATTCATTGCAGTTTTCGACCAATTTCTGCACCTGATTTCTTGACAACTCTTCCCGGATCGGAAGATGTTGATCTTTGGTGGGAACATTGTGATCCGCGGTGGCCAGTGTTCGCTCCGGGCGGGCAACCGGGATCTGCCGGTCTCGCAACCCCTGAAAGGCCTGAGGACTGGTGACCTCGTGGATCAGATGTTGATCAATATATAATACTTCCATGCCGCCGTCCACTTTGTCTACGACATGCGCATCCCATACTTTTTCAAAAAGTGTCTTTCCCATTTTTAATGTTAGAAATAATGAAACTAATTTTTATCTGTGAAAGCTGCGATAACTGCTTCCTTACTTTCGATCAATCTTTGCAGATCATCGTCGATGACTTCCTTCTGGATGTCAGCAATCTCAAGAAACCGGTCATAAAGGGCATCCAGCTCCAATTTGGTTATTTGATGTCCTAATTCCTTCAGGCGATAGGCCAACGCGGCACGACCGGAACGGGCCGTCAAAATGATGGATGATTTGTCGACACCAACTTCCATGGGATCGATAATCTCATAGGTTTCCCGTTTCTTGATCACACCATCCTGATGAATTCCTGATGAGTGCGCGAATGCATTGGAACCCACGATTGCTTTATTGGGTTGAACTGGCATGCCCATTTCTTCAGATACCAGTCTACTCACCGGATTAAGCAGTCTGGTGTTGATTCCAGTATCAAAACCAAGATAGGGATGTTGCCTGATCACCATGACACATTCTTCCAGTGAAGTATTGCCTGCTCGTTCACCAAGTCCATTGATGGTACATTCTATTTGCCGGGCACCATTGATGACACCTTCAATAGAATTAGCCGTAGCCAATCCCAGGTCATTGTGGCAATGCGTTGAAATCGTCACATTTTCAACCCCTCTGACATGGTCAACCAGGTACTTAATTTTGGCGCCATATTCGCTGGGGAGACAATACCCTGTGGTATCCGGAATGTTTAAAACAGTGGCACCGGCTTTAATGACGGCTTCACATACCCGTGCCAGGTATTCATTATCAGTTCTCCCTGCATCTTCGGCATAAAACTCTACATCTTCTACATACCTTTTAGCATATTTGACTGCGGCGACCGCTCGTTCCAGCACTGCCTCCCGGGTCGTATTAAATTTGTACTTGATATGCGAATCTGAAGTTCCTATACCAGTATGGATTCTTGGTTTTCTTGCTTTTTTGATTGCTCCGGCAGCAGCATCGATATCTCTTTCTACTGACCGGGAAAGAGCACAGATAGTCACATCTCCAGCTGCAGCACTTATCGCACTCACCGCATCGAAATCACCCGGGCTGCTAATGGGAAAACCAGCTTCGATAACATCCACTCCCAGTTCCTCCAGGGTACGGGCTAAACGTAGTTTTTGTTCTTTGTTTAACTTGCATCCCGGTACTTGCTCACCATCCCTCAAAGTAGTGTCAAAAATCTGGATTTTAGACTTCTCCATTTTTATCTAAGTTTATGTCTGATTCCAACACCTAAAAATAGGGTGTCGATTGTGCCATATGAAGTAAAATATAACTAGCCATTACAAGATAAGACGTATCATTGTGTTTGTTAAATATTTGATAATCAGTAAAATATAATACATAGAGTTACAATGCCCACTCCGAAAACGGAATACCTCGTTCAGCTGGTTAATTCATTAACAAAAGCGGAAAAAAGAAGTTTTCGACTGTTTGTGACCAGAAATCAAACGTCGGATGATATTTTATTTCTGCACTTATTTGATGAGATTAGTCGTTCCGGCCGATTTGATGAAGCGCAAGTTCTCGATCGAATTCCCTCGATAAAAAAACGCCAGCTTTCAAACCTGAAAGCACATTTATACAAACAGCTTCTAATCTGCCTGCGTCTGCTAAGTCGTCAAAGCACCAGGGAAATTGACATCAGAGAACGAATCGACTATGCTCGGGTGCTTTATGACAAAGGTTTATACCGGCAAAGCCTGGAAATCCTGAGTCGTACGAAGCCTATTGCATTGAAATACAACCATCACGTTTTGGCTCTGAATATTCTTGAATTCGAAAAATTTATCGAATCCCAGTATATCACCAGGAGTATTGAAAACAGGGCGGAAGAGTTGAAAAAGGAGGCTGTTGAGCTGACCCGCAAGATAGAAAGAACTCAGGCTTTCAGCAATCTGGCGCTGCAGTTGTATGGTCTGTATCTCAAAGTTGGTCACGTCCGCAACAAACAAGATTTCCAAAATCTTCACGACTTTTTTGAATCCAATCTGCCTGCGCACGATCCTGATCAGTTAGATTTTTATGAAAAATTATACCTCTTTCAGTCCTATGGCTGGTTTTACTATATCAATCAGGACTTTGTGAATTTTTACCGGTATACCAGAAAATGGTATGATCTATTTGAGGAGTATCCGGAAATGATCGAAGAAGAAACATCATTATATCTCAAATCGATCCACAATCTGTTAACCAGCCTCTATATTTCGCTCAGTGATGAAAGGTTTATGTCCATCTGGCAGATTCTAAATGAAATTCCAGCCAGGGGATTAATACGGACATTAAATCAGGAGGGGCTATACAAACTATATTATTACATCCATCTCGTCAATCGCCATTTTTTGCAGGGAACATTCAGTGAGGGGGTAAGGGAGATGGCGCAATTGGCCAAACTGATCCGAAACAATCCTTACGATTGGGATAAGCACCGTATCCTAGTTTTTTACTACAAAATTGCCTGTATGTATTTCGGAAGCGGTGACTGGAGTACCTCGATCACATATTTAAATAAGATTATCAATGCGAAAACACCGGACTTCCGGGGAGACATACTTTCTTTCGCCCGGATATTGAACTTAATTGCTCACTACGAGCTGGGTAATCAGGCGCTGCTGGAGTATCAGGTGAAATCGGTATACCGGTATCTGGGTAAGATGAGTGAATTGCAGGCTGTGCAAAATGAAATTTTCCGCTTCCTGCGAAAAACACCGAAGATGAGTAAGGAAGATGTCAAAAAACAGTTTCAGGAGTTACATGATAAATTAGTCAAATTGTCGGCATCGACCTATGCAAAGCGGGCATTTCTCTACCTAGATATTATGTCCTGGTTGGAAAGCAAGATTGAAGGAAAAACCGTGGAGGAGATTATTCAGCGGGTGTATCGTCAAAGGGTAGGATTACCGGTCAATTAGGAAATACCTCCAAAGAAGCACGCATAGCCCGGATCATCCAATCTTCGTGCAAAGGGTAAGCGATATCATGCATCTTGAAGTATTCAAGAAGATTTTCCGTTGCCATATTTCCGGTGAGTTCGTCTTTAGCCATCGGACATCCTCCATAGCCTTTTATGGTGCTGTCGAATCTTCTGCATCCCGAAACATAGGCGGCATGGATTTTCTCATACCAGGATGAAGGATTCGTATGAAGGTGGGCACCAAATTCTACATCGGGGTAGGGGGGGATCAGGTTGGAGAAAAGGTATTTGATACTATCAGGGGTCGATACCCCAATCGTGTCGGATAGCGCCAGGATCTTGATCTCCATATCGGCAAGGATGTCCACCCACTTCTGCACGATCTCTACGTTCCAGGGATCACCGTAGGGATTCCCAAAACCCATTGATAAGTACACGACCAGTTTTTTACTTCTTTTCAGGCAGATCTCCTGGATGTCCCTGACCCGGTCAAGTGACTCCTCAATGGTGGCATTGGTGTTCCTTAGTTGAAATGTCTGAGATACTGAAAAAGGATAGCCCAGGTAGGATATCTCCTCGTGATTCACAGCGTCGTTGGCTCCCCTCTGATTTGCTACGATGGCAAGTAACCGGGTACCACCGTCACTCAGGTCCAATTTCTCCAGGACGGAAGCGGTATCTCTCATTTGAGGAATGGCCTTGGGTGAAACAAAGCTGCCAAAATCAATCGTGTCAAATCCAACCTTAAGTAAGAGATTTATGTAGCTGGCTTTGCGATCGGTAGGAATAAATTTGGTAATGCCTTGCATCGCATCACGGGGACATTCAATAATCTTCAACACTTCTTTTGGATTCAGAAAATTAAAGATAGTGCTCCTCCGAACCAAATGCTATCGGATCATCGTCTTTTTTAAAATCAATCCGTTCGGGAAAAAAGATCAAGGGATACAGGGATTGAATAGAAAGTCTAATTTTGCAGTATGATCGTGACAAGGAAAGATATAGTAACAACGGTGGCCTTTCTGCTTTTTCTGACAGGTTTCACCTCCCTTACCCTGAGCCTGGTGGGTATCCGGTGGAGTTTTCTCGCCTGGATAGATGACATTAGTACCCTCCTGGGATTTCTCGTGAAAATAGGTATGATCCTTCTTTCAATCATCCTGCTGGTAGTCATTAACAGCGCCAACTCCGATGAAGAAGAATAGATTTCACCCCTAAAATCGGGATTTCTTTAATCTACCTTGAGTACCTTTTGCGTATTTGATCGCTGACCCATATTCAGTTGCAGATTGTAAAAGCCAATCGGTACTCCAGAACCAATATTGAGGTTGAAAGTATTAACTCCCAGATCCAGTGATAAGGGCATATTAAGTACTTCTCGACCCATGATATCGGTTAAGATTAACCTCGCCGTTCCAGTCTCAAAGGAATACACATTTAGATCAAAATCAGACCGTATTGGGTTTGGAGCAACATTCAAAGCCAGATGTCTTTCCTCAATCTCGATTTTATGGCATTTTCGCTCCATTACAAATACGTTCGTCTGCATCGACTGCAATGCGGTATTCCTCATGATGATATCTGCCAGGGTGGTATTTCGGATTGTACTTTTCTCTTCCTCGTTTAGTTCGGGATCAATTTCAAAAAAGAAACGGTCACCATCCCTGATCGCTCTGAACTGATCCTTCATTACGGTCATAATCGATTCTCCAAACATCGCCCCTGGCATATGATCTTCTGCCAGCATTCCGACCCACGGATCAATTTTTTCAAGCGACTCGTACAGGTCTTCCATGGTCTTGGCTTCAATCGGATCACTGACGATCTCGGTGAAAGATCTGACCTGGCCCAAACCAAGCATGCCTCGGATGCTATTGTAGTCGGGCAGTCCTCTTTCTCTTCCGCGGTTGATATTTATGGAGACCAGATCCAAGCCAAATCCTATACCCGGAGGTCCGAAAAGAAAGTTACGAACGTCGTCGATTACTTTACAGTCCAGATTTTGCTGAATCTGAGCGCTCATTCCCTTTACCAGGGGATCGAGACCACTTTTTACCAGCATTTCAGGATTGAAGAATGCGTTTCTTAATGTAATGTCGCCCTGTGGAACTGTTTCGCAATCATCGGTCATTCTCAGCAGATTACTGCTTAAAAGGGTATGCCCAAAACGGAAAGCTGCAGCCGAGAAGATGTTGGTGATGCCAGGATTAATATCTCTCTTATACCCTGAATAATCTTCAAGAATGACTCCCATCACCGGCAGCCATTCGGTATATGCAATATTCTGAATGAACCCTCCCACCATTTTCCGTGCCTTCTGATAAATTTGCTCATCCGTCGCTCCCGGGTCTTCCTTCTTGATTTGGTCACACATACGGTTATGTTCACGCACGAAAAGTGTATGCATAGCCGTCAACATAACGTTCTCATTGGCCCGTTCGTCACCAGCCACAAAATATCTTCGTTGGTCACTATTTAGCGTAGCCATGGCGGGAGCATTTGGATCGGTAGCTCCATTTAGTTCGCCATCCAGGGTATTGAAAGGTAACAGGTCATCTTTGGAAGTCTTCAGTTTCCCATCTTCAAACGTACGTAGCCAACTTGCTCTCTCGACATCTGACCCATATACTGCCGAACCATCCAGATAGGCTGTGATATTATTTCCGAATTGTCTTGGATTAGATTGGTCAGTACCTGTGCCTTCCAGCGGTTGGGACCGCATCATCATAATCAGTGAATTTCCGGTACAGGTAGGATCAAACACCGGATCACAAGCGGGAACAGAAATAAAAGCCGGTTCGGTGTGGGAATCCCCAATCAGGGTTATATCATGATCGATGAATTGTCCAAACACCCAGGTATAATCGGTTAAATTATGACCGTCATAGATGGCTTCAAGTTGTTCAAAAAGCTGATTGCTTATTCTCCTTGGATTAGGTCGATCCTGACCATTGGGCAGGGAAACTCCATCGCTGTAGGCATATGGGGTCAGGGTGCGAAGGGCAGATCCGACAGCTCCCCATTCGGGATTAACCAGATTATTGCCAAATCCATCATAGGATCTTACCTGACCAACGCATACGAGCGCTGGAATCAAGAAAAATAGTGTTAGTACGTTGGTTCTTGAGTATCGGTTTATGTTCATAGGCCTTTGAGATTTGAGTTGGGCCGCAATCTTCTTCAATTAGCTTTCCGTCCAAAAAGTAGCAGTTTACTGGCCGGTTTATATCTCAAAACCGGAACAAAAGTAAACCATTTTTTCAATCAATCTCAAAAATAACTTATAAGAATTTTGTTTATATATAAGTTATTTGTAATATAATAAGTTGTCTTGTATTGAAATCAACTACATAAAATAAGAGTGAGATTACCCGTCAATTGCATAAAACCATCGTGAAAAAACCTTGTTGCGTGCTTAAATATGGATTACTTCTCCATATGCGGCGGCACTGGCTTCCATTATGGCTTCACTCATTGTGGGGTGCGGGTGAACAGCCTTAATTATTTCGTGTCCGGTTGTTTCCAATTTACGCGCAGCGACTACCTCTGCAATCATTTCCGTGACGTTCTCGCCGATCAGGTGAGCTCCCAGCCATTCTCCGTATTTAGCATCATAGATCACTTTTACAAAGCCCTCTTTGTGCCCTGCAGCGCTGGCTTTTCCTGAAGCGGAGTAAGGAAATTTACCCACCTTAATTTCGAAGCCGGCTTCTTTGGCTGCTGCCTCGGTATATCCAACTGACGCAACTTCGGGATGACAATAGGTACAGGAAGGAATGTTCTGATAATCCAACGGTTGTGGATTTTCACCACTGATCTTCTCCACACAGATAATCCCTTCGGCACTGGCTACGTGAGCGAGGGCCGGACCCATTACAACGTCTCCAATGGCGTAAATGCCTTTCACATTGGTTCGGTAGAATGGATCTACTGATATTAAACCCTTATCAGATTTTATGCCAAGTTCCTCCAAACCTATTCCCTCAATATTAGTGGAAATCCCCACTGCACTCAAAACGACGTCACACTCAATCGTGTCTTCCTTTCCAGTTTTTCTATCCTTGACCGTGACATTGAGTTCCTTTCCCTTGGTGTCCACCTTGTCCACGCTGGTATTGGCCAGTACTTTAATCCCCTTTTTCTTGAAGGCCCTGGCTAGCTCTTTAGATATATCAGCATCTTCCCGGGGAAGCAGACCCTGTTCAAGAAACTCGACAATGGTGACTTCTGTACCTATGGTATTGTAGAAGTAGGCGAACTCCGCACCAATAGCACCAGCCCCCACGATGACCATCCTTTTGGGCTGCTTACTTAACGACATCGCCTCGCGATAGCCAATTATTTTTTCCCCATCAATTTCAAGATTGGGTAGCTCTTTCGAACGCCCACCCGTAGCAATAATGATGTGATCGGCCTCTATTTCCTGCTTTTTACCATCATTCTCCACTTCTATGACTCCTGGCTTCTTTAATTTGCCTGAACCTGTAATCACCTCAATCTTATTCTTTTTCATCAAAAACTGTACGCCTTTGCTCATACCATCGGCAACAGACCGACTCCTCTGGATGATCTTGTCAAAATCGGCTTTGTGCTTACCCACTTCAATTCCAAAATCCTCCGCGTGATTAATGTATTCGAAAACCTGGGCACTTTTGAGAAGGGCTTTCGTTGGAATGCATCCCCAATTCAGACAAATACCGCCCAACGACTCTCTTTCGATGATGGCAACTTTCTGACCGAGTTGGGCTGCCCGGATGGCAGCCACATATCCTCCCGGACCACTTCCGATAATGGCTATATCAAATTTCATTCGACTTATTTTTTGAGTTAGTGACCGCAAAGATAAACTTATCCTCTTTTTGATCAGGATGTAATGGTTTTCCTTGCCGGCACTATTTTGAACACCGATACGTTAATTGAGTTTATGAATTCAATCTACATTTTATCGTCGTTGCTTTTAACCGGTTGGACCTGGGATACATTTAGAAGCATCGAAGGGGCTTTTGAGATCCGGACTCCTGCTCCTATGGAACATACTGTGCAGCAGATCACGACCGATTTGGGAGATATCGATTTTCATACCTACTACCTCCCTGTGGAACGGGAAGACCGCGGAAACTTCTTTTTTCAGGTCAGCTTCTATGAGTCGGAAGCACTGCGAATTCCTCCAGACTCATTGCAACTACTGGCTGATTTTTTTGACGCAACCATTGAACAGGCGGCTTTGAGTGTTTCCGGAGAGGTGGTTATCCTTGATGAAATCAGCTATCAGGATAAATATCCTGGCCGGTTCTGGCGTATTCACTACAACGGCGGCCGGTCTGTAATCAAGACAAAAGCGTATTTAGTGAAAGATCGATATTATTCAGTACAGGTTGCGGTGGATGCAGATTTCAGCCTGGATGGCGACATTGATCGATTTATGAATAGCTTTAAGTTGCTTGGATTAAATAATTAATTATCAGCATGTTAAGTTGTTTTGGGACGAAAAACCTTCATGACCGATTCGTTTGTTTCCAAATAGGGACCTTCGATCAGATCAATACAATAAGGCACCGCGGGAAACACGGCATCAAGACATTCACGAATCGACTTTGGTTTTCCAGGAAGGTTGATGATTAGGGTTTGATCGCGAATGCCCGCCGTTTGTCTTGAGAGGATTGCGGTTGGAACGTATTTCAAACTTTCCTGACGCATTAATTCCCCGAACCCTGGTAATATCTTGTGACAAACAGATTCTGTTGCCTCAGTGGTGACATCCCTGGGTGACGGTCCGGTGCCGCCGGATGTCACGATCAGGCAACAGCCGGCATCACACATTTTAATCAGGCTTTCTTCGATCTGATCTTGTTCATCCGGAATAACCTCGTAGACCGGTTGGAATTCCGTTACCAAATATTCCTTCAATGTCTCCAGGATCGCTTTACCCGGCAGATCTTCGTAGATGCCCTGGCTGGCCCGGTCCGAAACATTGATAATTCCGATTAATACTTTATTGTGGTCCATCCACTTTCTCCGGTTTGAGGTTTAATGCATCCATTTCCAGGTTGCGATAGCTTTCATTAAATTTCGGTAGATCTTCTTCAAATATCCTCTTCAGAAGACTTAGTTCGTGGTCGATTGCCTGTGATAGTTCCTCTTTAACCATCCTGGCCTGCTTTGTTGGGGCATAATCACCCCCACACGAAATGGTGTTCAAATAAGCAAGTTTATTTGTGAGGCGTATCGGATAATTGAGAGGATCCTGATTGCTTCTATTCTTGGTCTGGTATAGTTTTTCCTCGATTTCTGTGATGCCTTTTCGTATTTCATCACCCATCTCGATGATCTTTTTTGAACCATCGATTGATTTGAGGGCAGGAGTGACCTGATCGAGTTGCTTTTTCACCTCCCTTATCTGTTTGATGGCTTTGTGAGCTTCAGTTACTTTAAGGTTGACTTCCTGTATAAAGCTGAATTGAGCCTGCATGTCCTCATAGGTACTTTCTGATCTGGGATCCGGCTTGACCTCAAATTCCTGTGTTTGGGTATAGCCGCCAACCTTTAATGTCACCATGTAAATACCCGGAAGTACAACAGGACCGGAGAGAGACCCTGCCCAAAATATCATCCCATCGAAACGCTCGGCCTGAGGATATTGCAGATTCCAAACAAATAGATTCGAGCCCTTTTTGAGTTCTAGCTTTGTAGGCTTCTCATTTTTGGTTGAGTACGTCTCGATTACTTTTCCACCACTATCTGAAAACTCCAGAGTGACTTCTGTTGAATCCTCCAAATCAGGTAAGTAGAAGTAGATCATCGCCCCGCCGGGATGATTCAATCCTGCGGTTTTGAGGTTTTTTCGCTGACCACCACCCATACGGTAGGTTGTCTTTGGCTTATAAAGAAAGTTTTGATTGTCCGCGACTTCAGACAATTGATATATCGGACTCAGATCATCAATTATCCAGATGCTTCTACCCTGGGTGGCCACAATCAGGTTTTCGTCCTTTACCAAAAGATCTGTTATCGGGACAATCGGTAAATTCAGTTGAAAAGGATACCATTGCATACCATCATCCCTCGAAATATACATCCCACTCTCGGTGCCAGCATATAAAAGACCGGCTAGATTGGGATCAGATCTGATCACCCGGGTAAAATGCTCATTTTCGATTCCATTAGTTATTTTGGTCCAGGTTTCTCCATAATCAGAGGTCTTATACAGGAAGGGTCTGAAATCCCCCCACTTGTACATCGTGGCTGCAATGTAACAACCTCCATCACTATGGGGATCAGGTTCAATGCTGTTGATCATAATCCATTCGGGAATTCCTTTGGGGGTAACGTTTTTCCAATTCTGACCTCCGTCGCGACTTACATGAACAAGACCATCGTCTGAACCTACCCAGAGGAGATTTTTCACCCGGGGTGATTCTGCCGCCGCAAAGATCGTGCAGTAGTACTCTACACTGGTATTGTCCTGAGTAATAGGACCTCCCGAGGACACTAATTTGCTACTATCATTCCGGGTCAAATCCGGGCTGATGATTGACCAATTACGTCCACCATCCGAACTTGTATGCAAATGATTGGAGGCAGTGTATAACTGTTGCGGATCATGGGGTGAAAAGAAAATAGGGAAATTCCACTGGAACCGATACTTCATCCCTTCCGCCCCATATCCCATCGGATTATCGGGCCAGACACTCACAGCCTGGCTTTGCTCAATGTCGTGATTGAGTCGCTCAATTACCCCGTCATAGCAGCCTCCATATACAATATTGCTATTCAAGGGATCTACGGCAATATGGCCGCATTCACATCCTGCACTGGCTTCCCAATCACTCTCTTCGATGGAATATCCCGAAGTTCGATGTTTTATTCTGATCGTTGAATTGTCTTGTTGCGCGGCATAGATCCGGTAAGGAAATGAATTGTCGACGGCCAGCCGGTAAAACTGGGCAGTCGGTTGATTGTAGTAAGTACTCCAGTTCGATCCTCCATCATAGGAGACCTGCGCGCCGCCGTCATCTGCGATAATCATTCGTTGGTTATCTTCAGGAGCGATCCATAGATCATGATGGTCCCCATGAGGAGCATTTGAGGATTGAAAGGACTTGCCGCCGTCGGTAGATTTGTGATATGAAACGTTCATCACATAAACCGTATTTACATCCCTGGTGTCGGCATAAATTCGGGTATAGTACCAGGCCCTTTGGCGCAGGGACCGGTCTTCATTCAATTTTGTCCAGGTGCTTCCGGCATCATCAGAACGGAAGACACCTCCTGTTTCGGATTCAACAATAGCCCAAACCCGGTTTGAGTTTACTGGTGAAACAGCGACACCGATGATTCCGATCGTGTCGGTGGGTAGGCCTTTGTTTCCAGTTAGTTCGGTCCAGGTTTCACCACTATCTGTGCTTTTCCAGATACCGGAGCCGCTGCCACCACTGGAAAGGCTGTAAGGCGTCCTTCTGATCCGCCAGGTGGTTGCATACATGATTCTGGGATTGTTGGGATCCAGACATAAATCAACCGCACCAACATCAGCATTGACAAACAGTTTTCTTTCCCACGATTGGCCACCGTCCACACTTTTATAAATTCCTCGCATCTCGTTACTCTTATACAGATTGCCCATTGCTGCAACATAAAGGACGTCCGAATTCTTAGGGTGGATTCGAATTCTGCTGATATGACGCGAATCGTCTAGACCTATATGGGACCAGGTAGTTCCGGCATCAACACTTTTGTACATTCCATTTCCAGATGACACATTCCCTCTGACGGTCTCTTCACCACCACCAACATAGATCACATTTGGATCGGATGGAGCGACAGCTACGGCGCCAATGGAACCTCCGAAATATCCATCTGAGATATTTTCCCAGGTACTTCCCCCATCCTCGGTCTTCCAAACACCTCCTCCGGTGGATCCGAAATAGTAAAGATCCGGATTACCAGGTACACCGGTCACGGCAGCTGAACGGCCACCCCGGAACGGTCCGATCGAGCGATATTCCATCGCACCGATGAGTGAAGTGTCAAGTGCCTGAGCAATGACGATATCTACCTTGCTGAAAGTTAGTGACGAGATAAATAGAATGAGGATACAGAGCTTATCCATAGTCTTGTTTTTAATGGCAATTTTATTGGGAGGGGAAGATAAAAAAAGTGAGTCGAAATTAGACTTTCCGACTCACTTCCAAAATTGTAATCCCGTGAACATAATTTCCGTAGGATAGGAAATCTGAAATCTAAACGGCTGGCTTTCAGGGATTATTTTATATTCCCCGAAAAAATTGAGATTACTTGAAGTTTCCGGTCTGGGGATTGATGTCAACCTAAGAGCTAAGGACTTACAATATTTAATTAGCAAATCATTGCAAAATATTGGAAGTCAAGAATTTGTGATACAGATACCTGTTCTGGGAGCAATTAAAGCTTGTATTGAAGATATTTCAATTGAGGATCTAAAAATAGTTGGTAATCAGCTGGATATAGTGCAAATATTGAACCTGAATATTATTCCGGACAGTAAACTTATTCCGTCTTTCAGTGGAACGATCCAGGTGAAGAGTTTGCTCAGTTTGGAAAAATCCCATGAACTGAAGGTAGGATTCAAGGTCCGGCAAATAGAGTGGCTGAAAGGACCACAATCTGGTAAGGGCAGACATCTGTCCCTTATAAGGAGACTTTCAAAGAGTCTTTTAAAACAGACCGATATGCTGGAGAGGATGATTGAATCCAGGATTAAAATCGAACTTGCTCCGGCCTCGATAAAATCAAGACTAAAACAGTTTAAGAGTTCTTTCCCAATGAGGGGAAAACCGGTCCGGATCTCTGATTTTGGGCTCAGAGATTGGAACATCCACATTCGGGGGGAGCAAATGGAGATCTTCTGTCAGGTTGATCTTTACCTGGAAGAAGGTAGTGCCGGAACTACGAATATCCGTGTGGAGGAACAGGAAGTTTTGCCGGATACACGCCTAAAAATTTCTCAGGGCCTGATCAATAGTTTTCTGCGAGATGAAATTGAATCCCTGAACAAGCAAGTTGGAGCACTACAATTGGATAAGGTCTGGACCGAGATCAAGGATGATCGAATTATTGTATGGCTCCTCCCGAGACAGCTGAACAAGCCGATCCGATTGGACCTTTCACTTCAATATCTGGAAAACGGGAGTCTACTCACTTCAGTTGATTGCGCCGTAAAATCTGGTGATGAATCCGGTCTTCTGGTGAAGGCGCTGCTCAGGCTATTCAGTGGCAAAATTGAAGACGTGATTGAAAATTATTTTCCCATTAAGGTAGAAGTGCTGATTGAAAAAATTCAGGATCAATTAGTAAAAGAAGGCGTGCCTTTTAGCGTTTCATTGGATGATCTGGCAGTACGTGAATTGCAGCATATAGATCAAAACATTGAAATTTTAAGCGTTGGATCTTTCCGTATTCACCTGCCGCAAGGTCTATCTTAGCAATACAAAGGACCCTTGTTGTTGATGACTTTTACCATCATCCATAATTAGCTCGACCACATAGGTAAATAATCCTGATCCATGTTGATTATTCTGCCAGATGTTTACCTCTTGATTTGGTGGAAGATTGTCAGCGGAGTAAACACGATCGCCCCAATGATTGTAGAGTTGAATGGATTTTATCATCACCAGATCTTTGGCACCATAGACTGAAAATCCGTCATTGATACCATCACCATTCGGAGTGATGGCATTCGGGATGTAAACGTTGTAGTATTCCAGGTTGAGATGGACCGTGCTGTCGCAGCCAAGCCTGGAATTAATCAATACAGACTCTTTTACCGGCGCCTCGAATGTCCTGTTTCCAATCTGCAATGTTTCACCGGGGAAGATTTTAGCATCCAGATCTACGAAGCTCTTTTCAACCATGACAACCTTGGTGCTTACGATGCTGTCACAACCGTCGATCGTCTTTAAAGTATCTACAAATGCACCTGATTCGCTCACCGAGCGTCCATGTACTTCAATCTGGTTCCCCTGACAGACAAAACGTTCAAGCTGTACTTCGCTTTTTGGTCTACTGTAAAAATAGGGCTTTGTCACCTTGCAATTGCCGTTGCCGTTTTGATCGATCACCCGTACCTGGTACTGACCTTCATGCGGAGTTCGGAGTTCACTGTTGGTTTCGCCGATCAGGGCAATTCCATCGCGATACCATTGATACCGGTTTGTTTCCCGGTAGGGGAGAACAAGACTAAAATCGGGAGAGCATGGATGCGTGCTGGGTCCAATTACCAGTTCAAATTCCTTGACATCCGCCAAAACCAGATTATCAAGGAAATAATAAGGATTTTGGTCCAGGTTTAATTCGGTGCAATCCGGACCTATCGCAATGGCATAAATGTCCTGGTCAGGCGTTACATTGAATTCCTTCAGTAACCAGTTGTTTGCCCCCAGGGCATAGATGACATCAAGCGGAACCCAACCTTCTCCATTTAATGGGCAGCCGTGGCGTTCATTGCCTTCTCCAAAGGGCAAATACTTGCAGTCTGGACTCCCGTAAAATACAACATTGATGGGAGGGGAGTTTTGGTATTGCGTAAAACCCAACCAGAACTGAAATTTGTAACTCGTTCCGGCTTTCAATGGACTGGTCAAACACGCTCCGGTATATTCCTTCCAGTTTGGATTGGGATTATCGCCAAAGCGGCCATTTCGAAAACCGATACAAGCATTCCCATCCGGCAATGGCATGGGAACGGGCAGATCTTCCCATCCAAACCATCCACATTGGTGCAGATAGTCAGTCGTGGCTTCACTTGCCTGTATCCAGGTTTCGGCGCAATGCAAACTGCTTCGGTTGGGGGGACAACAGGAATTATCTTCGAAAGAGGGATTGGGGATCAGTGATTTCGGCTCCGCCACATCACATTGACAATCGGGGTCATTGAGATCAATTAAACCGTCAAGGTCGTCATCTTTCGCATTGTCACAGACCTCGACTACCCCTTCCCCAGTGTGTGCTTCGAATGTGATAAACATTGGGGTGAATACCAATACTATAAGTTTCAGGATCCGTCCCATCGCAAATAAATATACTCCAAAAAAGAGCAATGGACCATGGAAATTTGCTGCTTCGGCTTAAAGATTTTCCCCTTCGGTAGGTATGTGAAGTAATTTTGCTGCTATATGTTACCAGACCAGATTTTTTCTAATTTGTTCTCCCTAATTACAATTGAATGTTTGGCAAGGGTAAACAGGAACACAGTTATGATGCGATTGTCGTTGGCTCTGGTATCAGTGGTGGTTGGGCCGCCAAGGAATTATGTGACCGGGGTCTAAAAACGCTTTTATTAGAAAGGGGGCGATCTGTGACGCATCTCAAGGACTATCCCACAGCCTTGTTGGCACCCTGGGATTTCAACTACCGCGGTGGACTATCCGAGGAAGAAAAGGCTAGAAATCCTATCGCTGATCGTTGCTATGCATTTGATGACGCCACCAAACATTTCTTTGTGAAGGATGCCGATCATCCCTACATACAGGCGAAACCATTCGACTGGATAAGAGGCTATCAAACCGGAGGCAAATCCTTAATCTGGGCCAGACAGACTCAACGATGGAGTAACTTTGAATTTGAAGCACCAGCCAGAGATGGCTTTGCAGTGGACTGGCCGATCCGCTACCAGGATCTGGAACCATGGTATAGTCATGTGGAGAAGTTTGTCGGTATCAGTGGTAACCGGGACGGGATAGCTCATCTCCCTGACAGTGAAGTGCTACCTCCCTTCGAGCTGAATTGTGTCGAAAAGAAAATTCAGGAAGCGGTTCACACGAATTTTCCGGAGCGGAATGTCATTATAGGGAGATGCGCTCACCTCACGGAACCTCAGCCGATTCATATTGAGCAGGGCAGGGGTAGATGTCAAGCCCGTCATCTTTGCTACCGAGGGTGCCCTTACGGGGCTTATTTCAGTAGCAACTCCAGTACAATACCCTGGGCGGAGAAGACCGGAAACCTGACGCTTCAGCCAAATTCAGTAGTACATTCAATCATCTACGATGAGGAAAAGAACCTGGCCTCGGGTGTCCGGGTATATGATAGTGAAAGCAACCGGAGTACGGAATACTTTGCCAATATCATCTTTCTGAATGCCAGTACCCTCAATACGAATCTGTTGTTGCTCAATTCAACATCCGGTCGATTTCCAAATGGGCTGGGAAATGATTCCGGTGTCCTGGGGCGTTATATTGCATTTCATAATTACCGGGGATCTCTTTGGGCCAACTATGAAGGATTTTCGGACCGCTACTACTCAGGCCGAAGACCTACCACTGCTTTTATGCCATCTTTCCGAAATGTTTACCGGCAGGAAACCGATTTTCTGAGAGGCTATATGGTGGCTTTTAGTGCAGGAAGAGCCGGGTGGAACCGGGGTATAGGGAACGGTGACTTTGGGGGAGATTTTAAAGATGGTCTTACTAAACCTGG
>JAGQWZ010000271.1 GCA_020436835.1 Saprospiraceae bacterium | reverse complement strand
TGTTCCGGATCCAGTGGTTTCCTGATCTTTGAATATTCCCATAAGTTCATTCCGGCAAGATAGACCTGCACCCCACCCAGACCGATCCGCCTGATAACATTTGGGGCGAGATCATACGCCAGGGTGATGTTCTTCAGACGGACATAGCTTGCTTGCTGCAGGTAACGTGATTGCACCTGTACATTCTTCTTATCATTGGTAGAGACATGCGCTGCCGGGAAGTATGCATTCCTGTTTTCCTCGGTCCAGGTATCAGTCACGAAATACCACTCGACATGTCCGGCATTAAATGGGAAAAACCAGGTCCAGTTGCCATCTGAGGGCCAGTAGTCCCGTTTTCCTACGCCCTGGAAGAACGTACGAAGAGACCAGTTACGGTAAGTGAGATCCAGATTGACGCCAAAATTCATCCGCGGGGATGCATTTCCAATTATCCTGCGGTCACCCGGATCACTCAATGTGTTGTTACCTGGACTGATAATGCCATCACCATTTAAATCAGCATAGTGCACATCACCGGCTCTCCAGTTGGCTCCCAATCTTGATTGGTCGGCCGAAGTGGCAACTTCTTCATCCGATTGGAAAATGCCTACGGTCTCGTAACCCCAGATTTCGCCGATCTTTTGGCCTACGTAATATTCAGAAAGGGCTCCGGTAGGATTGTCGTATTTAGTAATCTCTGCCTTCCAGTCGGACAAAGCCAGAGTGATCCGGTATGACCAGTCGGAACCGATCCGGTCTCTCCAGGTCAAAGAGGCTTCCCAACCTCTGGTTCTCAGATCGGCTGAATTGGCTTTGGGAGCATCCGTTCCTAAAAGGGCCGGATATTCGACATCCGTGAGCATGTCCCTGGTATCCCGGGAATAAATGTCGAAGGTTGCATCCAATTTCTGATTCAAGAGGGAAATATCAACGCCCAGGTTCTTTGAAACCACTGTTTCCCAGGTCAATGTCGGACTTACCAGACCTGCCGCTGTAACGATAGGAATCCGGCCAGCTGACGACATCATATAAGGAGACGTCCCACTGCCCAACGTAGAGATATATGGATAATAAATCTGGTTGTCATTGTTATCTACCAGGATCTGATTACCGAGCGTTCCATAGGAGGCGCGGATTTTCAGGTTATCCAATAAATCGCGGGTTCCGGCCATAAAACCTTCTTCGGAAACTCGCCATCCGACAGAAAAGGAAGGAAAGAAACCGAACCGGTCATCCGTGGGGAACCGGGAAGTGCCATCATACCGTCCATTGGCTTCAAATAAATACCGGTCTTTGAAGATGTAATTAAGCCGGTAAAAAACGCCTCGCAAAGAAACATGCTCTTTCCCGCCGAAGGTCTGCTGCGTTCCGGTTGTGGCATTCAGGTCCGGCACCAAAGGAGTGATCAGGGAATTGGCCTGAGAACGGGCAAAGGTAAAACGCCCCCACTCCTGATTGAATCCCACCATCCCCTTGATGAAATGGTTACTGAATTTATCGAGGGTATACTCAGCATATGTATTAAATACATAATACTGGTTATAGTCATTGATATTGTTGATCCAGTCATTTCCGCTGAAACCATTACCGGTGACAACCCCATTCTGGATGTCCTGACTTTCAATGGCCGTAATCTTGCTGGCGACATCCTGATAAGCCTGATTAAAGGTATTGTAGGAGAAATCTCCTTTGATCAGCAGCCCCTTCACCGGTGTCAGCGTTACACCCTGCGTCAGCCACAGATCATTTTTTGTAAAAGTCTCCCTTCCTCCCTGCTCGAGGTAGGGAAAGAAATTCAATGTGCCAAAATACTGACCTATATAGGGCTCATAGGTTGCCCGGTCTCCCGGGGTCACATAGTGATCCAGATCGGGAAACTGGATTGGCAGGATGGGGCTCACCCGCGCTACCGTATTAATATTCACATCCCAGTTGTAAAAATGCGGTTTGTCACTCACCTGTGAATTGAAGACCATTTTTTCCTCCAAACGTAGCCACTTATTGACCTGGAACTCGGCCTTCATTAAGCCATTATAGCGTTTGAAGTTTTCATTGTTCTCATGTTTCAGATATCCCTCTTTGTTTAACATTCCCAGAGATACATAATAGGAGGCATTCTCTGAGGCACCCGAAACATTCAGATCATATCGCTGTTGAGGCGCATAATCTGTCATCAACTGGTTCTGGTAATCATTATACCCGTAATAGCGAAGTACACCGTCTACTACTTCCCATTCCGGTCCGGTACCTTCGGAGTAGGCTTTGAACGCATTAAGCCACTCATCCGTGTAAGCCGGAGTGCCGTTTGTACGCATGTTAGCCCGGTTTCTTGCCAATGCAAACTGATAGGGATCATTGATTGGATCCATATTAAAGATCGGTTTGGCTGCCGATAGTTCAGTGGAAAGCTGAATGTTCACTTTCCCTTCCTTTCCCTTCTTAGTCTCTATCAAAATGACTCCAAAAGCAGCCCTGGCACCGTACACAGCCGCCGCCGAAGCATCTTTCAGCACATTTATGCTAAGAATGTCATTGGGATTGATCCTTTCCACATCCATCGGTACTCCATCCACTAAAATCAGGGGGCTACCCCCATTGATAGACTCATATCCCCGGATGTTGAAGTCCGCAGCCCGGGTAGGGTCTCCATTCCGAATGGATACATTCAGGTTTGGAATAAGTCCCTGCAGTCCCTGCCCTACGCTGGCAATGGGCCGCCTTTCCAACTCTTCATTTGAAACCACCGATACGGCTCCGGTAAGATTGGCCTTTTTGGTCGTACCGTAACCCACTACCACTACCTCATCCAGTGAGGAAATCTCCACTTCCATGGAAATATCAATTACGTTGCGGCCACTCACTGCCACATTAATTGATTTGTAGCCGGTGTAGGAAAATGCCAGCTCGGCATCACCATTGGTTACCGTGAGGTCATACGCTCCATCAAAATCAGTAACGGTACCGTTTGAAGTACCAATCTCCAAAACAGTCACCCCAATCAAAGGTTCACCATCTTCCGATAAGACTTTACCGGAAACATTAAATGCATTGGGTGGGTTTCCGGCAGCTGAAGCGGTTATTAGCCACCAGCTGCACAGGGTAATTAGTGTCCGGAGGCTACCGGACAATGAAATAGGTTTAAATTTCATAGCAAGCAGTATTGTATGATTAGGAAATAAAAATATCAGTCCCGTTATAGGTCACTTTC
Organism: Saprospiraceae bacterium; assembly: GCA_020436835.1. GTDB lineage: Bacteria > Bacteroidota > Bacteroidia > Chitinophagales > Saprospiraceae > JABDMH01. The sequence goes on along the minus strand of JAGQWZ010000271.1, from coordinate 9,841 downwards.
AAGCACTATAAAAAACTAACAGAGAACCCTCAAATCCTATGGCATCATTGTTGAAATTTGCGAAATATTGTGTAATCAACCTAATATTTTAACAAAGAAAGTTGCCTGAAGCACCTGCTTGCTTTTGAATGCTATGATTTTCAAAAAGATAGATCAACAGGGCAAAGTAAGCGCAAACTCAAAGAGTTATTAAGCATTGTATATCAAGCGTTTATACAGATCGTCACGGAGAATGAAAATTAAGGTCCCCGGCAGGTAACCTGTCCCTAAAAGACAACTTCAATGAGGTATAGCCAAGTGCATATTTACGTAAGTGAAGCCAAAACAAGATTCTTGGGTTGCTCATCCGTACCCTTATGTGTAATGATTGTTATTTGACACTGAAATTCGATGAAAAAGTCTGTGATATAAGTCACCGGACTATATCTTGATGATCGATTGAATAAAATTCCGCTTTTCTGAAATCAGCTCAATCAGATAAATTCCCGCGGGTAAATCGCTGATATCGATTTTTCCATTTTCTAATTTATTTGCACGAATTGTTCTACCTGTCACATCGCTGACCAGAAATTCGGCAACTGAATCAAATCCTTTTGTTGTCAAAATTCCGGGAGTTGGATTGGGAAATATCCGGATAATATTTGGTCCGGGATTAGTATTTGCTCCTTCTCTTTCGCACTCATTAAGGATCTGCAATCTGGTTGCACAACCAAATTTATTTCCGGTAATCGAATGCTTTTGATCATTAATTTTAAGAAAATCACAAATGCTTTGTACTGCACAGTCAGAGAGACTGGGACACTGAATAATCGCAAGGTTATCAACGGATTGTGGATCAATATTATCCAGTCCCCTAAGACTTGGAAGCAGTGGATTGTTGTACACCTGCAAGAGGCCGTCAATAGCCTTTAGTGAATTTAAAGCCGTAATATCCTGCAACAGTAAATTATTTACAATTAGCAGATATTTTCCCACCATGGCCAGACCGGAAAAACCCGTCAGACTAATTAATTTATCATTTTTTTCAATGATCAAATCCAAAGAAATATTCTCAAGTTTTTCCAATCCGGAAAAATCCCTCAAGCTTGAATTTTCCTGAATTAGAAAATTGCCGCCGACTGATTTCAGAGATTGAAGTCCGTTAAAATTAAGTATAGAAGCATTATCTCTTATCAGAACATTTCCTTCGATTTCTACGACCTTGTTAAGGCCCTCCAGTGAATTTAATTGGGTATTTCCCGAAATAGAAAGATCACCCCTTATTATTTTTAATTGAGAAAGTACCTCTATATTTTTCAATTTATTGTTAGACGAAATTCCTACGCTGTTACCAACGGAAGTCAATCCGCTCAAACCGTCCAGACTGAGCAAACGGTCGTTACCGGCAATCGTCAATCTGCCGCCGATTTCTTTGACATTTTCCAAACCTGTCAGAGAGCTCAATGCCGGGTTGTTACGTATTTCAAGATGTTCACCAAGGAGCGAAATCTGAGACAGACCTTTTAAATCAGAAATAGGGTTGTCAGAAGTACTTTCAATCGTCATTCCACCCGCAATCTCTATGCATCCGGGAAAATTAGCCGGAAACATATCAATCTCCATCTGAGTACGTACGAACAAGCCTTCCGGCAGACACGTTTGTGCTTGCTGAGATGGTGAGAGTGCCAGTAGCGATACCAAAAAAGAGATCAGGCGCAGTACCATGATGGATATTTGACAAGAACTAAAGTAAGTTAAGATCTTCAGACCACAGAGAAAATAACAAGGCCGATTGATGGCTACAATCGACCTTGTCTTTTTTCGCACTAGATGACACATTTGACTTTCAAAAACGTGTCTGAAACTGCGATAGTAACTTAAACGAATCTACTGCAAGTCACTATTACCAGCCTGGATTTTGACCCAGGGTAGGATTTTGCGCTAAGTCGCCAAGGGGTATTGGCCACAAATAATGTTTGGATTCATCAAAAACCGGATTTTCCCAGTCGGTACCCTTATACACGTCAATATATGGAACACCGTCAACCATAGAAGTCTGAACTGTAGCTTTTGGGTATCTGGCGATGGCGGCATCATCCCAGCGAAGGCCCAGATCCGGTTGTTCAAGTTTCTTTCCTTGCTTCCAGCGACGCAGATCGTCGTAGCGGAATCCCTCCATAAAAAGTTCAACCCTGCGTTCTCTTCTGATCTCGACAATCAGGGCAGAAACTCCATCATTTGCATATCTGGGATCCATCTGGACATTATCCATTTCCAGATGAGGCATTGCTACCCGGTCACGCAAGCGGTTAATGGAAATGTCCAGATCGGCCTGTGTGATGGTACCTAATTCAGCCATAGCTTCTGCATAGTTTAACAAAGCCTCCCCGAATCTCAGGATGACGGCGGGTGTTGCTGAAGTATTATAGGTGGCATAGGCAGGACCATTATCATAAGCTTTAATAATATGATATCCAGTCTCAATCGTCTGGCCTCCTTCCATACCCCTCACCCGTGGATAGGGTCTTGTATCATTGTTTGCATATTGGTAATAGGCGACATCATCCGGATGCAGGATCGTCTGTCTCAGTCGTGGATCCCGGTTTTGAAAAAGATCTTCAACTTGGGCATCCCCCTGATATTCTGAGGACAACGTGATGGGTAGACCATCCGTACATAGATAGTCTTCGACCATGCTTTTTGTGGCACCTCCATTATAGCCACGATGGTAGCTCTGCACGTGATTGGTAAATACACCAAGCTGATACCGGCGCCAGTACATTACCTCCGGTACACCGGTCAGGTCGGCGGGAATCCGGTGGATGGCATTGTAATCGTGCTCAGGATCACCAGTGACATAGAGATCATAGGGTCCATTGTCCATTAGTTCCTTGGCTGCACTGGCAGCTTCCTGCAACCACATGTCCGGATTGGAAAGTCCGTGGTATTTGCGCCAGGTGCCTTCAAACAGACATACGCGGGATTTCACCAGTAATGCGGCCCAACGGTTTAAACGTCCGGGACCACCCCCATCTCCCCAGTCGTCAGGCAGATTTTGGGATGCAAAATTGAGGTCTTCCAGCACATTTCCCATGACCATTTCGCGCGGATCCCTGGCACCGAAAAGCTCCTCTGAGTCAGTGGTCAACTCGTGATCGACCCACTGCACATCTCCGAATTTAGAAACCTTATCTGCATAGAACCAGCCTCTGAAAAGCCGGGCTTCCGCAGCATATTGATCAATTAACTGCTGGGAAATACTGGCCTTACTGTAATTTGCCAATCCCACATTGATCGCCCGCAAGAAATTCCATCCTTTGTACCCATACCACTGGCCATCTCCGGCTGAACTGGAAGGGATGGTGTGCTTTCCCGATCTCACTTGCTGATATTGGGTATGACGGGAATGTCTTGGTGCGATATTGTCCGTGTATTCATCGGTATACCAGATGCCAAATTTATGACTGTCAAAACCATCATCATGCGCCATCAAAATCGGCACGTTATTATCGTCCCTGGCCAGGTCATAAAGACTGTTATTGTATACCGCCAGGTCATTTTCAGTATTCCAAAAGGTTTCATTGCTGATCTCATCCAATGGGAAGCGATCAAGAAAATCATTGTTGCAGCTGGCTAATAACAAGAGCACCAACAGCATTTTATATTTTGAAAGAATATTTTTCATCTCTTTAGATTTTAGAATGGATTAAAAGGATACATTGGCACCGAAGGAGAAAATCCTCTGTATGGGATACTCCACCGCTCCATTGAAATTTTCACCGGAAAGAATATTGGTATGGGTTTGTTCCGGATCCAATGGTTTGCGGATCTTTGAATACTCCCATAAATTCATTCCAGCCAAATAAACTTGTAATCCTCCAATACCCATTCGCCGTACCAGATTTGGTGAAAGGTCGTAGGCCAGGGTCAGGTTCTTCAAGCGGATATAACTCGCCTGCTGTAGATACCTTGACTGCACCTGCAGGTTCTTCTTATCATTGGTAGAAATATGCGCTGCGGGAAAATAAGCATTGCGATTTTCTTCCGTCCAGGTGTCAGTGACAAAATACCATTCCACATGTCCGGCATTAAATGGGAAAAACCAGGTCCAGTTTCCGGAAGAAGGCCAGTAGTCTCTTTTTCCCACTCCCTGGAAGAACGTTCTTAAGGACCAGTTTTTGTAGGAAAGGTCCAGATTGATGCCGAAGTTAAGTCTGGGAGATGCATTCCCGATGATTTTCCGGTCACCCGGATCACTCAGGGTGTTGCTACCCGGGCTGATCTCACCATCTCCATTAAGGTCTGCATATTGAATATCCCCGGGTCTCCAGTTAGCGCCTATTTTTGATTGCTCGGCTGCGGCTTCTACCTCCGCCTCACTCTGGAATATACCAACTGTTTCGTATCCCCAAATCTCACCAATCGTTTGTCCTTCATAAAACTCACTGTCATTGTCTGGAATGGCACCACTTGTGTTCGTGTACTTGGTGATCTTGGTCGTCCAATCAGACAATGCGAGAGTAATCCGGTAGTTCCAGTCAGAACCGATGCGATCTCGCCAGGTTAGCGAGGTTTCCCATCCGTTGGTGCGAAGGTCAGCAGCATTTTGTTGTGGTGCATCGGTTCCCAGAATTGAGGGAAAGACCACATCAGTTAACATGTCTTTGGTCTCTCTCGAGTAGATATCGAAGGATGCGTCCAACCTCTGATTAAGAATCGAGAAATCCAAACCAAGGTTTCGCGAAACAACGGTTTCCCAGGTAAGGGTCGGACTTACCAGTCCGGCAGCCGTTACAATTGGAATCCGGCCCCCTGCTGACATCATGTATGGGGAGGTACCACTACCGAGCGTGGAGATATAGGGATAATAAATCTGATTGTCATTGTTGTCCAACAGAATCTGATTACCCAAAGTACCGTATGAAGCTCTCAACTTGAGGTTATCCAGAAAATCTCTGGTGCCGGCCATAAATCCTTCTTCCGAAATTCTCCAGCCCACCGAGAAGGAAGGGAAAAATCCGAAACGCTCTTCAGCCGGAAAACGGGAGGTTCCGTCATAGCGGCCATTGGCTTCGAACAGGTATCTGTCCTTAAATATATAATTGAACCGATAAAAGACTCCCCGTAGTGCCACATGTTCCTTGCCGCCAAAGGTTTGCTGCGTTCCGGTAGTGGCATTCAGATCTGGTACCAGGGGAGTTATGAGACTGTTGGCCTGCGCCCTTGCAAAAGTATAACGTCCCCATTCCTGATTGAAGCCGATCATACCTCTAATAAAATGGTTGGCCATTTTATCCACGGTATATTCAGCATAGGTGTTAAAAACATAATATTGGTCGTAATTATTGACATTATTGATCCAATCATTACCACTGAAGCCATTTCCGGTTAATACCCCACTTTGAATATCGGTACTTTCGAGCACTTCGATCTTACTGGCTACATCCTGATAGGCCCGGTTGTAAGTGTTGTAGGAAAAGTCTCCTTTGATACGTAACCCGGGAAGCGGGGTCAGCGTCACCCCCTGAGTGAGCCAAAGATCATTTTTGGTAAATGTTTCCCGACCACCCTGTTCGAGATAAGGAAAAAAGTTCAATGAGCCGAAATATTGCCCGATATATGGCTCGAATTCAGCCCGGTCACCCGGAGTCAGGTAATGATCAAGATCCGGGAATTCAATCGGAAGGATTGGACTCACCCTCGCTACCGTGTTAATATTGACATCCCAGTTATAGAAGTGAGGTTTATCACTGACCTGCGAATTGAATACGACTTTTTCTTCCAGGCGTAACCACTTATTCACCTGAAATTCAGCTTTCATCAAGCCATTGTAACGTTTGAAATTTTCGTTGTTTTCATGTTTCAGGTATCCGTCTTTATTCAACATCCCAATGGATACATAGTAAGAGGCATTTTGAGTAGCACCGGAGACGTTCAGGTCGTATTTCTGTTGTGGCGCATAATCCGTCATCAACCGGTTTTGATAATTGTTATATCCATAATAACGTAAGACGCCATCCACCACATCCCACTCGGGGCCGGTACCTTCCGAATAAGCTTTGAAGGCATTCAGCCATTCGTCTGTATACGATGGAGTGCCATTAGTACGCATTGTTGCACTATTGCGGGCCAGCGCAAATTGATAAGGATCTGTAATCGGATCCATATTGAAGATCGGTTTTGCGGCAGATTGTTCCGTCGAAAACTGAATATTGACCTTGCCCTCCTTACCCTTCTTGGTCTCAATCAGAATCACTCCAAATGCAGCCCGGGCACCATAGACAGCTGCCGCCGAAGCATCTTTCAATACGTTAATACTTAATATATCATTGGGATTGATTCGTTCAATTTCCATGGGTACTCCATCAACCAGGATCAGCGGACTACCTCCATTGATAGACTCATAGCCACGGATATTGAAGTCAGCAGACCGGGTTGGATCGCCATTGCGAATAGAAACATTCAGATTGGGAATCAAGCCCTGTAGTCCCTGCCCCACACTGGCGATAGGTCTTCGTTCCAGCTCCTCGTTCGTTATCACCGACACGGCTCCGGTAAGGTTTGCTTTTTTGGCCGTACCATAGCCGATGACGACGACCTCATCCAGCGAGGAGATCTCCACTTCCATGGTTACATCGATAACATTTCTGCCGGCGACAGCAACTTCCAACACCTTATAGCCGGTATAGGAAAATTGCAGGGTCGCATCATCTTCCTGAACGTCAAGGCTGTACGTACCGTCAAAATCCGTAACCGTACCGTTGGAAGTACCTACCTCCAGTACCGTCACGCCTATAAGGGGATCCCCCTCATCGGAGACGACCGTACCGGTAACGGTCAATGCATCAGGTAATTTGTTTCCCGGATTTGCCATTAAGCCAACCAGAGGTAGCAAAAGAAGCAGATTACCAAGAAACAGTCTTGTTCGAACAGATTCGAACCAATAAGTAGTTGTAAATTTCATAGGTAAACGTTTTAATGATAGCAATAGAATATCAGCCCCAAAGGGGGTAAATTACTTTTTCAGAAAAACGGTTAAGAGATTCCTGGCAGCACTAGATCAGATTGGTAAGTTCTATAATATTCCAGGAATATCCAAATTTGTTATTAATTATAATTCAATTATCAAAACAATTAAAACACCCCGGAAAACAATAACCCGATAATGCCGGTATTATACTAGTATCATATTATTATAAATAATAATTTATATATACCTCATAATAAATAGTATACGCGCTATAAATCCAACTACATAAGCAACACCTAAAGCTCTATTTAACCGGGAAAAATCATTACTTATCACTGAATAAATGTTGTTTTATTCATATGATCTTGGCAATATGACTGCTTCTGCCTTCTGCCAAATATCCGTGGTAAATAGAGATTTTATCTAGATTTAATTTAAATAATAATCCATGGGAATTAAGACAGCTAATTTCTCTGGAATAAGGCAAGGATCAACTGTAAATGATTCGTCAAATACGTTATTATTTTGCTATAATAATATCTTGATGTCACAATAAAGTAAAGAAGGCGGATAAAAAAAGGAAAGAGAGCAACTTTCTCCTTCCTTAGAAATCTAGCCAGAGTACTGTTTGTGCTCGTAAACCAGTTTTGAGATGTCCGGTTTATCGTATTTGATGGTTCGAGAGGGTGGTTTTCAGAGTTCTTTAGTAATGAGAATAAAATTGCAAGATTCCATAAGATGAATGATGAATTTTTTCATAAACCCGTATTTTGCCCAAAATATGACCCTATGAAATTTTCTAAAATTCGTAAGCATTTCCCGTCGTTGAAACGCACACTGCACGGTAGACCCGTCGTCTACCTGGATGGTCCGGCAGGTACCCAGGTACCGGAGGAGGTCATCAAGACAATCAGCGACTATTATCGATATTCAAATGCCAATACGCACGGCCATTTTGCGTCCTCCCAGGAGACAGACCGTCTTCTTGAAGCCACCCGGATCAAAATAGCGACGTTCCTGAATGCCCCAAATAATCAGTGTATCTCCTTTGGCCAGAATATGACCACCCTTAATTTTTCGCTGAGTAAGGCATTGGTGCGATCGATGCAGGAGGGTGATGAAATCATCATAACCCAATTGGATCATGAAGCAAATCGGGGCCCCTGGCTAAATTTGAAAGAACATGGCATGGTCATCCGGGAAGTGAATTTGCAACCGGACGGCACACTGGACTATGCAGATCTGGAACAAAAGATTAATGAACGTACCCGCTTAGTTTGTATAGGATATGCATCCAACATCTTTGGCACCGTCAATGATATAAGAAAGGTCAGGAAAATGACCGAAGGAAAAGGCATTTGGCTACTGGTGGATGCCGTCCATTATGCCCCTCATTTTTCCATCGATGTTCAGGAGATCGAATGTGATTTTTTACTCTGCTCCGCCTACAAATTCTATGGCCCGCATGTCGGTATCCTATATTGCCGTGCCGGTCTGCTTGAAAAACTGGAAACCGACCGCTTACGAACTCAGTCTGCCGAGGCACCGTACCGTATCGAAACGGGAACGCTAAATCACGCAGCCATCGCCGGGGTTGGAGCAGCCATCGATTTCATTGGCAGGATTGGCGACGGGGCTAGCCTTCGGGAGAAACTTGTAAATTCCATGGAGATCATACACCAGCATGAAATGAAACTCGCGAAAAGGCTTTATGCCGGAATCAGGCAAATTCCAGGCTCAACGATATACGGACCGGATATCGACTCGGCCAGGCGTGCCCCTACCCTGGCATTTTCTTTGGAGGGTATTCGACCTGACAAAGTGTGTTATGAATTGGCTAAAAGAGCCATTTATGCCTGGGACGGGCATTTCTACGCTTTAAGAGCTACCGAGGTTCTCGATCTCGAAAAGTTGGGAGGAGTAACCCGAATGGGATTAGTAGCTTATAATACGGAAGGTGAAGTAGAAAAAACGTTAGAGGCTTTGAGAGAGCTCAACCGTTCGTCCTGATCTGTTAAAAAGGCAATTCATTACTGCACATTCACTCAACTGCTATGATGAAAATTGGCATTATCAGGGAATACAAGGATCCGCCGGACTCGAGAGCCCCCCTGACTCCCTCTCAGGTTGCTTTTCTAAGAAACGAACTCGATATCGACATTGTGGTGCAATCTGCTCCAGGCCGGTGCTATTCCGACAACGAATACACAGAAGCAGGGGTTCCGGTGGTTGAATCGGTGCACGATTGCGATGTCCTTATGGGGGTGAAGGAAGTTCCTGTACACAAACTCATCGCCGGAAAAACATATATGATCTTTTCTCATACCATCAAGAAACAGGAGCAAAATCGAAAATTACTGAAGGAGATCTTAAAGTACAATATCCGCCTGATCGATTACGAATTACTGACCAATACGCATGGTCAAAGGCTCATCGCGTTCGGACATTTTGCCGGAATGGTGGGAGCACACAACGCGCTATGGACCTGGGGCAAGAAGACCGGTCAATTTGATTTGCCCCGGATGAAAGATCTTCTTGACTACGAAGCAGCCAAAAAGACTTACGGGAAGATAAAGCTGCCACCGGTAAAGATCGTATTGACCGGTACAGGCAGAGTGGGTACCGGAGCTTTGCTGACCCTGAAAGATATGGGGATCAAACAAATTGATCCCGAAATGTATTTGAATGAAAAATTTCCCTACCCGGTCTTTACTCAACTTCTGCCGCATCACTATGCCGCCAATGTAGATGGCGATGCGTTTGATAAATCCGTGTTCTACAATGACCCGGCTCAATTCAAGAGTATTTTCTGGCCTTTTGCCTGCAGTAGTGATATTATGGTAAATGGCATCTACTATGTGGACGATGCACCGGCTTTTTTCACCCTGGAAG
>JAGQWZ010000270.1 GCA_020436835.1 Saprospiraceae bacterium | reverse complement strand
GGTTGAGAAGGAAACAGGATTGATCGATTGGGAATCGGTTGCTCAAAAAGCGAGGGAAGTTAAGCCTAAGCTTATCATCAGTGGAGCATCTTCTTACAGCCGTGACTGGAATTATAAAAGACTGCGAGAAATTGCCGACGAAGTTGGAGCATTATTGCTGGCAGACATTTCGCATCCTTCCGGTTTAATCGCCACCAAATTGCTAAACGATCCATTGCCTTATTGTCACATAGTGACCAGTACCACACACAAAACCCTTCGCGGACCAAGAGGAGGAGTAATAATGATGGGAAAAGACTTCGAAAATCCATGGGGATTGACCACACCCAAAGATGAGATCAAAAAAATGTCTGCAGTTTTGGATGGAGCTGTTTTCCCGGGAACACAGGGAGGGCCACTGGAGCATGTGATCGCAGCCAAGGCCGTTGCTTTTCAGGAAGCACTTGGTGAAAGTTATCGTGAATACACCAAAAGAATCATTGAAAATTCGAAGGAGCTTGCTAAGACCTTTGTGGATCTTGGCTATCAAATCATCAGCGGCGGTACCGACAATCATATGATGTTGATAGACCTAAGGGCTAAAGATGCAGAACTTACCGGAAAAATTGCCGATGACACCCTGGTAAAATGTCATATAACCATAAACAAAAACACAGTTCCATTTGAAACCAGAAGTCCATTTGTAACCAGCGGGATAAGGATTGGAACGGCTGCAATAACCAGCAGGGGGATGGGAGTAAATGAAATGCCCCTTATCGCAGAATTGATCGACTATGCACTGGTAAATCGGAACCATGAATCTGCCTTAAGATCTACTCAGGAAAAAGTGCACGAATTAATGAGCAACTATCCTTTGTATTCATAAACAGTTGTTAGAGTTTCCGGCTTTTTTAAGATCCAACAATCGCCTGCCTCCGGCAGGTGATAGCTACTTCGAATACTCAGTCTTCAAGGTCACCTGCCAGAGGCAGGCGACTGGGTGATTTACCTGCAGGTGATTCTCTTTTCCAATACTTTGTCTATTAAGGTCACCTGCCGGAGAAGGCAACTAAATTTTTAGATTCTATCGACTTATCTCGAATAATTAGGCGCATCATGCGTAATGGTCACATCATGAGGATGACTTTCACGAATACCTGAAGCGGTGATTTTGGTAAACATAGCCGTTTTCAATTCTTCGATGGTTCTTGCTCCGCAATATCCCATACCGGCTCTTAAACCACCTACATACTGATAAATGACCTCACTTAGCTGGCCTTTAAAGGGAACCATCCCAACTATACCTTCCGGTACCAATTTGGAAATTTCTTCTTCTGCATCCTGAAAATAACGATCCTTCGAACCTTCTTTCATGGCATCTACAGATCCCATACCACGATAGGATTTAACTTTACGACCTTCGTATATGATGGTTTCTCCCGGCGACTCGTCCGTTCCGGCAAACAATGAACCAGCCATTACCGAATCTGCTCCGGCAACGATGGCTTTTACGATATCGCCACTATAGCGGATCCCTCCATCACTGATTATCGGAATACCACTTCCTTTAATAGCGGATACACATTCTATTACAGCGGATAATTGAGGAACTCCAATTCCTGCGATCACCCTGGTGGTACAAATTGAACCCGGACCCACACCTACTTTTATGGCATCGGCTCCGGCCTTTACAAGATCTATGGCCGCATCTGCTGAAGCAATGTTGCCCACAACCAGGTCTAGTTCAGGGTATTTCCTCTTAATCTTTTTCAATTCATTAATAACACCTTTACTGTGCCCATGTGCGGTATCAAGAGTAACTACATCCACATCCTCCTTTATAAGTTCTTCTACTCTTTCAAGCGTATCTGATGTAATGCCAATGGCCGCTCCGGCAAGCAGTCGCCCGAATTTATCCTTACAGGCGAGGGGGTGGTTTTTAACGTTTTGAATGTCCCGATAGGTGATTAGTCCCTTCAGAAAACCATTTTTATCAATTACAGGTAATTTTTCGATCCTGTGTTTTTGCAGGATCTCCATTGCCTTTTGCAGGTCAGTTCCTTCATC
>JAGQWZ010000028.1 GCA_020436835.1 Saprospiraceae bacterium | reverse complement strand
TGTTTGCACAGGGTGTAAATCATCTTGTTTACCATGGTTCTCCCTATAATCCGGCGGGTTCGGATACCATCGATTTTTTTGCCACTACTTATTTTGGCCCCGGGGGAAGTCTGACCTCAGAACTGCCGGCCTTCAATGCCTACATAGAAAAAGTATCGGGCATCATGAACAGGGGCAGGACTTATTCCGATGTAGCGGTATACATACCTTACGAGGATGGAGTCATGCGGGGAGCATATCCTCCTGAGCGTCAGCGCGTGTGGGTTTGGGGAGAGTACGAAATGCGGTATGTCGACATTCCCGTGGAATTACAAGGTTATCATCCACTGTGGATCAACCGGCATTTTCTTGACAAAGCAGTGTTCCGGGACGGACACCTGGTGGTTGGAGATGCATGTTTTACCATGCTTTACCTCGATGTGAATTATCTGGATCTCAGGACCTTGAGACGGATCCATACATTGGCTAAAGCAGGCTTGAAGGTGTGTCTTAAGCGAACTCCGGCCCAGCCGGGAAGGAACAAATCAGAAGACTTTGGTCTACTATTAAAAGCACTGGCCGGGTTGCCTAATGTCAGTGAGGATTTTGAGTCCTTGATGGATCATCCGCCATTGATCCAGGGACAGGATTTACCTCCTTACTGGTGTCGCGTTGAGCCGGACGGTACGTATTATCTTTTTCTTGCACAGCCTAAAGCGCGAGATGTCGTTTACCCGGTCTATTCAGGTCAGTCGTCCATGAAGGAAAGTGAAACGAGGGAGATAAATCTATACATCCATGGTCATGAGATCGCCCGGCGTCTTGAATATAAACCTTATCAGTCCCTTATGCTTAGGGTAAGCAAGGAGGGCAGGGTAGAATTGATTGATATTTCATTTATTCCTGATGATCCGGTTGTAAGACCCAGGGAAGAACAAAGAATGTATTTTTAAAGCCTAAATGCTCAGGATGATGCGATCATATTGGCCTGGTGAAAGAATGTCTGTTTCTGGATTTGTCCGGATAGTCGGTTTGAGTGTTTTTTTCGTTTGTCAGTGGATACCATCATCCGGTCAGATCTTTAATATCGTCGATTACGGTGCGGTGGGAGACGGAACTACCCTGAATACCCTGTCGATCCAGAAAGCCATTGACCAGGCATCTTCCCGGGGTGGAGGCGAAGTGCTTATTCCCGAGGGGACATTTCTGTCAGGGAGCATCCTGCTTAAATCAGGTGTCGAACTACATCTCCTGACGGGTGCTGTCCTATTGGGAAGTACAGATCCCGATCATTACCTGAAACTCAGCCGGTGGAAGGCTTTGATATTATCCGACAATCAAAAAAATATTTCAATCACAGGTAAAGGTGAAATCGATGGGCAGGGGAGGGATTTAGCGCTCCATATAGACAGTTTATTTTATGCAGGGGAGATCGATAGTGCCGACTACAATTTCGTAGAGATGCGGCCGATGTATTATTTGCGGCCTCAATTAATTGAATTTGTGCAATGTTCCTCCATCCTGATAAAAGGGGTCACCCTGAAAAATGCGGCTTGCTGGGTACAGAACTACAGTGAGTGTGATCATCTTGAGATTGACAGTGTGCGGGTGGAAAGTGACGCTTATTGGAACAATGATGGAATAGACATTTCCGATTGTAAAAATGTGCGGATTACCAATTGCTGGGTTAATTCAGCAGATGACGGGATTTGTCTGAAGTCCCATTTGAATGAGGCCTTTTGTGACAGCATTTTTGTTTCCGACTGTACTGTGCGTTCCAGCGCGAGTGCACTTAAATTAGGCACACGGTCCAGTGGTGGATTTAAAAATGTGATTATCCGGAATATCAAAATATATGACACCTTTCGATCTGCCATAGCCATTGAAAATGTAGATGGCGGATTTTTGGAAAATGTAACATTCGAAAATATTGACGCGACCAATACCGGAAATGCGCTGTTTATCAGGCTAGGTTGGCGGTATCAGAACAGACCGGCAGGCTATTTGAAAAATGTCACTATCAGGGATCTTAATGTGGATGTTGCTTTTGAGCGACCCGATTATGCCTATGAGGTTCGTGGCCCTGATTTGCCCTTTTTTCACAACACATTTCCTGCTTCCATAACCGGAATTCCGGGAAGCAAAGTTCAGGATGTCGTGCTGGAAAACATAACCATAAATTATCCCGGCCGGGGAAATAATGGCCTTGCCAACCGGCCGCTTTCAAGACTGGGATCTATCCCCGAAAAAATCAGTGATTATCCTGAATTTTCAATGTTTGGTGAATTGCCTGCGTGGGGACTCTATGTGAGGCATGTTGAAGGGCTCATTTTAAAGAATATCCGGATGGGAATCGAAGAACCTGACTACCGTCCGGCGATGGTATTTGATGATGTGCATGATCTGACCATTCAAAGATTAAATATTGATGGAGATCAGAAGGTGAACCGGATTATTGTGCGTCAATCGGATAAGGTTTCACTTGAGACAATACCCGGCGTTTTGAAAATGTAATTTCTTTATCGGTTTGAATTTACTTCGTTATAGCATATTTCTGGTTGGATTGTTTTTCCTTGGATGCAAGTGGGTAAAACCATGTGCAGAAGCGATAAATCCGGAGGTGAACAGCGATCAGGAACAAGTGAATATTATCAATGGACTAAATATCGATGCTGGCCAGGGTGCATTATTGCTGACCCGGTTTAATTCCTTTGATGCCTTTAAGCAAGTGGTAAAAATTGAGTATTTCAACCGGGACGGAAACGGCTATTTTTTTGACCGGTCCAAAGTCCGGTTAACTCACGTCAGTGCAGGCAGGACAGTTATCAGTGAATTATGTACCGGGGTCAATGAACTTGATTTTTTAAATGCCCAGGACGGGGGATATTATGAAAGGTTGTGGCTGATCCTTATTTCGCCCTATGCGATTTGGGTTAGAAAAGATTTGCGGCGTGCATTTGCTTTGTCCCGGAGAAGGGAAGTGACTTTTGGCGAAGGAGATATTGCATTTTATGATCTTGCTGCCCGGATGATGTACGGCATCAACACCGAAGATAGACGG
>JAGQWZ010000269.1 GCA_020436835.1 Saprospiraceae bacterium | reverse complement strand
TAGATGAAGCCGGTAATAAAGACTTCTGTACGACAACGCTCCTGTTACAGGACAACACCGGTAATGCCTGCCAGGACAGCAGTCCATTGACGGAGTCGGGATCCGGAGTAGCATCTCCGGGGCAAAAGGTAAAAGGAGAAGGGATAAGGACCCCAGAACTCTATCAGAACACGCCGAACCCATTCAGTGGAGAGACGAAGATCGGCTTCTGGTTGCCGGAAAGCATGACAGCCACGCTGAAGATCATGGATGTGACGGGTAAAGAGTTATACCGGGTGAGTGGCAGCTATTCGGGAGGTAATCATCTGATCACGCTGGAGGCTGGCAGTATCCCGGAAGTGAAAGGGGTGCTCTTTTATCAGTTGGAAACTAAATCCGGGGTGATCAATAAACGCATGGTGAAGGTGAATTAATAGGATGCTGACAACACGATAGTGTTCGTCAGTGAAGAGGAGGAAGCGCGAAGGCAATGCCGACATTGCGATAGTATTCGTCAGTAGCTGACATTACCAAAGTAATCGTCTGTAAGATGGTCATAGTGAACCAATACCATGCAGACATTGCAAAAGCAATCGTCAGAAGGTGTATTGTTCTATCTCTTGGGAACCGAAAGAGGAATATCGAGAAAGCAGTTGGTGAAGGTGAATGAACAAACACCTGCCTTCCTACCTTCGGCTTCTGACATCCAGATCATGCTGCTGTTATGGGTCGCGTTCCTGGGACGTGCCTGACAGCCCAATACTATTAGGCTGCAGTACATTCAGGCCTGTATGGAGCGTTGGGTTAAGCGAGAAATATAGAGATCGCTTTATCTTTCTTAAATTCAAACTTAACTTCCTGTCCCAGCTTATTCATAAAATGAAAGGAATATGTCCGACGATTCCCGGAAACGGAAATAAATCGTTTAGGATACAGCATTTGTTCAATTTGATCATTGGTCAAACGCCCTGTCAAGCTTAACTCCGTTGTAATGTTCTCCTTATGATGCTGAAATAAATCGTATTCTTCTCCCGATAAACTAAAGATTCCGGGTATTCGAATAAAATTTGTTCCAATCAAAAGCAGGGGGGATGCAAGCAGTACTTTGGTATTTAAGAAGTTTCTTCGGGTCATCATTCTACAATTATAGGGGAATAAACTTCCCGCTATGAATCAGAAAGATATCATTATTACTTGATATGCTTCAAAATTGGACGACAGAAACGATTTATTAAATCAAACGAAGTGCCTGCAACTTAATGAATGATTTAAAGATCAAATATTAAAATCTCCAATGAATCCAAGTTATATTTAGGAATTCAAGGGATCAGCCGGATTCCACAAACAAATCCTATTTATTTTGGCAATTAAATATCCGTTGCATCAACTGGAACCCCTACTGGTGGCATCTCCCATTCAGCGGTCTGGAACGACCTTGATCCAGCGATTACTCTCTTCTGCTCCCAATACCTTGATCTATGGCGAATCATGTGCGCATGATATCAATTTAATGCTGGGTTTATGGATTCAAAAGCAAGGGATGTTCGACCATCGCAGTGAGTGGAGAAACAAACAATTGGAGCAGGTATTAGCAGGAGATGTCGATGATTGGATCCCTGATCTTATCCCTAATACTACAGCGTATCTCGCCAACTTTGAATGTTTGATTGCTGACTCGATTGAATTTTATGCCCGATTTGCCCGTGATCATGGCAGAGATCGATGGGGTGTCAAGCTACCGGGATGGAATGCATTTCAGTTGGAAAATATTATGAATTTGATACCTGCCACTAAAATCATTTACATCGTCAGGGACATCCGTGATTGCATTTGTTCTGCAAAAAATGCCTTTATGTGTCAGGACCTGGATGCTATTGCCGAGTTCATCTCCATTTGGCGTACTAATCTTACCCAGGCCAAACAAAAATTAAAATCCTGCCAGGTATTTTGGATTGCATATGATGATC
>JAGQWZ010000268.1 GCA_020436835.1 Saprospiraceae bacterium | reverse complement strand
CACTCTTGGCCGCCTCTAATTTATCACCCTCCAATTTCAACTGTTTCACTACCTCTTCAAAAGCCTGAAGCAGGATTTCCGGAAGATTTCCTGCCTTTGTCTCCTTGAGATTTCTTGTTGCTACCCGGGAAATATTCTTGACCAGAGGCGTCAACCGGCTAACCGTCATATTCCGGGAAGTAACAATCCGGGACCCGGACTTCAACAATTGTTCAATGCTTACAGCCACGGCAGGAATTGCCGCATGAGGACAATGCACGATGCATTCACCACAGCCGGTACAGGCATTTGGATTCAAAACCGGAATGGTCTCACGTCGATCAGTCTGATCGCTAAAGGCACCGGTAGCCACCGGCATCAGTGGTAGTGCACTAAAGGGATCCGCAATCAATTCCTCCTTCTGATTGTACTGATAAAAATATGCCGTATCATCATAAAATCGCGAAAGACGGGTAAAGTTCGGACCCCGATCCTGGTAACGACGCAGCATCGTGGCCACTTCGCCGGGTGGAAAGCTGCTCTCAGAATTCGTCTCAATGTCACATATAGATTCATCAACGAGCTCTGGATAATGCTTTTGAAGCTCCTGGATTAAAACCTGATGCCGGGGAAAATTAGAGTGATCCCTGATAAAGGGTATCCCGATAAAAAAAGATTCCCTGGGGTGTCGGGACCACATATTTTCCACGGTCAGGCAAAGACTGGTGAAATTTAAGGCCTCTCCATAAAAACCGGACACAATTTTTAACCTGGATCCACTTAAGGAGCTGAAAATGGAATTATAAATAGAATCCTGATTATTCCGGTCAATTAATGGTTGTAATATCGTAACCACTTTACTTTGCAAAAGTCGATTTATAAGAACTTCAGAGGGAAATGGACGGATCTGATTAATTGCAATAAAATCTACCGATGAATATTTCACCGTTAATTCCGGAAATAATGCTGCAATTTCCGTATCCCAGGTCAATAAAGAATAATTACATTTTTTATTTTCACCAGAGGATACCGGCACCATCTTGTAGTCGGTGAGCGCATGATATTCTTCGTCGACCTGATTTACCAATCCGGGCAGATGATCGATAAAGAACTTCTTTTGTGCTGCCGCCTCGAGCGTAAGAGAAAAAGCATCTTTTCCAATACCCAGCGCTACCGGATTTTCAAAACTGATCCAATTGGGAACCCGGCGACGGTAATTTCCAAAGACCATCTTCTGAGCTTCAGTAGGTGAAGGGATCATATCGTCGGGATTTCCCAGGAATTTAGAGATGAGTTCAGCTTGAGGCAATACTTGTTGGTCATGCTCGACATAGCGGTAATCAGCCACGATTATGACCGGTACCAACGCCAGTTCTGCTATACGGTGTGCCATCAGTAACATATGCACATGATCCGGGAGCGATCTGGTAATCAGCTGTACACAATCCAGATCCCGGAGACCTTTAAGATTTTTCTGAAAACCTGCCGTAGACAAGTCCTCAACATCCCTCATGACATTTACGACCACAGGTAAATGATTTCGAATTGCAGCGTGAAGCTGAGGAATATTGGACGAAACGAATCGCGCTTTTATAAAAGCAGTACCGCGCAACCCATTCGCTATCATTCCGGACAGAGAGGAAATATCGGAACTACAAAAGGTAGCAACCGGCCGGTGAAAGACATTGAGCAGAGCGCGGGATGATACATCGTGATCTGTCAGCATTCCTTCTCCAATTTGCCCGGCTAATTTTTCCAGCATCGTAATCATCGCGAAATCACTTTTTTATTGATAGTATTCTCTGCCAATTAATTCTTCAACCCTGCCTAACGGCAATTCCAGACGTGTCATAGGTTCGAACTGATTAATTCCCTCCAGCCAAACAATGGCACCGGTCGGGCACCGTTTGGTTGCAGTTGGAGAGGTTAACTCATTGAAGCCATAATCAATCGAAGCCAGGTTGTTCTTTATTTCGATTACTCCCGGAGCAGCATCAACCACACACCGGCCACAAGCAGTGCAGGCAACACTACATTTTGATTCGGCCAGTTCACCTTCCAAGAGACTTTTGCACTGAACGATCAGCTTTTGACTAATGGGCATCAACTTGAAGAGGCCTTTAGGACACACTTCCACACAATCGTTACAAGCGGTGCATTTTGCCGCATCTACCACCGGTAACCCATTCTCATTCATAGTGATGGCATCGAAAGTACAGGCGCTGGCACAATCGCCCAATCCCAGGCACCCCCATGAACAATCCTTGATTCCTCCTCCCACTACCGATTCTCCACGGCAGGTTTTGATACCCCCGGCATAGCGGGCTAAATTATGAGCTTCCCGGATTCCTCCGGCGCAAAGGAGCCGGGCTACCCATTTCTCCTCTTCCGAAACTTCTACCCCTAAATAATCTGCGATCTTATCTAAGCCTTCTTTTGAACTCACGGTACATTTGGCAGGATTTCTTCCATCCAGAACCACCCTTTCAGCAAATGCGCGACATCCTGGTTCACCGCAAGCTCCACAATTGGCACTGGGGAGAAGCTCTTCCACCACGTCAATCCGGGGATCCTCGAAAACTTTAAAACGCCGATAAGCCACAGAAAGAACAATCCCGAAAAAGAGTCCTAATCCGGTGAGGATTAAAATTGGAATTATAAATTCTGCACTCATGACACCTAGTTAAATTGAGCCGCCCTCTTAATCAGTTGGTCTAAGTCCGGTTCATGCGGATTTAAAGGTGTGCCGGGATGAATGATGGCAACCGGACATACTTCCGCCGCTTCCACCAGCTGACGAAAAGTTCCGGCACTTGCATCGGCGATGTATGCCATCTTATCAGCGTTATACCGAAACATAGCCTTATTTCGGTTGATACACTCATTACATGAGGTGCAGAGTGCTGTATCGATATATGGCTCGATCATCAGCGAGTCTTCCTGCACCTTCTCCTCAACTGCGTCCTGTTTTCTTTCCACCGGTTTCCCGGCTTCGTGCTCAACAGTTTCTGGGGGAACAGCTACAGATTGCATGGTTGGTGTACGCACCATATTAGTGGTATCCAGTTCCAGCAGGACGGCAGCCAAATTCTCCATTACTTTGCCGGCTTCCTCATTTTTGATTTTCTCCACTTCCTCCAGATGCTCATTTTGAATCGCTTCTAACTCAGTTTGGTGCTCCCGTTTCAGATCAGCCTGGGCCTTAGCTACGGCAGCATCCACATGGTAATTGTTGATCCCACTGTTCTCCTGCAAGAAATGCCAAAAATCAAGACGCTCCCGGCAGGCGATGGTGACCGGCCAGGATACTGCTACCCGGTGCAATTGACTTTTTTGGTCAACCATCCAGATGAAAGGTACTTTACCGATCGATTCCTGTGAGGTCAATCTCAGGTATAGGTCCAGTGGAATTAAGTCACCGGTCCAGGCGAAGTCCGGCACCGGAAGAAAATGCTCGCCATAATCATGATTTAGCGAAGACCAATCACCAAATGTAAACGGGACGTCTAAAAAATCTTTTTCGTTTCCGTCAATCTCTACTGCGAGCCGGTGGGTGGGCCAATCCACATCCGGTTGTGGATTATGCTTGATCTCAAACCTGCTTCCCCAGGGAGTACCCAGTAATCCTCTAAATGTAAAGGCCGGAAAATCCCGGCATTCGAGAATAGAGCTGGCAAGGAGATACGCATTCCGGACATCCTTACTGCCTAAGTCGAGGACGTACATAAATGCCGGGGCAAAAGCGCTGAGACCTTCTTTAAACTGACCAAAGAGATATCCCGGATCAATGGAAGAGGATTGTGCCACAAAAATATTCCGGTAAGATAGCATTAAAGCACCCAACTCCACCTGGGAATGCAGTGAACCCCTGGCCGGGGCATCGCTTAAATCGCTACCGGAGAGATTTCGTTTTACGGCCAGAATTTTAATGGGAAAATTATCCCGCAATAAATCAGAAAGTCCCGAAAACTGAGGACCGAAGAGATGTAAATCATCAACGATTAAAATAAAGTAAGTAGACTGTAAAAGCTCCTCTTCCGAAAAATTCTGCCAGGTAAATCCGGCGAAATAGTCGTCGTGGATTTCCGGTTGATATTTATTTTCGAGTTCTAATTCTGCAATTCTTTTTGCCGAAAATAATTGTTCGTAGGGGTCTATCTGCTCCGAAAAAAGAACTCCAAGTTCATTTAATCCTTCTTTAGCAGACCAGGCATTTATTTCAGCCTTCTCAAACAATTCATGCCATAGTAATTGTTTACCATTGTACAAGGATTCGTCAATAAATATCGAAGCTCTAAAATCAAGTAATAATTCCGAGTTTTCCAGCACTTTGATTATACCGGCAATTCGTTCTAATCGATCTGCATCCATTCGGATGGAACCTTCATCCGGTACCAGAGAAGCGAGCGCGTCAAACTTCATCATGGAATCGGCAAATCCCAGGGAATCTTTAAGTTTATCCGGATCCTTTCCGGCAGGATCCTTGTCCGCCTCTACTCGCAGTAAGTCTTTCAATTTACTTTTTAATTCGAGTATTTCTCTTTGCAGATCTATCCTGGCTTGTTGAGAGGTATGCTGTAGAGCGCCATTAAATAAATGGAAGTTTGCCTCATTGGAAAAGGAAATAAGTCTCCCATGATCAGGCAATATTTTTTTCAGTTGCTTAATCTCGTCCGAAAACGCTTTGCCTTCATTACCTTTCACCTGCAGCTGAGCGCTCAATTGGTTCAGGATTTCAGGAAGCACCTTTTCGAGCGTTGAAACCCCATTTTCCTCCAGATATAATTTCGCCAGGTGCAGTAGCCGGTCCTTACTATTCACCAGGATGGAAGATCCGTCTCCGAGATCCATCCGGGAAAAAGCTTGGTCCAATAGTTGATTGAACGAAAGACATTCACCCAATGCAGAGCTATTGCCGGCAAGCCACATAGGATAGTCCTGCGCAACCAAATCAGCGGTATAAGCTGGAGCAAGAATTGCCGGACGAAAATCAGGCGACAATTTACAATCTGCCAGACCTTGACGAAAAAAAGTCCTCAATTTTTTCCATTCAAGCCTGACCTGGTCATCAGAAACCGTCTGCCCATTCTTGATAAAAGGTTTTATCAATTCAATTTCAGGGGTTCTAACCGTCGAATCCTGTCCTTCTTCCTCGTGTAAGACGTCAGCAACTAATTTGGCATCTTCTCGAAAAAAATGACTAAATGAACTTTTTTCTTCTTTAGGCATTTTTTTATTTTTTGATTTTAATGCGAATTATTAAATAGCGTATCGATCAAATTCTGCTCTCAGTACCGCTTCTTTTTCTTCCACGGTAAATCCCATATTTGAAGCACCGAATTCGTCATACCTCGGGGCGTTTATATCGCGATAAAATAGCCCCATATATACGGTGTCCGTATCCATGGCTAAAGTCCGTGCATTTTTTAAGTCTGAAGGGTCATGATTGAGTTTATGACTAAAAGTCCGTGCAACCTCTTCGCTTACCTGGATTCCATTCTCGTGATCGAGATAACACATGGCATCTTTGTTGGAAGTCATCTCCTGGGCCAGGCCGGCCTGAAAAACGGGGCACCTTTGAATAATGTGGATAAAAGAAAAGCCTTTATGTTCAAACCCTGCCTTGATCGTCTCATACATATGGGCTGGGTTCCAGTCGGCAGTCTGAGCCACGAAAGATGCATTGGCTACACCCAACGTGGTTTCTACCGGATTTATGGGAGGAATCACCGAACCATCGGGGGTGGTATTGGATATTGTACCCAATTTAGAAGTAGGTGAGATCTGCTTTTTGGTCATCCCGTAAATCTGATTGTCCAACAGCATGACGGTGATATCCATATTGTAGCGAATCGCGTGTATCCAGGCCCCGGCGCCAATCGAACAGCAGTCACCATCTCCGGTAATCACAAATACATTTAGATCAGGCCTTCTGAACTTGACACCGCAGGCTACGGGAAAAGCCCTTCCATGCAATCCATGAAAACCATACGTATTCATATAGTGTGGAAATCTTGAGGAACAGCCGATACCCGATACAAAAACCGTTTTTGCCGGATCCAGCTGTTTTTCTCTCAACAATTTCTGGGTGTTGGTCAGAACGGCATGATCACCACAACCGGGACACCAGCGAGCCACTCCTTTTCCATAATCCTCTAACGAATAATATTTCGAGGGTACTTCACATGCTAAATCTGTCTTTAATCCGTACATGATTTTTCTGATCTTTTAATTGACAGGCTTATTTATGCCCAATTTATTTTTAATCACCTGCAAAATCTTACCGGGAGAAAGGGGCTTGCCTTCCACATTGGAATAGCAGTCGATATCTACCAGCGTCCGGGCCCGTAATATCCAGGCAAGCTGAGAATAATTTCGATTCGAATCACTGATCTGAATACTTTCCGGTCGATCGCTGTAGTTAATTTCTATTGTCATCACTTGCTTAAACCGCTGAAAAAGATCTTTTAAACCAGGAGGTAGCGGCATGAGAAATCGGAGGTGGATTGAAGATACTTTTAATCCCTCCTGCCTTGCTTTATCGACTGCTTCTTCAATAGCTCCCAGGGTTGAACCCCAACCAATAATCAATAAATCTCCCTCTTCATCTCCATTTATCTCCGGGACATTTAATGTATTCTGAAACGCTGCAAATTTGCGGCTTCTCAGTTCAGATGACTCCTGATTCTCATCCGGTTTATACGATACCTGAGCATGACGGTTATGAGCCAGCCCGGTCACTGTGTATTGTCCACCTGCTTGTCCGGGAATAGGCCGTTTGCTAAGCCCCGTTTCCAGATCCCAGTTGTAAGGAGATACCTCCGGTTTCCAGGGACTCTGATCGATGGGTGGAGCAAACCAATCTTTTTTCACCACCGGCCGGGGAAAAGGTTGTTGACCGGTAGCGAGATTAGCATCACTGAGCACATACACCGGCGTGCGGAACGCTTCTGCCAGCTTACGGGCAAGGATGACAAAATGGAAGCATTCTTCGATAGTAGCCGCTGCCAGTACAATCTTGGGTACGGCCCCCGGTTGACCATAGAGTGCAGCTAGCAGATCTCCTTGTTCTACCTTGGTAGGAAGGCCGGTGGAAGGCCCCCCTCGTTGTACATCGATCACCACCAGGGGGATCTCCGCCATCGTGGCCAGTCCGAGAAACTCCGTTTTTAAAGCCAATCCCGGTCCACTGGTAATTGTCACTGCAGTCTTTCCCGCAAATGAGGCACCAATGGCAAATCCAATGGCGGCAATTTCATCTTCTGCCTGGTGTACAATGCCACCTGACTTTCGTAAGACCTCCGCCAGAAGGTGCGATGTAGATGTTGCGGGAGTGATCGGATACATCGAACAAAGTTCCATGCCGGAGGCAACAATACCGAGGGCCAATGCTTCATTGCCGTTCATCACGAGACGCTCTTCTTCCGTCTCCATGGCCGGTATCTCAAACTGGAAATCGAGGTTGTCTTCAGCCCAGTTGTACCCTCCATGCAAAAGAGAGATATTGGAGTTGATGACAGTCTCTGATTTTTTCCGGAAAATATTACGTATCTGATTTTCAGCTTTGTGCAGATCGCGGCTATATATGTGACAAAGCATGCCCAGCACCCACATATTCTTGCCCTTCTTTGCATTCGATACGATCTTGAGGCATTCCTCTTCCATGGGAATTTCAATGACATTGTACCCCCGACTCTTGAAATCAGCTAAGGCATCCTTATATTTTTGTCTGATTTCTTCGGATGGATCCTCAGCCCACTTATTCTCAAGAAGTACGATGGTACCTGGTCGATAAGCTCCTGCATCTATCCTCCCATAGGGCACCTGTTCATTTAAAGCGACAATCAGATCTGCCTCGTCACCCATATTGGTGATTTTCCTGGAACCGATTCGAACCCGGATTCCCGAAGCGCCGGCTCTTCCCCGGGCAGGTGGCTGAATTTCCGCCGGAATTATCTCCACCGTCCAGACACCATTTCCCATTTTGGCAGATAAAATGGCCAGACTCTGACCACATTTTTGTGCTCCCTCTCCGGAATCACTTACAATTTCAACTATATGTTCTGTAAGCTGTACGGGTTTTTTACTGAGAGCTACCTCTTTTGTATCAGTTAAATTACTCACCTTGATGATATTGAAAATTGCTTCCTAATAATGAATCCGGGTCTTGTGGCAGGATAAGTGATACCATTTGTCTTACTCTATGGCTAGACCTCCAAAGATTCATTTGTCCGATCACGATTTTACTGTTTACCTAATTTCCTAATTCACTGTCAAAGCCTGAAAATCGTTTCCAGGTTCTTTACCGGCATGGCAGTAGCCGGAAGTTGTCGGAAAATTAGCAGAATATAAAGAGGGGATTATTGTAATCAGGTCATACAGGCAGGTGATCTATTTCAGTCGGTAACCTGACTAAGATCATTGGTCACAACCTAAAGTTTTTCGTTCAAATCCGCAATTGCATGAAGAAAGGTGCAGTCAGTGATTTCTGGACAGTAAGGAAGGCGGCTGCAGGATAGTCTACTTTTTCCGCTCACCCTTCATCATAAATACACCATCGTAAGATTCGGCTTTTCCCGCCATCTTATCGCCGTCAAACACCAATTCTACCTCCACATCACTGCCTTCAACCATCACGGAAAAATTAATCTTATTTCCGTCTACCTTCAGATCGTTCAGCGTGATCATACCTCCGGGGGTTTTGATTTCCGCCTTATATTGTTCTCCCTCCATGGAAATGGTTATTTCTCCTTTTGCATGTTCAGGTGGTGCATCTGCAACTTCGTAGACCCACGTGCCGATAATATCGGAGGCCGTGGCTGTAAATGAAGTAAAAAAAGAGGCGATTAAAAATAGGGCGGCGAATCGGATAACCAGCTTCATAATTGTAATATTTGACGACTCAAAAATTCATAATTCCCGTAGGACGAGCGTGACAATGCCGGTGCATATGCAACCCAGCCTGCTTTCTCAGACCTCACTTCAAACCTAACGATTTTTTTACGATCAATTACATTTTGCATAACAACATTGACCACAAAAGTTAATGCTTTACAATATAATTATCTGTTAAAAAAAACGGTGCGTAAATCATTCATTGAGATAACTGAAAGGCAACAATGGCACTTTTTTCATGGCTGAGATTTTCTCCGATGCTCACCGCAATGACCAGATATTGTACTCCATCCACCATATAAGTTGCCGGCGTAGCCAGGCCATTTCCAGGCAGGTCATATTCCCAGAGCAGTGTGCCGTTATCTTTGTCAAAAGCCCGGAATTTATGGTCCAGTGTAGCGGCAACAAAAATCAATCCTCCGGCGGTAACTACCGGACCACCGTAATTTTCAGTTCCGGTTGGAGGCTCCCCGGGTTTATGCAAATCGGTATCGTTGCCCAGGGGTATCTGCCACACATGATCACCCGTATTTAAATTAATCGCGGTAAGAGTACCCCAGGGCGGTGTGATGACCGGTCTTCCTATGGTATCAAGAAAATAGCCATGAGCGGTTACGTTCAGATAAGTTGTGGAGGTGTCATTTACCTCCTCATCTACTGAAACCAGCACATCTTTTCCGGTATCATTCAGAAAAGCCAGGATCTCCTGCTCCCTGCCATCTATCAGGCTGGCAAATGAAGGCATGATGGCCGTACCGGTGCGCAATTTTTCCAGAATTTCCCGGTCTGCCAACCGGTCTCCAATCTGTATCAGAGAAGGATTGGTTTCAATACCTTTCCTGTCCGCACCGTGGCAGCTGGCACAATGGGTCTGGTAAAATCGTTGTCCGGCAGCGTAGAGCGACTCATTTTCCCGGGGTTGTTTCTTGCGCACTTTTTTCATCCGGCCCAGTTCCGGAGAATCATTGGAATTTATGTATACCACGCCACTTTCCGGATCGTAAGCACCTCCACCCCATTCGGCTCCTCCCCTGGACCCGGGTATCAACAAGGTACCGGACGTATCCGGTGGGGTAAATATCCCTTCATGCCACAAGCCTTCGAGAATCCGTTTATTCTCAGCGAAAGACTCCGGAGAGAATACAGCCAGGTCCTCAACCGTGATGGACTGCCGGGCAAAAGGGGCTGGTTTGGTGGGAAAGGGTTGGGTAGGCCAGGATTCCTCGCCGGGAATCTTAGACCGGGGAACCGGTCGTTCTTCAATGGGAAAAACCGGTTCCCCGGTTTCGCGGTCCAGAACGTAAATAAATCCCATTTTACTGGGCTGAGCAATCGCATCGATGACCTGACCATCCTTTCTGACGGTGATCAGATTGGGGGCTGTTGGCAGATCATAATCCCAGATATCATGGTGCACGGTCTGATAATGCCATATCAACTCTCCCGACATCGCATCCAGGGCTAAAATACAATTGCCAAATAAATTTGAACCCAGGCGATCCGCCCCGTAGTAATCATAAGTGGGAGATCCGGTGGGTATATAAACGATTCCTCTTGACTCGTCAAGACTCATCCCGGCCCAGTTATTGGCTCCTCCACCAGACTTATACGCGTCCTCCGGCCAGGTTTCGTGTCCAAACTCACCGGGCCAGGGTATCGTGTGAAAAGTCCAAACCAGCTCTCCTGTCCTTACGTCATATGCCCTGACATGTCCCGGAGCCGCTCCACTACTCTCTGACACCACCGCACCCAGAATAATTAAATTCTTAAAAATAATTCCCGGTGTACTTACTTGTACCCGGGTATCCCGTTCGACCCCTTCTTCAATATTCAGGTTGATCCGGCCATCTTTTCCAAAGGCTGGATCTGCCTTTCCCGTAAGGGCATCTACCGAAAACAAATTGTTTCCAGCGGTGACAAAAATGCGTTCTTTTCCTTCTCCTTTCCACCAGGTCACTCCCCGTAAAACTCCACCACCTCTGGTACCCTGCAGCGGATCAAAAGACCAAATTTTTTCACCGGTAGTCGCATTCACCGCGTAAAGCCAGCGCCAGGCCGACGTGAGATACATCACCGTGTCTACAGTGATTGGATTACACTCATATTTCCAGATGCGGAACGATTCCGGTTCATCATCGGGATAAAAAATCCAGGCTACCTCCAGGTTCTGAACATTCGTCTTGTTGATCTGATCCAGGGCACTGTAATTGTTCGCATCCGGTCCGCCTTTGTAGACGCTCCAGGATTTATTCAGCTCTCCAACTTCACAAGAAATCAAAACCAAAACTATAGTCAGTGAAAAAAAAACTTTCATTTTATACGGAAGTGAATTTGCGGTACTGGAGAAAAATTTCTCAGGAGTCAATTCTTTATTTTTTTTTTAAATAAAAAGATCAGAACCGGTAATTAGACGGCTTTTTTTATAAAAAGAATACTCCTCTTTTAATCAGGTAATTTAAAGGCAATGAGTGTACCACCCTTAGGCCGGTTAGTTTTTGCTCCCCCGGCTGAAACAACCACATATTGTTTTCCATTCACCATATAAGTACTAGGGGTAGCATTGGCATCCAGAGGAAGATCGTGTTCCCACAATATCTTGCCATTTTCTTT
>JAGQWZ010000267.1 GCA_020436835.1 Saprospiraceae bacterium | reverse complement strand
TACCGTCGACGAAAATCTTCGTTTTTTTTCCACGGTTTTTAAAACGACTGTCGAGGACAACTATCATCTCATAAGAGAGATCTATGACCAGTTAAAGCCTTTCAGTAAACGACGGGCGGGTAAGTTGTCGGGTGGAATGAAACAAAAATTGGCCCTTTGTTGTGCTCTGATTCATCAGCCAAAAGTATTATTCCTTGATGAACCTACGACTGGTGTCGATCCGGTTTCGAGGAAGGAATTTTGGGATATGCTCGTTCAACTCAAGGAAAAAGGAATTACCATTATGGTTTCCACGCCTTATATGGACGAGGCTGCCCGGTGTGACCGCATCGCACTGATCCAGAACGGCCGGATTCTGGATGTGGATACCTTTCAAGGCATTCTTGACAAGAATGAAAAACCCATTCTTGCCGTCAAAGCCGGTAAGATGTACCGATTGCTTTTAGATCTGCGAGACTATTCAGGATGTGACCAATGCTATTCATTTGGGGACCAGCATCATATGACTTTCGTGCATGATTCGGTTCCGAAACTGGAGGTCTTGCGGCACTATCTGGAAGAGCGCGGCCACGAAGATGTCGAAATGCAAATAGTAGATCCGGAGATTGAGGATGTATTCATCAGTTTAATGGAAAATGTATCATGACTTCCAACATAAGTATTACCGCAAAGGAACTGACCAAGAATTTTGGATCGTTTACTGCCGTTGACCATATATCCTTTGAAGTGCACCAGGGGGAGATTTTTGGATTTCTAGGTGCCAATGGGGCGGGAAAAACGACTGCCATGCGGATTTTATGCGGTCTTCTTGAGCCGACTTCCGGTGATGCCACCGTGGCTGGTTTCGATGTGTATCGGCAGCGCGAGAAAATCAAAGCCAATATTGGCTATATGAGCCAGAAATTCAGTCTATATCCCAGTCTCAGCGCCAGGGAGAATATGACCTTCTATGGCGGTGTGTACGGAATGAAGCGAAAGGAAATAAAGCAAAAGGTCGATCATCTGATTGATCACCTGAATGTTTCCAAATACAGTGACACCCAGGTCCGGGATTTGCCGCTGGGCTGGAAGCAGAAGATCGCATTCAGTACCGCATTGTTGCACGAGCCGAAAATTGTGTTTCTGGATGAACCCACCGGAGGAGTAGACCCGATCACCAGAAGACAGTTTTGGGACATGATATACGAAACCGCAGATCGGGGTTTGACCGTGTTTGTTACCACGCACTATATGGATGAAGCAGAATATTGTGACCGGGTGTCAATAATGGTGGATGGGGCAATTGTGGAACTGGATTCTCCCAATGCACTGAAAGAAAAATATAAAGCTGAGTCTATGAACGGAGTATTTCTTCACCTGGCCAAAGGAGCAAAAAGAGGGGATTAACATGCGGATATTTATCTCATTCATACGAAAGGAATTTTGGCATGTGCTTAGGGATGTTCGAAGTCTCATTATTCTTCTGGGATTGCCGGTAGCAATGATCCTGATATTTGGTTTTGCTTTGTCAACCGAAGTGAAGGATTCGTCCATCGCAATTCTTGACTATAGCCGGGATGATCTCAGTACTAAAATTATTGACCGACTTGACGCCAGCCGGTATTTTCAGGTCACCCATCACTTGAAGCGGTTTTCGGATCTGGAAACCTTATTCAAGGAAAATAAAGTGCGTCTCGGAATTATTTTTGGTAGTCAATTGCAGAATAAAATAATATCGGAAGGAGAAGCCACGATACAGATAATTGGAAGTGCCGTCGATCCTAATGTGACAAATACCTCTATCCAGTATGCGAGGAATATAATTGCCGACTGTCAGCAGGATCTATGGGAAAACCTTGAAGTACCATATCAAGTCGACGTTACCTACCGCATGCTTTATAACCCTCAACTGGAAAGTGTCTATAATTTTGTGCCGGGAGTGATGCTACTGATATTAATGCTTCTGGGTGCTATGATGACTTCCGTCGCTATTGTGAGGGAAAAAGAGCTCGGAACTATGGAAATTCTCCTGGTGTCTCCGATTAAACCATACGTGGTTATTCTCAGTAAAGCCATACCCTACCTGGTATTATGTTTTATCGATCTATTGATCATTTTGGGATTGGCATATACCGTGATGGGCATGGATATTCGGGGAAGCACAGTTTTGTTATTGATAATGTCCACGCTTTTTATCATTACTACGCTCTCCCTCGGACTCTTGATCAGTAACATTGTCGCCACCCAACAGGTCGCCATGTTTGTCTCGCTGGTGGGATTTTTAATGCCATCCCTGGTCTTTGCCGGATTTATGTTTCCCATTGAAAATATGCCAAAAATTCTCCAGTTGATCAGCAATATTATTCCAACCCGTTGGTTTTTCGTGATCCTGAAAAATATTATGGTGAAAGGATTAGGCTTTGAATATATATACAAGGAGGCATTAATTTTAGTGGCAATGACCCTCGTTTTCCTGGTGATTGCTACGAAGAAATTCAAAACCCGATTGGCATGATGGGATCACTGGGCTATTTATTGCAGAAAGAATTTCGATTAATTTTTCGAGATCCTACCATTTTGAGGATCATTATGATCATGCCGGTTATTCAGCTGATCATTATTCCCTTTGCTGCCGATTATGAAGTCAAGAATATAAACCTATATGCTGTAGACCAGGATCATTCAACCTATTCTCAACGACTGATCCAAAAAATGGGAGCATCGAATTATTTTGACCTGGTTGGGCAATCTGCCAGAAATGCGAACGCCCTGGAAATGGTGGAACGCTCGGAGGTAGATGTGATCGTAACCATACCCCATGGTTTTGAAAAAAAAGTAGTTAATGGAGAGCATGGTAAATTATTTTTGGAAGCGGATGCCGTCAACGGAATCAAAGCTGGATTTGGTATAAGTTATGCCAGTCAGATCATCGCTCACTTTAACCGCGAAATAAGGGAAGAATGGATCCCGGTGATGCCTCGGGGAACCATTCCACTGATCCAGGTGCAAACTTCATCCTGGTATAATCCACAGAGCAACTATCAGTGGTTCATGGTTCCCGGTATATTAGCCATTCTAGTGACAATGGTGGGCAGTTTCCTCACTGCTCTAAATATCGTATCGGAAAAAGAAGGTGGAACCATTGAACAGTTAAATGTGACCCCAATCAAAAAAGGGCATTTTATTTTAGGCAAGTTGGTCCCTTTCTGGATATTGGGATTGGTATCCGTCTCCATCGGCATGTTGGTCGCACTAGTGATATATGGACTCTGGCCGGTTGGCAGTATCTTATCAATTTTATTTTTCGCGGCAATTTATCTTCTGGCTGTCCTCGGCATTGGCTTGCTGATTAGTACGTTGGTAGATACGCAGCAACAAGCCACATTAATTGCCTTTTTTATGATGATGGTATTTATTCTGATGGGCGGACTTTTTACCCCCATAGAAAGTATGCCTGAGTGGGCTAAATGGGTGGCCAGATTAAATCCTCCCTCATACTTTATACGAGGTATCCGGTCTATTTATTTAATGGGAAGCTCACTTTGGGATCTAAGAATGGATCTGCTTATTACGTTCGGATTTGCCCTTTTCTTTAATTCTCTTGCGATCCTCAATTACCGGAAGACCGTAAATTAAATTTTCACTCTAATCCTTACGGAGGATGTGTCCATAATCAGCTGATCCCTTTATTCCGGTATCTTTTTCAGACCCAACCGGAGAGCGATTGTCTGTTTGGGTCAATCAATCTGCTCCTCAGTGATCCCAATTTGACTAAAATGTTGTTCAGCTAGATCGTAGCGATAATTAGGATAACTATCACATAATCAAGACTATAGATTCTTTTTTGCCCTGCATGGTATGTTTTAAAGTGTTAAGGAAATGTTA
>JAGQWZ010000266.1 GCA_020436835.1 Saprospiraceae bacterium | reverse complement strand
TAGACATAGTTTGATCTTATCTGGTTGGTTGCCGATTCGATAGGAAATTTTCAAAACCAGTGGCATATACGTATCTTTATCATAATATCAAACGAGTCATAAACCTTGCATTCCAACACTAAATACATCCGACTGATCATTGCTGTAGTGCTACTCACAGCCATCACTTTTGAAACCTTCCAGCAACTATATTACGTACGGAGATTTCAACTGGGAGACGATGTCACATTCTGGAATCTATTAAAGAGTCAGAGTTACAAATGGTTGATCTGGTTGTTGCTCTCCGGAGGCTTAGTCTGGTACGCCAAAAGGCAAAAAGGAGATCTCGCTCTTATTGATCTGATCAGCCACGGTCTCGTCATCATCGGCCTGGTGATGCTGAATATCTTCATCATTTCCACGCTTCAACTCGCTATGAATGGCGATCCCTTCACCTGGGACAATCTGCTGCGGGAATACCTTCCTTTCTTTACTTTCCAAAAAGCACCGGTTTATTTGTTGGGATACATTGCGATGGCGGTCATTTTGCGTCTTTACTTTACTAAAGAACAACTGGAGGTGGAGGTTCAGCAGCTGGCCGAGGTTGAAAAACACCAGGCTGAACAATATCGACGATTGAAAGACAAAGTGGATAACAAGACACCGGTACTAAATATTAAGATTGGAAACAAAAGAAGGATTATTCCTGTAGCCGATATCAATTGGATAGAGGCAGATGATTATTGTGTCAGGGTACATACCATTAATCAGGATAGCTATACGATGCGTAGCAGTCTGAAAGCATTGGAAGATGGGTTAAGAGGTGACTTTGTACGTGTGCATCGCAAAGCGATCGTAAATATGACCAGGGTGGAAGCATTGCTTAC
The DNA here is from genome assembly GCA_020436835.1 of Saprospiraceae bacterium. Classification (GTDB taxonomy): domain Bacteria; phylum Bacteroidota; class Bacteroidia; order Chitinophagales; family Saprospiraceae; genus JABDMH01. Next base: position 1,289 of record JAGQWZ010000266.1, on the reverse strand, counting down.
TGCGCCCGACTACCGTGTATTGCTTAAAGATAAAACGGAAGTACCGGTGGCCAAAAGTAAATTCAAACGGGTCCGGACACGCTTACATTCTACAATAGAGTAGGAGTTGCTTATTTTTCCGAATACAATGATCTCACTGTTTTCAGGTGTGGCATTTTCAAATCTGCCACACCTCGCCTCGCTGCTTTCAAGCCCAGAACATCAGTATTGCAAAATCCAAATTGGGAAATTGCTGTTAAACAGCACCTCAACTCCCTGCAAATTCCTCTTCCTTCCCTGCAAACCTGTATTCCTTCTGGTGCTTTTTGTCTTGTTTTGTCCTGTGAAGAAAAACAAGTTCTAAGCACATTTCTGAATAATCACCCGAAAAATTTGATCATGCAATTAAAACAACTGTTCTTTATATTGCTGGCGCTCCTGCCGCAATGGTTAATCGCTCAGTACACTTACGAACCCAGCCTGGAATTCCCTTATGGTCGTCCTAATCCGGATGCACCGAAGGAGATTAAAGATTTTGCACCAATGATTGGCGCGTGTGATTGCCAGTCGACCACCCGCAAGCCGGATGGTAGCTGGAACGAACCCATTCCCATGCAATGGACTTTCAAGTACATTATGAACGGTACTGCCGTCCAAGATGAAACGCTTAAATCCGATGGAGCCCATTCTGGCAGCATTCGACAGTATAACCGGGATAGCAGCCGATGGTATGTCCACTATTACTCCAACAGCCGTCCGCAGGTGAGCCTACCTGCCTGGCAGGGTAACCGGCAGGATGGAAGCATCATCCTCTATCGCGAACAAAAAGCGCCGAATGGAATGGAGGGGTTTTACCGGCTTACTTTCAGTGATATTTCCGAAAGTGGTTACAACTGGATAGGCGAATGGATTGATACTTCCGGACAGATCGTTTACCCGACTTGGAAGATCGATTGTACCAAAAGAAGGGACCTGGATTTTTTGGTCGGTACCTGGAAAATTAGAGATAAGGCTGCTTATGAGGTATGGGAGAAACGGTCAGCCTATGAATATGCCGGATATGCTTACCGGATAAAAGACGATCAACAGCAAATTACCGAAACATTGACCATAAAAGTGGTCAATGGGGTGATCAGTTATAATGCTACCGTACCGGATCAAAATGAGGGTCGGACAATTATCTTTTTTCTGAACTCCGGTATATCGGATGCCCTTTCCTTCGAAAATCCGGAACATGACTTTCCCAAACAGATCGAATATCGTAAACTTGATGAAAGATCTATCTCGGTACAGGTGTCGGGGGATGCTGG
>JAGQWZ010000265.1 GCA_020436835.1 Saprospiraceae bacterium | reverse complement strand
GGAAAAGAGAAAAGAATTTGGAATACTGGGAGAAGAGGAAGACTTGGAATAATGAGAATGATTGGAAGGATAAGATGAAATTGGAATAAGAGGATGGAGGGGATGAAAGGGAATAAGATTCTATTGAATTAAATCAGAATAAGCAATTAAAATTATGTTGTCCAGGAGGAAATTTATATTGACAGGAGCAGCTTTTTCCGGGGCGGTCCTGTCTGGAGCGAACACACCGGTCAGTTTGAAATCCAGATATCAGGAGGAGTTACGGTATAGTATTTTTTCAAAACACCTGCAATTTTTGGATTATAAAGGTATGGCAGAAGCTGCTGCCAATTTGGGGTTTGATGGAATTGATTTGACTGTACGTAAAGGTGGACATGTTCCTCCGGAAGAAGTGGAGGATAAATTACCGTTGGCCATTGAGGCGATTGAAAATGCAGGTTTACGACACGACATGATGGCAAGCGATGTAAATAATGCGGAGGAAGAAATTCATAAACGGGTTTTAAAAACTGCTGCCGGACTGGGGGTTAAGCTCTATCGTCTGGGCTATGTGAGTTTCAGTGACGATCAAACTATTCCGGATCGCTTACGAGAATTAAATGGCCAAATGAAGGAACTGGCTGCCTTTAATAAGTCCCTTAATATCTCTGGTGCTTACCAGAATCATTCAGGAACCAGGGTGGGGTCGGAAATCTGGGATATATATCACCTGCTCAAAGATATCGATCCGAAAGAAATCGGATGTCAGTATGATATCCGGCATGGAGTAGTGGAAGGAGGGCAGTCATGGGTGAATGGCCTGAAACTTATTGCACCCCAGATAAATTGTATCGTCCTAAAGGATTTCGTCTGGACCCGGGGTAAATACGGACGGTGGGAAGTGAAAAATGTTCCCTTAGGTGAAGGTATGGTCGATTTTCTTGCCTATTTTAAAATGCTCAAAGAATTAAAAGTGGATGTTCCGGTAACCGTACATTATGAATATGATCTGGGGGGAGTGGAACATGGTGCGACCAAGCTTTCGACAATGAAGGCTGCGGAAATTTTCAAGTTGATGAAGAAGGATCTGGAATATGCAAAAAAGATATGGCGCGAGGCATAGAAGTTGGTAAATTCCCGGCTATAGGGGCGATATTCTTCATAATAGGTGTGATCGGTGCTTGTCAGCCGTCGAGATTTGGTGATGCATCCCATCTGCAATTATTTCGCCGCTCGGTTTTAGATCAAAAAACCAGAATGATTACCCTTGGATTTGACCAGTCGGATTATCTGGCGTATGATTTAAAAAATATGGTTCCTTATCAATTCTGGAATGGAGGTGTTTTGTGGAATGGTGCGGTATTTAATCATATTAAGACCGTCCAACCGGCAAGCTATGGTCACATTTACTGGCAATTAAAGGATCCATCTATTTACTGGAGGGTGACGCAGGAAGATCAATCTATTCCCTGCCAGGTGCAGTTCGAAGCTTATGAGCTGGTTCCTCAACATCAGATAACTTTTCATTACACATTATTATTTGCCGGTGAGGAAGTAGTGGTAAAGGAAATTCCTGCCATATACCAGCATGCTGACTCTGTTTTCTATGAGCGAAATCTTTCATTCGGTGAGGTACCTCCCAATACCAGAATTTATATTAACGGTCAACCAGTGGATCCTGAAATGAGAATCCGGGAAGGATTTAAGAAAGTCGAAACGCCTGAGCGCCCTGGTGAAGTGACCTCAGGGGATGGAGCGCAATACTGGTTGGATCGTTCGGGATGCAACACCTGCCATCAAATGGAAGAATCGAACATCGGTCCGGCTTACCGGCAGATTGCGGAACGTTATAACCGGGAGGATGAAGATCTTTTGATCCAGAGCGTTGTCCAGGGCCAGACCGGCAAATGGGGACAGGCCCAGATGATCCCTCATCCCGATATGGAGGAACGGGATATCCGCAACATGGTCCGGTATATTTTGTCCCTTGTACCAGATGAAAAAGACCAGAATAGAGCAAGATCAACCGTCCAGTTGGAGACAGTTACGCCCAAATCACCGGGCTTCGGAGCACCTCTGGAAGCAGTACATCCTTCCTTTGATTTGATTTCGATACGTCCAGAGACTTTTAGACCGAGGGTGGGGGGCATGCATCTGATGGATAATGGAAAATTGTTGATCAGTACCTGGGATAGTGTCGGTGCCGTCTATCAGATTATGAATCTGGAAAAGGATGATCCGGAAAGCACGGAAGTCAAAATGATAGCAAGCGGATTGGCTGAACCCCTGGGGATTACTTCTGTGGACGAGAAGATCTTTGTCTTGCAAAAACATGAACTCACCCAATTGATCGATACCGACGGAGATGATCTGACCGACCAATATGTTTGTATCTGTGATGATTTTATGGTCACTCCCGATTTTCATGAGTTTTCTTACGGTCTCGTGCACCACCAGGGAAAGTTCTATGGAGGTCTGGGACTGGCAATGCGTCTCATGTCTACCGAATTGCAATTGGAAGACCGGGGCACCGTATTTTCAGTAGATATGGAGGGAAATTTCGAGATCATTGCCCGGGGCTTAAGACAGCCCAATGGAATCGGAGTGGGGCCGGATGACGAGATTTTTGTCACAGAAAATCAGGGGCAATGGGTTCCCGCCTGTAAATTGATCCAGGTGCAGCGAGGGCGCTTTTATGGATGTCAATTTGGTACCGGTGATCGTTTTAAAGATGAAAAGGAAACCCTGCCGGCTGTTTATCTGCCTCAGGATGAAATCGGAAATTCGCCGGGAGAACCGGTGCTATTGAAACAAGGACCCTATGCCGGTCAAATGATCTTTGGCGATGTCTCACATGGCGGTATAAACCGGGCATTCCTGGAGAAGATCGATGGGGAATATCAGGGTTGTGTGTTTCGCTTCTGTCAAGGCCTGGAAGCAGGAATAAACCGGCTGGCCATTGATGACGAAGGTAGTATTTATGCAGGTGGTGTAGGAATGAATGGTGGTTGGGCTCACAAAGAACATCAATTTGGCCTGGAGAAATTAAAATATAATGGTAACACTACTTTTGAGATTCTTGCGCTAAGAATCAAACCGGGTGGTTTTGAGCTGGAATTTACCAGTCCCTTATCCAGGGAGATTCCTTTTGATCGAAGCAAGATTAAGGTGGCTCAATGGAGATACGAGGCGACTGAAAAGTATGGAGGACCAAAAATTGACGAAGAACAACTTCCTATCGAAAAAATAGAAATATCGGATAACGGGAAGATCATCAACCTCAAGATTCCTGGTATCAGGGAGGGTTATGTAGTTTATTTTTATCTGGATGAAAATCTGAAGGATATAAACCAGCATCGTCTTTGGAGTGGAGAAACCTGGTACACGGTCAAATCACTGCCAGAAGCAGCAGTTCCACTTTGATCGGGATTATTCGAACTTTCATAAGTATAGCGAACACTTCATGCCGAAGTAAAATTTATTTCTATCTTATGACAATAAAGTAGTAGCATGGGAAATGACATGAACTCCTGGTCCCGGCGGGATTTTGTTAAGAATTCAGGTCTGGCGTTGACGACAGCAGGACTGGGTCCGGGTATTACCAATAAAATTGAGAAAATGACCGATATAATTCCCAAATATTTTAGGGTGGCAAATTATAATACCACCTTCGAAAGGGAGAAATTAAAAAAACCTTTTGGATTCAAGGGTAGTGCCACCTTAAACCTTTGGCAGACTGCAGCTAAATTAACCAGTGCAGAAGGTAAAACAGCAATAGGTCTTGGAGTACAGAATCCCCTGTGGTGCGATGCGAGGGTGGCAGAGGTTACTTCTGAGAGTGGAGGTAATGCGATAATGTACGCCATGACTGAACGGGCTTTACAAATGATCAAGGGACAGCAATTTGCCAGCCCTATAATAATGCTCGATGAAATACTGGATGAACTGTTGGACTACGGAAAAAAGATTACCGGTCAGTCGGATCTTAGAAAAACATTTGCTCTAAATCCTCTGGTAGCAGTCGATAACGCAGCCTGGCTATTGTATGCCAGAATTAACGATTACCATAATTTTGATCAATTAATTCCACCTGATTATAAAGGTGGATTATCGGCTAAACATCAAAATGTAGTCAGCATTCCGGCCCTTACCTATGGTACTAAAATTGAGGAAATTAAGAAATTGGCTGATGATGGTTTTTTTATTATGAAAATAAAAATTGGTGCCCCGGGTAATCAGTCAATCATGCTAGAAAAAGATAAGGCCTTCCTAAAAGGGATACACGATGCCATAGGCCACTATGAAACTCCGCATTCTCCGAATGGAAAAATTCCTTATTATTTCGATGCCAACGGCCGGTATGACCGGCACGAGACGTTGCATGAATTTCTTGATTATGCGGAGGAAATCGGAGCCCTCGATCAAATTGCCGTGCTGGAAGAACCTTTTGGGGAACGCAATCAGGAGGATGTACGGGAACTCACGGCCCGGGGTCCCAGAGTAGCTGCGGACGAAAGCGCCCATACCGTGGAAGAGACCATTGCCAGGATCGAACAGGGATATAATGCGATTGCGGTAAAATCGATTGCAAAAACCATGAGCATGACCATCAAAATCGCTCAGGCTGCTTACGAAAGAGAGGTGCCTTGCTTCTGTGCCGACCTTACCGTTAATCCGATCCTCGTGGAGTGGAATAAGATTGTTGCTGCCCGGTTGCCGGCTTTTCCTGGTTGGAACATGGGTATGCAGGAGACCAATGGCTGGCAGAACTATAGGGACTGGGAAGCACTGATCAACCAGTATCATCCAATGGGTGATGCGAACTGGGTGCATTCTGAAAATGGGGTTTATAATACTGGAGATGATTTCTTTGAGCATAGTGGAGGTATCTTCGAGCCGATACCATTCTGGGAAGAAAAATTATAAGACGAGATTATTTACCGATTTATAGATTTTGCATTTTCTTTTGCAAGTGTCTAGTTTCCATTTTATTTTCTCCCAATTTAATTGCCTGCTGATATGACTGCCGGGCCAGGTCGATTTTTCCCGATTTTGCGGCCAGATCACCTTTCACGGCATAAAATAAGATGTCTTTAATGCTGGAAGGATCACGCTCGTAGATCAGCAATGCAGCATATGCCTGATTCGGCCCATGCACCATGCTAAATGGTATCAACCTGTTTAGGGCCAGAATTGGAGAATATTGTTTCGACAAATGAATATCGTAAAGCCTCAATATGCTCTTCCAGTCGGTCTCTTCGAATGAGGGAGCAATACAGTGGTAATAGGATAAAAATGCCTGTAAAATATAGTCCAACGGATCGTCTGTTTGACCAGTGGCTTGATCTAAATACTTTATTCCAATTTCGATCAGATCGCGGTCCCACATAGAACGGTCCTGATGTTCCAGATCGACGAGCGCTCCCGACGCATCCTGTCTGGCATCAAATCGTGAGGTGTGAAAACACATTAAGGCGATCAATGCTTTGGTGGATGGCCCCTCACAGAATGGATTCTCGTCCAGAAGAATAGTCAATCGAATGGCCTCAAAGCAAAGATCTCTGCGAATGATTTCATTTCCCTGAAAAGGTTTATATCCCTCTGTAAAAATCAAATAAATAATTTTCAAGACGACAAATAACCTGGACCGGAGTCCGACTTCCAGAGAGTGATCGAAGCGAATCTCTGTACGCTTTAATTTTTTCTTGGCCCGGGTATATGCCTTGGCCACGGCCTCTTCATTTTTTAAGAGCACATTGGCTACTTCCCTGTTTCCAAAGCCAAGCACAAGTTTTAGAGTCAGAATAACCTGTGCTTCCTCAGAAAGAAAAGGATGACAGCAGATAAAGATTAGTTTTAACTGATCGTCCCGTATCTGATGATCGAGTAGCAGTTCATCCATCTCAACCGGAGTTGGATCATCAGATAGATTTTCGGTAAGAAGAAATCGCTGCGTTTTACGAAACGTATCAATTAGTTGGTTATGGGCGACTTTCACCAGCCATGCCAGGGGATTTTCCGGAATTTCCTGATAGGGCCACACCTTCATCGCCCTCAGCATTGCTTCCTGTGTCGCATCTTCGATATCCTCCAGACGTTCTGCTCCGAATCTTCGGATAAGAATAGCTATCAGCTGACCATAGCTATGCCGGAATAAATGATCAATTTGAGAATGGCCTGACAATTTTTTTTTTAAGAAAAACCGGATAGTTTGTAGCGCATACTAAGACTATCCGGCCAAAATAAATCATTGGAAAATTAAATGGTCATAATTTCTCTCACTTCTGTGGTGCCACCATAATGGTAGTTGGGACATCCCTTTGAAATCACCACCGCTTCGTCCAGTGAATTAGCGGTGACAATCAGATATCCGCCAACAATTTCAGAACCTTCGGCAAAAGGACCATTGGTAATAATGTCCCCTTTTCCGGATACCACTTTTCCTTCCTTGCCTAGTGGCAGCCCGTCTACCAGCTGTCCTTGCTCTTTTAATTTCCGCATCCAGTCAATCCATTTTTGCATTTCTGCCTGCATTTCTTCCGGTGATTGCTGACTGGATCGTTCATGGCCACCCCGGAATAGAAATAGAAAATTACTCATTTTGAAAGTGATTTAGTGGATTAAAAATATAATAACTCAAGGACGAAGAGCAACCGGTCAGATTGGACATCGGCCGGATAATTTATTGTTGAATATCGAAAAAAGTCTGCTTGCCGGGCTTTTTCACCGGCAGTATGTGGTCTCTATTATGGGTTTTCCGAAAAAGAAGAGACGACTTCCAGCCACGGAATTCTGCCTTCTATTTAGATTACGGACTTCACAGCATGCCTTTTACTGGCCACTGCTCCATAATAGGCGACGATGGCAAAACAAATGAGGGGCACCAGATATGCCGTATTTATGCTTCCATAGGCATCCGAAACGAAACCCATGATTTGAGGAAGGATTGCACCTCCCAGTATCGCCATGATCAAACCGGAACCACCGATCTTGGTGTCGTTACCCAAGCCTTCTACTCCAAGACCGTAAATGGTAGGAAACATCAGAGACATGCAGGCAGAAATTCCCACCAATGCATAGACTCCAACATACCCTCCTCCCAGGATGACAACGGCAGAACAGATGATCGCTATCAAACCAAGAATGGCCAGCAGGTTTTTCGGATCAATAAATCGCATCAGGAAGGTGCAAATAAACCGGGAGACCAGAAAAAAGATGAGGGAAAGCCGGTAGTACCAGGCTGCATCCGCTTCATTAAGATTTAATTCCTGCATTACATACCTTATGGTAAATGACCACACACATATCTGGGCACCGACATAGAAGAATTGGGCGATGACTCCCCATACATAATTCTTGCGTTTGATCAGACGCTTAAATGTGTTGGCAAAATCCAGCGATCCGGAATCCGAAGCGGAAGGCATCCGGGTGACCGCTATGGCAATCCAGATGAGAAGCAGAACCACGGCCACTCCCACATATGGACCCATGACCGCAGCCAGTTCATCGGACTGAATTTCTTTCAGTTGCTCAGCGGTCATGCTTGCACGTTCTTCTGCGGAAGCCTGGTTGAGTTTTGAAAGAATAAATTGCCGGCTTAATTCCACCCCCAGGATTGATCCAACCGGATTGAAAGATTGAGCGAGATTAAGCCTCTGTGTGCCGGTCTCGGGTGGGCCCATGGCAACGATGTACGGATTTGCGGCCGTTTCCAACAGCGACAGGCCTCCCGCAAGAATAAAGAGCGCCGTCAGGAAGTGCCCGTATTCCATCGTCTTACTGGCTGGTAAAAACAACAGGCAACCGGAGACAAAAAGTCCCAGGCCGACTAATATGCCCATCTTGTAAGAATATTTTTTCGTGAGAAAAGCCGCTGGTAATGCCAGACAAAAATAGGCGCCATAAAAAACGAATTGAATCCAGGACGTTTCTGCATCGGACTTACTCATTATTCTTTTGAAAGCTGCAAGCAGGGTATCTGTCATATTGTTGGCAATACCCCACATCAAAAAAAGACTGGTCACCAAA
>JAGQWZ010000264.1 GCA_020436835.1 Saprospiraceae bacterium | reverse complement strand
TATAATCGATTATCTCTTGAACTTGATTCAAGCGAATAAAGACTTCACAGCCGTTGGTATTTTCCAACGGCTGTTTAGTTTTATAGGATGCCTATGTTCAATCTACCATTCTTCGGTTGCCCAGATTCAAAATACAGTAGGAGTTCTCCAGGCTCAACCGCTGGAGTATACATCCGGGTACGATCTCTTGTACCCCAATAATCAGGCGGATATTTTTCTGATCGACCAGTGTGGTAGACTGGTACATCGCTGGCAAGATGATCCATCCTGGCGCCCGGGTAATGTGGCTTATTTGTTGGAGAATGGTCAATTGGTCCGGGCAAAAAGATATTTTGCCGCCATTAATGATCCGATTTGGTTTTCTGGTGGAGGAGAGATGGTCGAATTGGTGGACTGGTCCGGTAATGTCCTTTGGCAATTCTATCAAAATGATTCCTTAAAGAGGTTGCATCATGATATCCAGCCCCTGCCTAACGGGCACGTTCTGCTGGTTTCGTGGGAACTGAAAACGGGCGAGGAGGCCCTCCTACAGGGGCGGGATCCAGCATCACTATTAGAGAACCGGCTGTTTCCGGATTACATTTTGGAAGTATCTCCGGATTCCGGTGATTCTGTGCTTTGGGAATGGCATGCCTGGGACCATCTGATTCAGGATTTCGATGAAACCAAACCCAATTATGGAGTGATTGCTGAGCATCCGGAGCTGATTGATCTGAATTTCGACACCCGTGAGGGGATTCCTGATTGGCTGCACATCAATTCCATTGATTATCATCCCCAGCTTGATCAGATCATGTTAAGTGTTTTAGGATTTGATGAGATCTGGATTATTGATCATTCCACCACTTCTGAAGAAGCAGCGGGGCATGTAGGCGGAAGATCAGGTCAGGGAGGTGATTTGCTATATCGCTGGGGTAATCCAATGGCTTATCAGCAAGGGGATGTCTCTGACCAGATGTTATTCGGTCAGCACGACGCACATTGGGTGGATGACCTTGCGGGTACGGACCCTTTCTATGGCCAGATTGCTGTTTTTGATAATAACTACAGGCCTGAATTTTCAGCAGGACATCTCATTGATGCTTCATTCGATACACTGACACAATCCTATTTAATGGATCAGGGACGTTGGTTGCCCATCTCTTATACACTGACCATTACTCATCCACATCCGGAATTGTTTAAATCAGAAAGTGTATCGAGTATTCAGGTGTTAAGTAACGGCCATTTCCTTATGTGTGCAGGAAAAATAGGCTACACGATCGAATTGGATTCAGAAGGAAGTATCGTCTGGGAATATGTACTTCCTTTTCGAAGTGGATTTCCGGTGGCTCAAGGGACTCAGCTCCGATTAAACGACAATTTTATTTTTAGACATAAGCGTTACTCCCTGGACTATCCCGCTTTTCAGGACAAAGTGCTAGAGCCGGGAGATTATCTTGAAATCGATCCTGATCTGACGATTTGTGACTTGATAACCTCAGTAGAGGAAGAGGAAACAGCAGGGGGAGGAATAATGGTGACGCCTAATCCGGTGCATCAGGCCATGCAGATACAAAGTAGGGATGTCCTGGGGCTCATTTCTATCACTGGTCTGGGTGGGAATGAACTATACCGTAAGTCGGTTCAGTCGTCTACCGTAGCTATAGATGTAGCTGATTGGAACCCGGGGTTATACCTTATCCGGTCAGGACGTAGTCTGCGAAAAGTCATGGTGATTCATTGATTTATAAGCTACCATTTTGTGGATTGACGAATGACGAATTAGCGAATTTTTCAAATG
>JAGQWZ010000263.1 GCA_020436835.1 Saprospiraceae bacterium | reverse complement strand
TGATAATTGAACCTCTACGGGGTTTGACTAGGGCTATAGATATTTCATACCTACGGAGTTCCTTCGTTCTTCCAATTCAACAATTCCACACCTCAATTTCACATATCAGACTCCGGGCTTTCGATACTCTTGCGTTCCACTGCTTCCTTCCTTCCATCTATTCCTAACCACAATTTGCATCAGTCTGCTTATTCCCGGACATCAGCCACCAAGCACCTATCGGCGCAGCCTTCTCCCGTATCCGGCCTTTTGATTATTCAGCATTCAGGGGTTCAGTGGAAAGCGGGAAAGAAAGTACCATAGGTGCCAGTAGTGCCAGCATCCGACACCTGACCCCGGGTTTCTCCCGTCTCTACACCTCCTGACCCAACATAAGCCAGGATTTGAGAAAAGCGTCGATGTTGCCATCCAGAACACCAATTGTGTCGCTCGTTTGATGTTGAGTACGGTGGTCCTTCACCCGCCGGTCATCAAGCACATAACTTCTGATCTGGGAACCCCACTCATTTTTCATTTTACCTGCTTCGATCTTTTCTCGCTCCGCCTGCTGTTTCTGTAATTCCATCTCATAGATCCGCGACTTTAGCATTTGAATGGCCTTCTCCCGGTTCATATGTTGGGATCTTTCTTCCTGGCATTCGACGACAATTCCGGTAGGGAGGTGCCTTACCCGGACTGCCGACTCAGTTTTGTTTACGTGCTGACCTCCTGCGCCACTGCTACGGAAGGTATCCCAATCCAGGTCAGCCGGATTTACATCTACTTCAATCCGGTCATCCACCATCGGGTGCACAAATACTGAGGAAAAGGAAGTCATTCGTTTCCCCTGGGCATTAAAAGGGCTGACTCTGACAAGACGATGTACACCGTTCTCTCCCTTGAGGAGACCGTAGGCATAATCTCCCTTTATTTCAATTGATACGGATTTAAGGCCTGCTACGTCTCCGTCTACCCGATTTAATTCTGATACCTTGTAGCCATTTTTTTCGGCCCACATAACATACATGCGGAGCAACATCTCCGTCCAGTCACAACTTTCCGTGCCTCCGGCTCCTGCATTGATTTCGAGAATAGATCCCAGCTCATCTTCCGGTTTGTTAAGAGTAGACCGGAACTCGACATCTTCCAGTTTTTCCAGTGCTTTCTCATAAGCCTGGTCCACTTCTTCCTCACTGGTTTCTTCTTCCTTGAGAAACTCAAAGAGTACCTCAACATCGTCAACGAGCGTCTTTGTTTCTTCGAAAGCCTTTACCCAGTTCTTCAGAAGCCCAATTTCCTTAAGGGTAGATTCAGCCTGTTTAGGATCATCCCAAAAATTGGGATCGAGCGTCATTTGCTCCTTGTCTTTTATCTTGAATAGCCGGTTATCGACGTCAAAGATACCTCCTAAGAGAACCTAAGCGGTCCTTCATGGCCTGTAGTTGTTCTATGGTCATGATTTAAGATTTTATAATTGAATTCAATTTACACCAAATGCATAAACATTATCGGTGTGTATTAGTTTACTTCAGTCAGATTAACCAGAAAATATAGCGGAGTGTTACCAGGTATATCTGCATAACCGGTTTCTCCGTACCCCAATGCAGGAGGAATAAATAAGGAAGCTACCGAACCTTCTTTAAGATATCCGATTCCTACATCCCAACCTTTGATTGCCTGACCCTGACCGAGAGGAAACCGATAAGGCTCTCCCTTGTCATAGGAGTTATCGAAGGAACGTCCATCCATGAATGCACCATAGTAATGTACAGCGACCATCTGGCCACTCTTTGGCATCTCACCGGTTCCCTCTTCATGAATGAAGTATTCCAGGCCGCTGTCGGTTTTCTGCAAATCCAGGTTACCTGCTTTGTAGTCCGCAAGCGCTTTCTCAGCCATTGCGACCACCTCGGGTTTTTTGGCCTTGGTTGCCTCCATTTCAGCGGCGCGCTCATCCATGATCTCCTGCATTTCCGCTTTAAACTCCTCATCCGATTTTATCTCAAGAAATTTAAGATCATATTCGATCACATCAATGTTTGCAAATGCCGGTGGAACTTGTTCCAGTGAATCGAGCGGAAAAAATAGGGTAGCACTATCGCCCTCGGACATTTCGGCCAGAGCATCAATGATCACCGGTGTTTCTTTGGTATATTCATCTTCCGCCGGAATCCGGATTCGAGGTATTTGATCCGATCCGTAACTGGTATTAATTATGGAATCTTTATGACGCATTACAATCTGGAAATAAGCGTATTCTCCCGGTACCGGTTTGGCACCATTGGTTGATACATGTCTTTCCAGACGGTAACCACGTCTCGTTGTTTCCTGGCTTTGCTCAGTGCTGCAACTGATCAGCAAAGCGAGTAGGCCTGAAATCAGGGCCGTTTGCAGTATTTTCATATAATTGGTTTAATTAACTGTTCTTTATAGCTGGGAAGGATCGCTTTGATCAGATCAAGCGTTGCCGCCAGACTTGACTTGGTATATCCACCGGAGGCATTGCGGTGGCCACCTCCATTAAAATAATTCTTCGCGATTTCTTCAACAGAAAAATCGCCTTTGGAACGAAAAGATATCTTAATAATTGTGGGTTGTTGGCGGATAAACACCGCCATGTGCACATTTTTTAGTTTAAGCAGGTAATTCACAATGCCTTCGGTATCGCCTCGCTGAATATCATATACCTGAAAATCGTGCTTATTCAGGAAAATGATGCCGGTCCTGTACTCCTCCAGGATCTCCATCCTGTTGGCCAGACAATGACCAAGAAGACGAAGGTTTTTCTCCTCCATCGTATTGAAGATCCGGTCATGAATGGCAGTGGTATCCAACCCGATTTCCTGCAGGGCAGCTACACACCGGAACAACGCCGGAGAGGTACTGTACTGAAAGGATCCGGTATCGGTAAGGATGCCCGTATAGATGCAGGTTGCGATCGTAAGGTCATTTAAATTTGAACGGTCATAGCTTTCAATAAAGCGATAGACCAACTCACACGTCGAACTTGCACTTGTGTCAGAAAGTATAAAGTCACCGATGGGGTCGGGGTAAAGGTGGTGATCGATCAGGATGGTGTAGAGGTTCTTATCTTCCAGGAGTTTACCCAACTTGTCAATTCTTGTCAGGGAATTATAGTCCAGGATAATAGAAACTTCAACATGGTTGACGAACTCTGCGATGGGATCCGGATCTACATCGTAGATCTGGACCTGTTCGATTTCTGGCATCCAGTGATAGATCGCGGGATACTCAGACGGAAAAGCCACCATCACCCGGTGCCCTTTCTTCTCCAGCCAAAGGCACATTGCCAGGGAAGATCCAATCGCATCGCCGTCAGGATTCCGATGGCTGGTGATCAGTATGTTTTTTGGAGTTGATAAAACAGTTCTGACCTCTTCGATTCCCTGCATTTTTAATATTTGAAGGACGAAAATGTGACTTTTTACCGAGGGGGAAAAATTTATTTGAGGGAAAACCTCCTTTGCAATGTTTTCTAAATCCTTACTTTTGCCCCTTCTTAAAAAATCAACCTAAAAACGCTTCATTTTTAAAAGATAAATTATGAGTAATAGAACATTCACAATGATTAAACCCGACGCCGTTCGTGCTGGTCATATTGGCAATATTCTTGAAAAAATTACCAATGCGGGTTTTAAAATTGTTGCAATGAAGTTGACCCAATTGTCCGCTGATAAAGCAGGCGCTTTTTATGCAGTGCATAAAGAAAGACCATTTTATCAGGAATTAGTAGATTTTATGTCGTCCGGACCAATTGTGGCTGCAGTCCTGGAAAAGGAAAATGCAGTGGAAGATTTTAGAAAATTGATTGGAGCCACCAATCCAGCGGAAGCGGCACCGGGTACTATCCGGGCATTGTACGCCACTAATGTTGGTGAAAATGCCGTACATGGTTCTGATTCAGATGAAAATGCAACGATCGAAAGCAACTTCCATTTTGCCGGGTGCGATATGTACGCATACTAGGATTTTGCAACAGATATGCCGGTTGCATACATTGACAACCAACAAATTTCCTGGTAGATTTCGTGTCCCACTACCTCCAAAACTACTTTCATTAAAAACTTATCCTGACCCCTGGTTGGAAGCTAAAGGCAAATGCTTTTAGCTTCCAACCAGGTATCCTGAAGATCTCAGCAAAGACTGGGTCTATTAGTTATGGTATGCCGTGTTATGAGCTAAATTACCTCCACAAGAACTGCACTTGCCCGCTGATCCTGCTCCTCCACTGCAACCATTGGGACAGGTATAGTGCCAAACACCGGCTGCGTTTTGAGCTGGTTCCGGCGTATTGGTTGGGGTGGTTACCGTGGGAGAACTATTCAAATTAATGGACGGCTGGGCAGGAGATCCTCCTTGACTGTGATAGGCAGTATTGTGGGCCAGATCTGAACCGCAATTAGCGCATTTACCAGCTGAACCTGCACCTCCGGCACATCCGCTCGGACAGGTGTAATGCCAAACTCCTGCTGCATTTTGCGCTGGCTCTGCAGTCGGTGCGCTGGAAGTTCCTTGTAAATTTGAAAAATCTACGATGGGGTCATCGTTTCCGGATTGACTGATGGCCGGTTGACTATTAGCTGATTGATGATACGCTGTATTATGCGCTAAGTCAGCCCCGCATGAAGTGCACTTTCCGGCTGCACCTGCACCTCCGGCACATCCGTTTGGACAGGTATAGTGCCAAATACCGGCTGCGTTTTGAGCTGGCTCCGGCGTATTGGCAGTACTTGAATTGCCGGTAGCTGCCGGTGGGGTAATGCTTCCTTCGGGAATATCCCTGAGCGAACTCCGTGCTTCTTCGCGCAGCGCTTGCTTTTCCGCGTTATTACAGGAAATAGTGACTAAACAGAGTATAGCAATTAATAGAGACCAATGTCTGAAATTCATATTACAAAAATTAATAATGCAAATTAATCATTAAATGCTCGCAAAGGTAATGAATTTGTATTTCTCTTGGTGGCTGGGTAATTCCATACCGAATCAGAATCTATTTTTCACCAAATTTACTCCAGGGGGCTGAGTACAGGTAGAATACAAAACCTTTTTAAAGGGGTCTGGTTGTACCTTTATGGCTTTCTAAAAATGATAGTGGCATGAATATCAATAAGATAGAACTCAAGTTCCTTACTGCAGTTGATTACGAAGAGCTCAAAGAAGCAATGATTGAGTCATATAGCAGTATGCCTGGTGCTTATTGGCGAAAACACCATATCGAGAATCTAATTGACCGTTTTCGGGAAGGACAGGTCGTGTTGAAGGTCGATGATAAGGTGGTGGGCTGCGCTTTATCTATCATTATCAATGGCGATGATTTCGAGGTTGCCCATTCTTATAAGGAAATCACCGGTAATTATTCCTTTCAGACGCATGATCCTGATGGAGACTTACTCTATGGAATTGAAATATTTATTAAACCTGAATTCAGAGGGCTGCGTCTCGGAAGACGCCTATACGACTATCGCAAGGAATTATGTGAAAAACTGAATCTGAAAGGAATTGCTTTTGGAGGCAGGATTCCCAACTATCACAAATATGCCAGCGAACTGACACCCAAAGAGTATATAAATAAAGTACGTTCGAAGGAAATCAATGATCCTGTGCTCAACTTTCAGCTTTCCAACGATTTTCATCCGGTGCGAATATTAAAAGGGTATTTGGAAGGGGATGCGGCTTCTGAGGAATATGCCGTCCTGTTGGAATGGGATAATATCTATTATGAAAAAAGTAAGATCCAGGTGGAAATCAACAAAAAAATTGTTCGACTGGGTCTGATTCAGTGGCAAATGCGTCCTTACCAGTCGCTTGATGATCTAATGAAGCAGGTGGAGTATTTTGTAGATGCTGTCTCAGGATATCGGAGTGATTTTGCTTTATTTCCCGAATTCTTCAATGCGCCTCTGATGGCAGAATTCAATCATTTGTCGGAAGCTGAAGCGATACGTGGGCTGGCAGCCTATACTGACGCGATCCGGGACCAATTTTCGCAACTTTCCATTTCCTACAACATAAACATCATAACCGGCAGTATGCCATTTTTATCGGATGGCAAACTAATGAATGTGGGTTTTCTGTGCCATCGGAATGGCCATATAGATATGTTTAAAAAGATTCATGTGACACCGGACGAATCGAAGGTATGGGGCCTGAAAGGAGGTGACGAAGTACAGACTTTTCAGACAGATAGCGGACAGATCGGTATTCTTATCTGTTACGATGTCGAATTTCCTGAATTGGGCCGCATCCTCAGTGATGAAGGTATGGATATTCTCTTTGTACCCTTTTTGACTGATACCCAGAATGGGTATGCCCGGGTTCGTAATTGCGCCCAGGCCCGGGCGATAGAAAACGAGTGCTACGTGGCCATAGCCGGCAGTGTCGGCAACCTCCCTCTCGTCCATAATATGGATATCCAATACGCCCAGTCGGCGGTATTTACCCCTTGCGACTTTGCCTTTCCTTCCAATGGACTTAAGGCGGAAGCCACACCTAACACCGAGATGATTTTGGTAGCCGACGTAGACATTGACCTCATCCGTGAGCTACATAATTTTGGAGCGGTGCGTAATCTCAAAGATCGAAGAAGGGACCTGTTTGATGTTGTACGGATTAAATCAAAAGAGGGAGACCAGAATCAGTCCAAGTCATTGACTGTGAATGAGAGCCTTATAGATAGTAAATAGCTCAATTTTATCCCAATTTTATACTAAAAACAGCTCGATTCCTGTTTTCAGTGATACACACCTTCAACAGATTTTGATATGAAAAAGTATAATATTGCATTATTGCTGGC
The DNA here is from genome assembly GCA_020436835.1 of Saprospiraceae bacterium. Lineage (GTDB taxonomy): Bacteria > Bacteroidota > Bacteroidia > Chitinophagales > Saprospiraceae > JABDMH01. Next base: position 1,329 of record JAGQWZ010000263.1, on the reverse strand, counting down.
TTCCGTGCTTCTCGTCTCTTGTGGTAAAAAGACAAAGAGAGAACTGGCCCTGAAGGATCAGCAGATCGAACAACTTGAAGAACAGTTGGACCACCTGAAAAACACCGAAGCAAGTCTTCTGGATCGCCTGTCCGACCTATCTGTGATCAATAAGACCGGAGCCGAAAGCATTCAGAAATCCCTGGAATCCATCAACCAGCAATACTCTTTTATTGAAAATCTCAATACAAAGATTCACGAAAAAGATTCCATCAACCTGGCCCTGGTTATGAACCTCAAAAGGTCATTGTCAGACATTAATGACGATGATGTGCAGGTGGAAGTGAAAGGAGGGGTGGTTTACGTTTCCATATCGGACAAAATGCTTTTCCGTTCTGGAAGTTCGAACCTGACTTCCTCGGCAAAAAATGTTCTGGGAAAATTAGCTTCCATCATCAATGATCACCAGGATCTCAATATTTTGGTAGAGGGTCATACCGACAACGTACCAATCAATAATGATTGCATGGTCGATAATTGGGATCTCAGTGTGAAAAGGGCGACATCAGTAGTGCGATCACTTCAGCAGGAATATTTTGTTGATCCGGAGAGAATGACAGCGGGAGGCCGCTCAGAATACTTGCCCAAATCGGATAACAATTCACCTGCCGGGCGCAGTGAAAACCGACGGACAGAGATCATAATTACTCCGAAATTAGATCAATTCTTTAAATTACTGGAGACTCCAAAGCTGGCAGGATAGGACAGGATTTTTTAAGGAGAAGAATGATTTAATATATCAATGGGCGCCATCAGACCCTGAATCCCTTGTCTTTTAAAATACCATAAATCTCCCTTGCCACTTCATAGTATTCTTTGATTTGGCCCGGCGGGAGTCTTTTCTCATTTCGATATACAATCAGAAAATAGTTTAATCCCTCTACACACCAATTTTTCTGGAATTTAAAATAGTGAAGAACATCGTCGGTAAAGGTATCTCTGATCAACTCCTCGTCGCCGCCCTTAAGATGATACTGTTTTGAGAAAACTTCATGATCAACAAAATCAATATCTTCCCATCCAAGCCATCCCGCCAGTCGATGCATGAATTTTTCCGGCTGCATTCGAAAATCAGGAAGGCCCAATTGTTTGGAATAAAAGAAAAATACAGTGCGCCGGTGGATATGATGTGAGTTTCCGGCACTGACGGTATATTGATAATCGAAAATGTAGCTTTTTAAATCTTCCTCTGTATCAATAGTCCAGAGTAGATTCTTTATTTTTTTTGAATGACCAATACTAAATAATTTAAAATCCTTAAGTAGGTTTAAGACCTGTCGACTATCATCT
>JAGQWZ010000262.1 GCA_020436835.1 Saprospiraceae bacterium | reverse complement strand
GAAATTCGGATGCACCGGTTGGACAAATACCGGTGTATTATTGATCGAATAATTATTTAAGCGTCCGCTATTACGGTCAAAATCAGCCTGAAAATTTTCACCGGAAATTAGCACGGTATTTTCCCGAAATTGAATATTTACCTCACCAGTTGATTCAATGTCAACCGGAAAATCATATTTACTTAACTGGAATTCTTCCCTGGCCACCACCTGTCCCGCCGGTATTAAATCTTTAGTTACTTTTTGTATTGCTTCCACCTGCAGAAAATATTCACCATCGGCAAGTGGGGGCATTTCAATTTTAATTTGTCCTGTCGCCTGCGGATTAATTTGTGGCATATTTTCTTCACCCTGATCTGCGATCACGCCATCCTTCAATAATTTCCAACTCAAAATGTAACCGGAAAGCTGGGAAAAGAAAAATTCATTTTTAATCTCCAACTGCCCCTGCAACTTATCGAATTCAAACTGTATATTCTGATAAACTTTATGCACCTCTGCGAGGGCAGGATGAGGACTGCGATCAGGAAATACTACCCCATTAATGACAAAATTTCCATCCGAAGGCATTTTACCTTCCGGCCCATAATCACCCCCGTATGCCCAGAATTTCTCTCCCGAGGTGTTGGTTTTTGTCAGTCCCTGATCAACCCAATCCCAGATAAATCCACCCTGGAGATAGCGGTGTCGCTTGATCGCATCCCAGTAATCCTGAAAATTTCCGAGGCTGTTCCCCATAGCGTGCGCATATTCACACATAATAAAGGGACGGGAGCGGCTCGATTCTGCATCGATAGCAAATTCCTTTCCCAGGAATGAGCTTCCCATATCGAGGCTTTCTCCGTTGGCATAGGACTCCAGAAATTCGATCTTTGGGTACATGCAGGCCACGATGTCGGTATTCGGACCAAAACCAGCGCGTTCTGAATGGATGAGTCGGGTAGGATCATTCGCCCGCAGCCAGGCTGCCTCTGCTGTGGTGTTTACGCCGTCACCCATCTCATTACCCAGCGACCACAAGATGATGCTGGGATGATTTTTATCGCGTTCATACATCCTGCGGGCACGATCCAAATGGGCTTCTTGCCATAGCGGATCCTTGGCCAGTGATTCCGGCCCATACCCCATCCCATGTGATTCGACATTGGTCTCATCGATCAGATAGAGCCCGTAGCGGTCGCATAGTTCATACCAGTATTCGGGTTGGGGATAGTGGGAAGTTCGTACGGCATTGATATTGGCCTGCTTCATTGTGGTGATATCTTTCAACATCATGACTTTGTCCACATAATGTCCGGTTTCCGGATGGTGCTCATGCAAGTTCACTCCCTTAATCAGGATGGGCTGCCCATTCACCAATAATTGACCATCATTCAATTCGATGGTGCGGAAACCCGCCTTAACAGTTGTCGCATCCAATACATTGCCCTGCCTGCTGCTATACGCTATGTAAAGGGTATATAGAAACGGCTCTTCCGCCGACCAGGGCCTGGCATTTTTGAGGTCATGATTGAAAACCAGCTGACCTGAACTGCCGGGTTCTTTAGTCTGTTCCCACAATATTTCAGTGTCGTCAAGCAGTTGGAGGTGGACGATTCCTCCCTCCGCTGTATTCCCCGCCAGATCGACTGTCACATTAAGGCTGCCGGTACCCATCTTCCAACCGGACCGGATCGTGATATCGGCGATATGTTGCACCGGTATCGCATATAAGTATACATCCCGGGTCAGGCCATTGATACGCCAGAAATCCTGACATTCGAGGTAGCTTCCATCACTCCATCGATATACCTCCACCGCAATGGTGTTATTGCCTGTCCTCACATAAGGGGAAATGTCAAATTCGGCGGGTAGCTTACTCCCCTGACTGTAGCCCACCATTTGACCGTTGACCCAAAGATACATTGCGGATGACACCGCCCCAAAATGCAGGATGATCTGGTCCTTTTCCCAATCTTCTGACAGGGTGAACTCATGCCGGTAAGAACCAACCGGATTAAAATCATGGGGTATCTGAGGCGGTTTCGGACCGTCGTCCATCTCCGTTATCGGCATTCTTTTGTTAGCAAATTCATAGGGAATATTTACATAAATGGGATGGCCGAAGCCCTGTAGCTGCCAGTTGCCAGGAACTTTGATGTCAGCCCAATCCGAAATATCGAAGTTCTCCATATAGAAGTCAGCCGGTCTTTCCGCCGGATTTTCCGACCAGTGAAATTTCCAGATCCCATTCAGATCCAGATACTTGCCCGCCTTGTGCCGGTCGTTTTCGAGTGCATGTTGCCGACTTTGAAAATGCCAGAAAGAAGCCCTGGTGTCCAACTTATTCCGGGAAATAATTTCCGGATTCTCCCAATCGGGCAGGCTTGACGGTTGACTCCTAAGAAAATTAAGTTGAAGTATTATCAGTATTGACAACAATACTGCAGTGGGACAATAACAACATCTCATTGGTTACAGTTAGAAGGTGAGTAAGGCACGAAAATAAGTTTACACCATAAGATAAATAATGATCTGGGATAGCAAATGAGATGATCTGGATCTGCTTACTCCAAAACCAATCCCTGACTACTTACGGTGATCAATTACACCTGAATATGTAAATTACCAGTCGGTCCAGAAAACTTAACAAATGGAAACTGTATACTTTGACAAAAGGAAAGACTGGCGAAAATGGCTGGAAAAGAATTTTCAGAACAAAGAGGAAATTTGGTTGATCTACCCCAAGAAGGAAAGTGGCAAACCGCGTATTGTCTATAATGATGCAGTGGAAGAAGCGCTTTGTTTTGGCTGGATCGATAGTAATTTAAAATCCATTGACGAAGAACATAGTGCACAAAAATTCACTCCCCGCAATCCAAAAAGTAAATTTAGCCAGGCCAATATCGAACGATTGCGGTGGCTGGATAAAATGAAAATGATCCATCCCTCGATCAGCGATTCGATTCAAAAGGTTATCCGGCAAAAATTCATCTATCCGCAGGACATAATCGAACAAATAAAAAGGGATCCATCCGCCTGGAGTAACTACCAGAAACTTTCCGATACTTACAAGCGCATCCGAATTGCTTACATTGAAGCCGCCAGAAACAGACCGGAGGAATTTGAAAAACGCTTGAAAAATTTCATTGCCAAAACAAATCAGAATAAATTAATCCGGGGTCACGGGGGTATCGAAAAATATTATTAAGATTAATTCTACTCTGCGTATTCACTGGATTTCCCTTTGCAGGTCCGAATAAATAACTCGATTTTTACTCTCTTACCGAAATATCCGGAATGAATAATAGCCATGGTTTTAATACTATTTTCGAGATCCTCCAAAGGGAGATGACAGCGAGGATTATCCTGCTCTTTTTGATCCCGATCTTGAATATTTCGAGCCTGTGGTCACAACCATTTCCCTATCAGAATCCCGGACTCCCGGTCGAACAGAGGGTCGCTGACCTCTTATCCCGGATGAGTCTGGAAGAGAAGGTACGGCAAATGGATATGTACCGGGGACCGGCCTTCAAAGAACAGCAGGATTTCGACGCCGGCAAGGCGGGTGATCTTCTGGGCAGCCGGGGAGTGGGAGCGATTCATGATCTCTATCCCCGTTCCGAGGTGATGATCAATGCTTTGCAGGAATTTGTGATTAAAAACAACCGCTGGGGTATCCCGGCCCTGATCATGGCCGAAGCATTGCACGGATACGTCGACGATGGCAATACGGCGTTCCCCATGAGCATCGGACTGGGTAGTACCTGGGACCGTAATCTGCTGGAAAAGACAGGTAAGGTCATCGGCAGGGAAGCAAGAGCTCACGGTGTTCACTATGCCCTGGGACCGGTATTGGGAGTAGGACGGGAACCCAGGTGGGGCAGAGTAGCAGAAACCTTTAGCGAAGATGCTTACCTGGCGGGAGAGTTAGGCCTGGCGATGGTGAATGGCATGCAGGGAGATACCTTGTCGGCGGATGATGCAATTATCGCAGAGCCAAAACATTTTGCTGTGCATAGCATCCCTCAGGCAGGAGGAAATTCATCTCCCGTCATTGTAGGAGAACGAACCGCAAGGGAAGATTTTTTACCTGTATTTGAAAAAGCTTACAGGAAAGGAGCTGCCCTGGGGGCCATGTGTGCCTACACCGAATTGGATGGCATTCCCTGCGCCGCCAATCATTGGTTGCTCACCGAGGTGCTGCGAAATGAATGGGGATTTAAGGGCATTGTCATTTCGGACCTGGGAGCGATCAAATATATACAAACCACCCATTATGCCGCCAGTTCTCCCAAGGATGCAATCCGTCAGGCGGTGGCTGCCGGGGTGGATATGCAGTTCTATGATTTTGAAAATGACTTTTGGCAGGAGACGATCGTTGAACTGGTACAGGAAGGAACCTTAAAGATGGATCATATAGACCGGGCCGCGGGAGCGGTTTTGCGATTAAAGTTCCTTCTGGGTTTATTTGAAAATCCTTATATCGAGCCCGGTATAATTGAAGCCAGAATGCACACGCAGGAAAATCAGAGCCTGGCTTTGGAAGCCGGTAAAAAATCGATCGTGCTGCTTAAAAATGAAAATGCCATCCTGCCTTTAAAAAAAGACCTGAAAACTATTGCTGTAATCGGTCCCAATGCCAATGCAAGCCGCTTAGGCGGCTATTCAGTTCGAAATAAATCGGCAACAACTGTATTAGAAGGGATTAAGAAAAAGGTGGGAAATCAAACCGAAGTGGTCTATGAAGAGGGCGTGCCTCTGATCATTAAAGGCCAGGTGGTGGCTTCGCAATACCTATTAACGCCTGATGAAAATAGTGCAGGATTAATGGGTGAATATTTCAATAACCGGAAGCTTGCTGGCACTCCCGCACTGGTAAGGGTTGATGATCACCTTGAATTTGACTGGCCCTGGTCTCCGGGAGAAAACGTGAATGACGATCAGTTTTCGGTTCGCTGGACCGGCTGGTTAAAACCGGAAGAAAGCTTTGACGGCTGGCTGGGCCTAAGTTCCGATGATGGGATCCGTATGTGGGTAGATGATCGCCTGGTGATCGACAACTGGACCAAGGGCTCGACAAATATTGTCACCACTCCGATGCTATTTGAAGCAGGCAGGAAATACAAGTTGCGCATTGAAATGTGGGAAGGGGGATGGGGAGCCCGGGCTCATCTTCGCTGGAACCGGGAAAAGGTGAATATGACGGCAGCGGTGGACCTTGCGAAAAGATCGGATGTAGCCATCGTGGTGCTGGGAGAATCAAATGAGCTGGTCGAAGAAAACCGGGATGTTGCTACGCTTGATCTGCAGGGAAAACAGACCGAATTGATTCAGGCGATTAAACAAACCGGAACGCCGGTGATTTGCATACTGCTCAATGGAAGGCCTCTTTCCATAAATTGGATCTCCGATCAGGTGGACGGCATCCTCGAAGCCTGGTTCCCGGGTGAGTCGGGAGGTGATGCCGTTGCCGATGTACTTTTTGGAGATTATAATCCTGCCGGTCGCCTGCCGGTTACTTTTCCCCGGTCTGTTGGTCAATTGCCGATATATTATAATCAAAAGCCCTCAGCCATTCACCGTTATGTAGTGGAGAGCCAGGATCCACTTTATCCCTTTGGACATGGTCTAAGTTATACCCGATTTAATTACGATAATTTACAGCTTAGTTCCAGCGCGATCGGCACTGAGGATACAGTGATGGTGAGCGTGGAGGTAAGTAATGCGGGAGATCGGGATGGAGAGGAAGTGGTACAACTCTATTTGAATGATGTCTACAGTAGTGTGACTACGCCCTTAAAGACCCTAAAGGGCTTCGAACGAATTTTTATTAAAAGGGGCGAAACGGTTACCGTAACGTTTAAGTTGGGCCCCGAAGAATTGGCAATCTGGGACCGGGACCTGCATCGAACGGTCGAGCCCGGATTGTTTGAAGTCATGGTAGGGGGTAATTCTAAAGATCTAATTAAAACTGAATTCAGGGTTAAATAAAAAATTAAAAATAATGTCCGGATTTAATTTATCTACCGGGAGTCTAGTTCTCGTTCTATTCTTTATCACCCAATTAAATGGGCAGGCAATTTATGAACACGAAAGGTATGTGCCGGAAACGGATCCCTTGGTCTTAGCTAAATTATCACAGTGGCAGGATCTTAAATTCGGGCTGCTGATGCATTGGGGTCCTTACAGTCAATGGGGCATTGTAGAATCCTGGTCACTATGCCCGGAAGAATATGGCTGGTGTGAACGAAAAAAGGGATCAAATCCGGATAATTACTTCGAGTATAAGCAGGAGTATGAGGCCCTGCAAACTACTTTTAATCCGGAAAAATTCAATCCGGAAAAATGGGCAGCTGCAGCAAAAAAAGCGGGGATGAAATATGTGGTATTTACGACCAAACATCACGATGGCTTTTGCATGTTTGACACAAAATACACTGACTACAAAATTACCGGTCCGAAAACTCCTTTCTCTACCAATCCCCGATCCAATGTGACCAGAGAGATCTTTACGGCTTTCAGAGAACAAGGCCTTTGGGCCGGAGCGTATTTTTCCAAACCGGACTGGCACACCCCTCATTACTGGGATCCCTATTATCCTCCCCGTGACCGGAATGTGAATTATGCCCCGGAGGAAAATCCGGAAAAATGGAATCAATTCATCGACTTTACCCACCATCAGATTCTTGAGCTACTCACTGATTATGGACCTGTCGATATCTTATGGCTGGATGGTGGCTGGGTAGCAAAAACTCCCAAGTCCCAAATTACCAGCTGGTATGATAACGAGCTCCGGAACAACCAATCCGGATATCTGAAACACCGGATCGTGAATCAGGACATTCGTATGGATGACCTGGTCAAAAAAGCACGGGCAAAACAGCCGGGACTAATTGTAGTAGACCGGGCAGTGTACGGTAAAAATCAAAATTATCTGACGCCTGAAAACCGGGTGCCGGAACAGCCCCTACCCTATCCCTGGGAGAGCTGTATTATCGCAGGTGGCGGCTGGTCTTATAATTTTGACGCCAAATACATGTCGAGCCGTGAAGCCATTCATATGTTGGTTGATATTGTGGCAAAGGGAGGAAATCTCCTATTGAATATTGCACCCAGTCCGGAAGGTACCTGGGATGCGGAGGCGTATCAACTTTTGTCCGAAATAGGTGACTGGATCGAAGTCAACGGAGAAGCGATATATAGCACCCGGTCGTTGGCCCCTTATAAATTCGAGAATATCTGTGTCACTTCCAAAGAAGATGGTTCGATATATTTGATCTATCTTATAGATGATGATACGGTTGAACTACCAGGAGAAATATATTTCGAGGGTATCGATTTTAAGACAGCCGTAACCGCCACATTCTTAGGCACGGGCGAGGCTCTTTCCTGGAAGAAACGGGGCAGGGGAATTTCAATTGAATTACCAAAAAATCAAGTCAATCCTACAGAGGCGGCATTTGTAATTAAGTTTAAATAGTAAATGGCTGGATTAAGATTTGCGGAATATATTTTCGAGAAATCAATTTAGATATTTCAACTTCTGTACAAAGGCAAATATCACTCCTCCGGTTTGTGTGATCTGCATTTTTCCTTCCACCGGGCTTTGAATGCTGACTTTTCTTCAGCAGTCATTGAGTGCCATTTCTTACGCCACATGGCTCTCTTCGGACCTGAATGATGTCGCCCGAATCCACCCCATTTCCCAAACAATATCCGGCTAAGCACTAGCAAACCCAATGCCTGCCAGAAATTGATCATTCTTACACCAATAATCTCCGGTAGCAGTCTATTCCATAAAGACATCACTACCCAACCCAGAAGGCTGATAAATGCAGCCGCCGCGATAAGGAAAAACAGGATCTTTAATGGCCAGTATTTTTTATAGTGATTCATTATTATTGGGATTGATCATCCAAAATTCTTTTTTCAAATAATTTCCGGCGAAGTTTTAATTCGCCTTTTTTTAATTCTCAATTTTATACGTTCATTTTAAAAATGCCGGTTAAACCTAACTGTTGAAGGAATTCTTTCGGAAGCCGGCTCAGGAAATTCTTTCCAATCCGGCTCAGGGAATTCTTTCCAAACCGGCTCGGGGAATTCTTTCCAAGCCGGCTCAGCAATCCCTCCGGGCTTACTGATCCGGGGTTATTCCATAAATTCTTCATATAAGCTTTGTAGGCGTTTTCTCAAATGCTGTACAGCGTATCTTTTTCTGGAAATCCAGGTCTTAATGCTTTCCCCGCTTCTGTCCGCCATTTCCTGAAACGTCTGATCTTCCAATTCATTCCAGACGAAGGCCTGGCGTTGAGGCTCAGGCAGTTCGTCGAGGGCATCAAAAAGAGCTTCCCAAAAGAGTTCTTTTAATTCAATATCCTCCGGGTCCTGTGGGTCTGCCAGGAGGATTTCCCGAATAAAGGATCCCTCCTCCCCCGTTTGTTGCAGATCTTCCAGAAGGTCCGGCTGATTTTTCCGGTAGCGGTCTGTGACTTTATTGCGAGCTACCCGAAACAACCAGCCGCTGATCTGCTCAATGGTGTCGATTTGCAGTGCTTTACTAAACTGATACCACACTTCCTGCAGGATATCCTCGGCATCCGCATTACTAGGCACCCGGCTCCGGATAAAACGGAACAACCGCCTTCCATAGGTGTCTACTGCTTCTGAAACTGCCTGATCTCTTTGCGTTGCCAAGGGTACCGACATGATTTTATAGGTCCAACTTACTAAAGAAGACGAGGGAAAGGGAATTTTACTTTACAAAAAGTGAGTTTTGTTTAGCAAGGTGAAAGGCATGGAGTATTGGGCAGAGGGCAGAGAGGCAGAAGGTGATCAGCCAGCAGGAATGAAAAGTCCCCTTTAGGGGATTTAGGGGTTTTGAGTGCCAGAGGAGCAGGTAAAGTAGGTAATAGGTAATTGGTTTAGCAGGTGAAAGGCATGGAGTATTGGGCAGAGGGCAGAGGGGGAGAAGTTGATCAGCCATCGACAAAAAATGTAGTATCCGGAAGGTGAAGTCCCCTTTAGGGGATTTAGGGGTTTTGAGTGCCAGTGGAACGGGTGAATAGTTGGGCAGAGAGTATGGAGCAGGGGTAGTAAATAGCCTTGAAATTTGGAATTTGGAATTTGGTGCTTAAGGAGTTGGAGCAGAGCGCAGGGAATTTGAAAATTGGAAATTTAGAGCCGTATCTTTATCTCCGTTATGGTTTACGATATAGCGATAATTGGCGGAGGGATAGTCGGTCTGTCCACCGCATTTCAATTGATTGAGAAAAGGCCGGACCTGAACATTTGTGTTCTGGAGAAGGAAAATGAGATTGCCCAACACCAGTCCCGGTGGAATAGTGGAGTAATGCATTCCGGTATATATTATAAGCCCGGGAGCCTAAGGGCCAGGAATTGCCATGAAGGTCATGCCAGGCTGGTTACTTTTTGTGAAGAATACAACATTCCCTATGAACTCTGTGGCAAGATCATCGTGGCCACCAACGACCGGGAAATTGAGACACTCAAGGGTATTTATCAGAAGGGAATTCAGAATGGGCTTTCCGGTCTGAAAATCATCAGCCCCGACGAAGCCCGGGAAATTGAACCTCATGTATTCTGTACCCAGGCTATCAAGGTGCCTTCTGCCGGAATCGTAGAATATGAGGCAGTGGCAAAGAAATATGCCGAGATCTTTCAGAATAAAGGAGGCACCATCTTCACAAACCATCAGGTGCAGGATGTCATCGAAAATCTAAAGAATATTACCCTGATCACGAATAATAATGACATCACGGCCCGTTATGTCATCTCTTGTGCCGGATTGTATGCAGATAAAATCACGGAAAAGACCATGCCGGATATTCCCTATAAAATCATTCCTTTCCGGGGTGAATACTACGAATTAAAAAAAGAAAGAGAATATCTGGTAAATCATCTGATTTATCCTGTACCGGATATTAATTTTCCTTTTCTCGGTGTACATTACACCAGAATGATTACCGGAGGAATTGAGGCTGGTCCCAACGCCGTATTGGCTTATCAGAGAGAAGGATACAGAAATAGCCAGGTGGACGGAAAGGAGCTATGGGAAATTCTTTCTTTTTCAGGATTTCAGAAATTGGCAAAAAAATACTGGAGAACCGGGTGGGATGAAATCAGACGTTCATATTCAAAAAGACTCTTTGTAGAGGCCATGCAAAAATTAATTCCTGAAATCACCATGGAGGACGTCGAAGGAGGACGCAGTGGTGTGCGGGCAATGGCATGCGACAAAAATGGAAATTTAATTGACGATTTTCTGATTCTGAATACAGCCCGGGTTGTCAATGTCATCAGCGCCCCCAGTCCGGCAGCTACTGCCTCTCTGGCAATCGGCCAGGAAATCATGAACAGGGCGATTACTTTATTCGGCAAATAAAGGTTAAAACCGTTAAATGTTGTCAATCATTAGAAAGAATACCTATTATTTGTCTAACTTGATCTGACAGCAATCCCGTGAACGAACTAATGTAAAGGGCACCTGGTTTAATATCCGGAAACACGGATCATTTTTCTGGAAATAACAGGATTTCTGAAATAAATCACCTCTACAAACCTTCGATGAAAATAGCGGGACTTTTAACACTTTCATTCCTTATTAATGCGGTCGTAGGTCCGGTAATATTCTCTGATGATATTACTGCCGATCAAATCTGTCGTAAGACTTTTGCACGCACTAAGGAAATTAAAACGCTCCGCTATCAAATGGATAAGCAGGAGCGTATCGGAGATGAAACTTTCCAGCAGATTTCCATTATAAAGTTAAATCGAAGTCCTTATCAGGTGTATATGAAACAACTAGCGCCAAAGAATGGACTGGAAGTCTTGTTTAAAGAAGATCAAAATCCTGATAAGGCCTATGTTAATACCAACGGATTCCCCTGGATTACCTTAAAGATGGATCCCAAGGGACATAATATGCTTAAAAATCAACATCACACCGTGAAAGATGCCGGATTTGATTTGGTAGTCTCTCTTTTAGAGCATCTACTGGACAAATATGCTTCCGACCTCGATGATATGCTAGAACTCGGACCCGACACCTACCACCAGCAAAACAATTGCTACCAAATTGTATTTAAAAACCATCAGTTTAAATTCATTGAATATACCGTCAGCGATGGAGATGATGTCATGAGCATTGCCAAAGAGAAAAATATTTCCAGTTATCTCATCATGGAAAAAAATAATCTCGATCACTATGATGATATCGAAGAGGGCGACACCATAATGATTCCCAACGATTATTCCCCAAGGATTGAGCTATTAATAGACAAGTCAAGATTTATTCCCATAAGCATCAAGGTTTTCGATGAGCAGGGCATCTTTGAACATTATCAATACAGTGACGTTGAGATAAATCCCCCGTTTACATCCGAAGATTTTTCCCGGGACAATCCGGACTATGGCTTTTAGTCAGGGATGTCTGGTTTGCGCTTCCAAACCAATGCAATGTTTATCTTTGCGAAAATCTTTATAGAGACCTATGCAGGAGCCCATTCATATGGTGGATCTGGTCAAACAATACCAGCACATCCAGAAAGAGATCGATGAAGCAATTCTGAATGTAGTTCGTTCTTCAAGATATATCAAAGGGCCACAGGTAGATGCCTTTGAAGATGAACTGGCCCAGTACCTGGATGTGAAACATGTCATCAGTTGTGCGAATGGCACTGATGCGCTCCAAATAGCGCTCATGGCTATTGGACTAAAGCCTGGTGATGAGGTGATAATCCCTTCCTTTACTTATGTAGCTACTGCTGAAGTGATTGGTCTACTGCAATTTGTACCGGTAATGATCGACGTGGACAAGGATACTTTCAATGTGACCGGAGAACTGATCGAAGCCGCCATAACCGACAAAACCAGAGCAATTGTACCGGTGCACCTGTTTGGACAATCTGCTCCTATGGATGAGGTCATGGCAGTGGCCAGGAAACATGATCTTTTTGTGGTCGAAGACAATGCCCAGGCGATTGGCGCCACCTATCATTCCGATAGTGGAAAAAGCGCTAAAACCGGTACGATCGGCGATATTGGATGTACTTCATTCTTTCCTTCGAAAAACCTGGGTTGTTTTGGAGATGGAGGTGCACTTTTCACTAATGATGACGTTTTGGCTGCTAAAATTCGGATGATTGCCAATCACGGACAATCCCGTCAATATTACCATGACCTGCTAGGGGTCAATTCACGGCTGGATGCTATCCAGGCGGCTGTATTACGAATCAAACTAAAACACCTGGATCATTACTGCGGAATGCGAGCCAGAGCAGCGGATAGTTATGATGATATGTTTTACGACCACCGGCACATCATTACGCCATACCGGGTAGATTACAGTACTCATGTATTTCATCAATATACACTACAGGTTCCTCCCGCTGACCGGGATAGCCTCCGGGAGCATCTGGCGGCCCTGGATATACCCAGTATGATCTATTACCCGGTGCCGTTATATAAGCAAAAAGCCTATACTCCTTACTGGGAAGCAGGTAAAGAATTGGAAAATACAGAGACCTTATGTGCATCCGTGATTTCCATTCCGGTGCATACCGAAATGAATAAGAAACTGTTAGATTATATCGGGGAAGGAGTGCTTAGTTATTTCGGGTGAGGACTATTTAATGGTAGTTTCCGGGCTTAATGCCATGTCGTTAGCTTAAGCGATTTTTTCTCAATGGAGCCTCGCTCCTCGACCCTACCTGCACACCTGGTCCTTCGTCAACGGTTTCTGCCGATGGTGAAATGGGAATAGCCCAGCCGCCGCCCCGGTAGAAAATTCAATAATGGACTTTCCGTAATTTAACGAAATTGGGTCCTCTTTCTCAAAAATCGCTTTCTTCTATTAATTGATCAAATACCTGCCGGGCGTGCTCGTACCCAGCCTTTGCTTCCTCTATTTCTTCCGGTCGAAAACGACTGTGCTTTTGCTCCCAACATTGATCAACGGCAGCCCGGCACCATTCCAAACTTTTCTTAACCCGGATTGGTTTATTGTCAATTTCAACGAAAATTGGATTGGTGTGTGCACTGTATTTAATCCGTGCGGCCACCCAGGAAGATTGCTCAATCGAATAGTCAAACGTCAACTCATTCCAATTGCCATCTGCGGTAATTTTTTTCTCAGCCACGGGAACTCCATTCACGAGCAATTCCACAGTTACCTCCCGGGACCTACCCAGGCGGCTGCGTTCGACATGCCAGTATGGTGACTGATAAGGATTCAAAGAAGCGATAACTCTACCCGCCTCGTCTTGTTCAGGGTGCAGATAGGCAGCGGCTTTGACCCGGACATTCAGGTCTCTCGGTTCAGGCAATTTCAGCAGACTTCCATTTTCACCCAGTCGTTGATCTTCCACAACAAAATCTATCAGGTGCGCATGCCCTTCGGATACGTAACTGCGCCCCTCCAATATGGCAGCCATATAGTCATCAAAATCCAATCCATCATGCAACTCGGCATAGATCCTTGCCCGTCCCACCTTTTCATCGGAAATACAGGGAAAATCCGTTTCGCCACTTATCCTGGTTTTAAATCCGCTATTTAAGATATGGTACCACATATTCAATTCAGCGGGCAAGGGTGTATCGCCAGCAGAATAAAAGTCAATGACATCATGGGTGACAGTGACCACAAATTCATTCGCCCCTATTCCATCCATCTTCGGCATCACATAATTGGGTAAATCGGGAGTTGGACTCACTGGTGCCAATCCCCAGCCAGAATGGGCATATCCGGTCAGTCCCCCCTGGTCTTTCGCCCATTGCAAAACCGGTAGGGTCCAACTTGGCCATTCCTCGATCAAGGTGGTATTTGGATAATCATCCTCTTTAAGGTTGAGCAGCACAATATGACCGGCATGAGAAGAGGGAAACCCGGAGACTTCCACGTCATAGCGCATAATATTTTGATCGTCAGAGAGTTGGTAATTGTCGCCGGTAAAGAACTGTTTCTGATAATACCAGCTGGGGCCCCAGGTCAGGTTATTTCCCATATTCAGGTCTTCACCCAGTACCTGTCTCCACATATGCTCGGGTAAAACCCCTTCTTCCGGACTTTCGTAGTGGGAACACCCGGCTGCATGGATATGATGGTCTGCACTATACCAGCCCAGAGATGCCATATCGATCCATCGCTTCAACTGAAAATCAACCTCTAGTGAATCGATGCCGTGAGGCACTTGCAACTGAAGATATTGAGTGAGGTACTCGGGACCACGGGTATATTGAATATAGTACTGCCCGGGAGGCAGGTAAACATATTCACCATCAAAACGGTAAATCTGGGGTTGAAAAAAGAAGTCGGGAAAATCATCTTTACCTGCCAATCTCCGGGAAGGCAAGGGGAAGATACCGGTCAATTGTTTTTCTGGTTCCAGACGGTATTCGGTTTTATCACCAAGGGCCTCCTGCCAGTGTTGCCGGCTGGCCATTTCGAGACGATAATCGGGGTCAGATCCGGCTTCTTTGGGACCGATCCTGTCTTTACCATCAGTTATGATCAATGAAGCCATGACCGGATCGCCGTTTTGATCCTTAATATTGAAAATGACCTTCACCGCCGGCAGAATATCAAACAGGATATCTATCGTATTTCGAAACCCAATGTCCTGAGTGCCTTGCCCCACATTAAATCCCAGTTTTATCTCCCGTTGGCCCACTGCCCGGGTGTAGACCTCAAGGATGAAATATTCCACTGCCAGTCCCGACAGCTTTTTCTTCAGGGGTCTGCCCTGATAAATCAGCATCTCCACAAATTGATTGTCCAGTTCTCCGGGTGAAATGGCGTTTTCCGGCTTCATACGATGTGCCGAAGTAGATCGATGCAGCACCGGTTGGGCATTTTCACTTTCCGGCACCAACTCGGCTGTGATATGGGCTTCATTATGCACTTTCACCAGAAAGGAAGTCCATCCTTCCTGCATAAGCAAAGGTGTAGCCGATCCCTGTTGCACCTTGACGCGTGATTCCGGATTAATCTGCACGAAAGCAAGACAATGCGGATCCAGAAGGTTTTGGATCTCTTCCACCGTCTTTTCATCAAAGGCCTTATCTTTTAGTGCGCCAAGTTGTTGCGAGACCGAGGCGGGCAACGGATTACCCACAAATGTCAATGCCTCATCGAGACGTATCGCCTGTGCTATCATAGGCTGTGCCTCCACATTCCTTATTATTGGAAGTTGACCATCCACCAGGTGGTGATGATGTTCGTGCTGTGCGGATAAAATCAGGCTTTGGGCGATTAAAATAAATAGGCAGGAAATTCGGATCATGATCTTTCGATTGAAGCTGACTTAATATAAGTAAAATAACCTGGACAGGAGCGATTTAATCATTCAGGGATCAGAGGAAAATAGTTCCTATTTCTCTTCGGCAAAGCGCAGAAAATAGCCATTATTATCTTGTACGGCAAACTCCCAGATTCCCCATGGCTTCTTCTCCAGGGGCGCACTGAATTTAGTATTTCTTTCAGTCAGCTCATCATACAGTTGGTCAATACCCCGAAGAAAAATCATGATGTCAAATCCTTTATTTAAGACCGGGTGATCCGGTTCGAGGGAAAAAAGAAATTTTACCGGACCTCTGCCTACCCGGATAACCGTGGGAGGATCATCCCATATCCATAGATCTTCAAAATTCAGTTTTTCCTGATAAAAATCAATGGTAGCAGAAATATCTGCAGTGGGTAAAAAGGGTACCGAATGACTAAACTGGATTTCTGACATGGATTTAGCTCTTAATCATCTTTGAAGGGTTACTCCGTGGAATCACATATAAATAATTGTTCGAGAATAATTCACCTCGCCTTTTTCTTCCCCCAGCTGAAGTCATCAGACTGGCAAGATTAAGATCGCTGGCAAAACATCCGGATACGACAAAGGGCAGAAATGCAGTCCAACCTATTTCAACCGGACGGAAAACATTTGACCTTATGAACCCACATCTTAATAATAACCAATAAATTTGGGAATGAATCAAAATTGATAACAAGAGCATTAATCTTTGCTGTAGAATTGAGCTAAATGAAAAAGTATAGCGCCGGAATTATTCTGTATAGAGAAAAAAACAACAGATCTGAGTTACTCTTAGGTCATATGGGTGGTCCATTCTGGGCAAATAAAGAAGATCATGCCTGGACCATTCCGAAGGGAGAATTCGATCCTGAAACGGAGCAAGCAGAGAATGCAGCATTACGTGAATTTGAAGAAGAAACCGGTACAACAATAAGTCAGAAGCTTCATCCGGTAAAACCTTTTACTAAGAACGGCAAGACCCATTATTTTTTTCTGGCTCAGGGAGATATAAGTCCAGAAACACTAAAAAGTGATTTATTTGAGATTGAGTGGCCTCCCAAATCCGGAAAGAGAGCTCAATATCCTGAATTGGACCGTTTCGGTTGGTTTACCCTGGAAGAAGCAAGGGGAAAACTAGTGAAGGGTCAATTACCGGCTTTAGAAATGATTAAAGAAATTCTGAATTCATCCACTAGTTAAAGCTGAAGTATTTCAAACATTCTTTCAGTCATTCCATCCACATCCCGGGGAGTATTACAAAGAATAATAAAATGAATATTTTTCTCGGGTACGGTCACATAATTACATAAAAAACCGCCTTGGCTTCCGGTGTGTCCCACCGTACGCAAACCCGATGGGCTTTTTCCGATAAACCATGACCACCCGATAAAAGGTGCAGTGTCCCCCTGCCAATTATTAAATCTTTTGACGGTACGTGAATTCTCAATTGTTTCCGGCTTTAGAAATGTCCCGTTTTGCAACGCTTTTTCATAGAGTATTAATTCGCTCACTGAACTCCACACTCCTCCATTTCCAGCAGCAGGAAAGGTCGGCTCCTCACCATAATCCAATTCCTGCCATTGTCCCTTTTCCTCGACGTATCCATGGGAAACACCGCTTTCGGGATGTGGTCCGTCCGTGATCGTACTGGTAGACATTCCCGACGGACGCATAATATTTTCTATAATAAATTCCTGCCATTTTACACCGCTCACTTTTTCGATGATCAGAGCCAGGGCATTAAATGCCGGATTTGAATACTGATACTTTGTGCCGGGTGGAAAAACAAGTTCATCCGTCTGGGTGACCGGATACCAGTTTTCAGCATCCTTGGCGGTAAGATAAAACACCGGGTTCTGGGCTACATTGCGATTATCGGGTAATCCTGAAGTATGGGTTAATAAATGGCTGATTTTTATGGTCCGGGCAAAATCCTGATTTTTGAATTCGGGAAAATATTTAAGTAAATTATCTTCCACGGACAATTTACCCTGCTCCTGTAACATCAAGATTCCATTTGCAACAAATGTCTTGGAAATAGAACCTAGATTAAATAAAGTATTGACCGTTATTTGTGCCCTGGTTTCGATATCCGCCAAACCAAATCCAGCCTGATAGATCAAAGAATCATTCTGTACCAGAGCCACTGCACCGCCGGGTTGATTTGCATCAAATACCGTAGAAAAATAGTGGTCCAAAACCGGTGATATACTATCATTTTCTGCCTCGAAACCAGTAGTTGTCAATGCGAATAACAACGTGAGAGGAACAAGCACCATAGCCGTACTAATGTTTATAATTGACATCCAATTTACAAATTAACTGCTTTCGTGTCTCTGGTCTTTGCTCAGAGTGACTTTTATTTTTTCGCTAATGGGACCTGAAATATTCTGGTCGGAAATATGAATCTGATCGATATTAGGTATGATGGGGGGGGACAAGTTTGGGAGAACTATTAATAGTGAAAATTATCTCCCCTGGATTGAATCCGAAACTTAATCAGCGGGTCCACCGGAGAATAGCTCCTACAGCTTTGAATTCATACCAATAAGTCTTACTTTCAGCCGGTCAACCCTATTCAAAAATCTAACTAAGAACAACAGATGAAAAAGCTCATTTTACTATCGATATCCCTGGTGATGCTCATCACTTTTGATTTGACTGCCCAGAGGAAAAAGAACCAGCCGGATGATACGGGTGAGGATAAAAAAGAGGAAAAAACCCTGCTTGAGAAAACTGGTTTTTCCGGTCTGAAATTCAGGAATATCGGTCCGGCGATTACTTCCGGAAGGATATCAGATTTTGCCATGCATCCCGACAATCCCAAAATCTATTACGTTGCCACTTCGTCCGGTGGAGTCTGGAAAACCGAAAATGCAGGTACCACCTACAAGCCGATTTTCGATAGTCAGGGAAGTTATTCCATTGGATGTGTCACCATTGATCCGACCAATCCCAGTGTGGTATGGGTAGGATCGGGAG
>JAGQWZ010000261.1 GCA_020436835.1 Saprospiraceae bacterium | reverse complement strand
CTTTCTGCAGCCGACTCAACATATTTTATCTTTGTTGGTCTTTTTTTAAAACCATGACACTCCGTATAAAGACGTATTGAAAAAATGTGCATTTAGACGAATTGCTATTTCAGCAGATCCGCCCATCATTCCACCAGCAACAAGTCCGTGACGGTTTTGCTCAGGGTCTCGGAGGAATGATTCCGGTACCTGATGGTCATGCTGCCATCGAATGCTTCGACATGTTGGATTTGCAGGACCAGTCCCAGCTTTAGTTCTTTTTCATTGAGAAAGTGTAAAAAATCATTGGTTGAATGCTCCAACGCACAGAGAGTCACCTTCTGACCGGTTTTACAGGTACTCAGTTTTACATAATTTCTCACTTTAAAATGGCCTTCCCGGTCCGGAATCGGGGATCCATGCGGGTCGGTGGTGGGGTTTCCCAGTATGGTATCCATCCGGTCAAAAAGCTCCGGTGAATGGATGTGTTCTACCTGCTCCGCAATTTCGTGTACTTCTTCCCAGCCGAAGCCCATTTTCTCTACCAGGTACATCTCGGTAAGCCGGTGTTTGCGGATCACTTTTGCAGCTTCACGTTTTCCGGCTCCGGTTAGCCGTAAGGGCTTATACTTCTCATAGACGATCAGACCCTGCTTGTGTAAATTCTTAGCCATACTGTTAGCCGTGGGAGTACTGACTTCCAATACCTCACTGAGCTCGGAGAGATTGATCTCATCCCTCTCATTAGCTATCATAAACATAGCCTTAAGATAATTTTCTACCGTCTGTGTTGCCATGAAAACCAGATTGTTGGTAAAAATATGAAATATAACTTTACTTTTAAGTTAGAATAATCTAACTTTATAATATTGTATGATCTAAATCATATGCATGAGGTATCTTGTTCTACTTTTTGTGAGTTCATTCATCAGCACCATTGCCGGCCAAACCGGAATTTTAAGCGGTAGCGTTGTCGAGGGTGATCAGCCTTTGGGCTTTGCCAACATATATCTGGTGAACTCCGATCTCGGTGCCTTCACCGATACCAGTGGATTTTTTGAAATTCGGAATGTACCCAAAGGACCCTTTACCCTCGAAATATCCTTATTGGGATATGAAAAGAAGATCGTCCAGGGTCGGTTGACGGAAGAAGAACCTTCCCAATCTTTCAAGATAAATCTTGATCCGGCCATCTCGTCTTTATCGGAGGTGGTGGTTTCCGGGACGAAAAGACCGGTTAAAAGGGTGGACAGTCCGATACCGGTTGAGGTTTATTCGCTGCAATATTTTCGGGCTAATCCCTCACCGTCCATCTTCGAATCGGTGCAAAATGTAAATGGAGTCCGGCCGCAGATCAATTGCAATGTCTGCAACACCGGAGATATTCATATTAATGGCCTGGAAGGACCGTACACCATGGTTTTAATTGATGGAATGCCCATTGTAAGTGGTCTCTCTACCGTGTATGGGTTAAATGGTATTCCTCAGGCACTGATTGATCGCGTAGAAGTAGTGAAAGGCCCGGCTTCAACCCTGTATGGTTCGGAAGCAGTGGCCGGATTGATCAATATCATCACCAAAGATCCCGCCGGGGTTGCTTCGGTGTCGGTTGACTTCATGAGCACCTCCTACGGAGAATTAAACACCGATGTCGGATTACGGCTCCGTACCGGTCAACATCGATCCCTGGTAGGGATTAATTATTTCAAATATGGTAATCCCGTGGATCGAAATCAGGACGGATTCACGGATGTGACGCTCTCTGACCGTATTTCGATATTTAATAAATGGAGCTTTTTAAGGAAAAATGACAGGACTTTTACCCTGGCTGGTCGATATCTTTATGAGGATCGTTGGGGTGGCCAAATGGAATGGACGAAATCCAATCGGGGTGGTGACGAGGTATACGGAGAAAGTATTTACACCAACCGGTGGGAAATGCTAGGCAATTACCAATTGCCATTAAAAGAGACATTTAATTTAGAGTTTAGTGCCAATGGACACCGCCAAAATTCAGTATACGGCACGACCAATTTCCAGGCGCGCCAAAATGTGCTATTCTCTCAACTGACCTGGTTGAAAGAATTTGGAGGTAGCTCGGATTTACTGACCGGATTGGCCTATCGTTACACTTATTATGATGATAACACGCCTGCCACTTCCGGTGAGTCGGACGACCGGAACAATCCTTCGAAGATTCACCTTCCCGGATTATTCACCCAATTCGAAAACACTTTTTCAGCGCGATTTAAAACTTTGGTGGGTCTGCGCTATGATTACAATAGTCTTCATGGACATATACTGAGTCCCCGGGTCAATTTGAAATGGAATAATCTGGATAAAGATCTGGTGCTGCGACTTGGAGGTGGAAATGGATACCGGGTGGCAAATATTTTTACCGAGGACCATGCTGCCTTAACCGGAGCACGTAAAGTTGTTTTTCAGGGACAACTGAAACCGGAAAAATCATGGAACGGTAATTTCAATTTGGTGAAGAAATTCTATACCAACGACCAACGCTATTTTGGACTGGATTTTAGCATTTTTTACACCTATTTTTCCAACCGCATTATACCGGATTACGAATCAGATCCCAATTTGATATTCTACAAAAATTTGGAAGGACATGCTGTGTCTCAGGGTACATCGCTTAATTTTGATTTCAGTTTTCCATCCGGGATACAGGGAAGAATAGGAGCCACCCTGCAGGATGTTTCAATTTCTGAAGAAGGAGAAAAGTTTCGTCAGCTACTTACTGAACGCTTCTCTGGCGTGTGGAGTATTAGTTATTTGATTCCGGGCGCTGAAATTAGTTTTGATTATTCCGGGAACGTTTATAGTCCGATGCGACTACCTTTACTTGGTCCTCTCGATGACCGGGCTGAATTTTCACCTTGGTTCAGTATTCAAAATCTTCAATTAAAAAGGAAGTATAGATTGTTCGAGATTTATGGTGGAGTTAAGAATTTTCTGAATTTTACTCCACCAGCCAATAGTATTGCCCGGTCATTTGATCCCTTCGATAAAAATGTGCTTTTTAATCGCGAGGGTCAGGTCATACCCACTCCCGACAATCCGAATGCGTTGACTTTTGATCCTACCTACGTGTATGCCCCCAATCAGGGTATCCGGTTTTTTCTGGGATTCCGCTATGAATTGAATCCATAAAATCTATTGTCGTCGCGTGATCATCTATGTAATGGCGAATAATAACGCGACAGGTTTTTCTCATTAATCTACGCAACCTTAAATTTTTTTTATTCCACCTGCAGTACCAGTCCTTTTAAATATTTTCCTTCCGGATGAAAAATATTTACCGGATGATCCGGTCCCTGGGATAGGGTATTAAGTATGCGAATATCTCTTCCCGATTCTATCGCAGCAGCAGTGATGGTATTTTGAAATAATACCTGATCAATCACCTGGGAGCAGGAGAAAGTAAAAATCAAACCACCTCGATTCACTTTGTCCATAGCCATTGCATTTATACGTTTATAAGCCTGGACTGCATTATGACTTTTATACTGGCTCTTGGCGAATGCCGGTGGATCAACGACGATAATGTCATAGCTGTATCGGGGGATTTCTTTTAAAACATTTTTGACATCGCCGGTTATGCTGAGATGTTTTTCTGGATTAATTTCATTCAACTTAATATTTTCTTCAAGCAGGGAAATAGCTTTGGCAGAGGCATCAACGGAGCATACATAGGTTGCCCCTTCATTTAATGCGTAAATACTAAATCCTCCGGTGTAGCAGTAAAGGTTTAGGATTTTTTTATTTGCTGCAAAGCTGCTTAGTAGCTGCCTGTTGTCCCGCTGATCCAGGAAAAAGCCGGTCTTCTGTCCTTCAATTAAATCAATATGAAATAAATGACCATTTTCTTTTACGGTGAGTTGCTCGCTCTTACCCAAAATAAATCCATCTTTTATTTCCGCATGGAAAGATGCCGGCAGGGTATTCCCACTTTTATTGTATACGGCAGTTTGCGGACCAAACACCTCTTTCAGCGCTGTTGCAATTTCCTGCATTGATCGGTACATACCAACGGTATGACATTGGATTACGGCTGTCTTATCATAGACATCAATAATCAAACCGGAGAGGTTGTCTCCCTCACCATGCACCAGCCGGTATGCAGTCGTATGGGCATTAGGTAGATTAAGTGTTTTTCTCCGGTCCAGGCACCGGTTAATTGCCGCGATCCAGAAGTCCTGGTTGATCGGTATATCCTTATAACTGAGAATGCGTACAGCAATGGCTGCATCATGGTAATGGCCGGTAGCCAGATATTGTCCGGAGGGTCCCATCACTTTTACCAAATCCCCATCCCGGACCGGATCTTTGCTTTTAATGCCTTTGGAAAAGATCCAGGGGTGGAAACGCTCAATCGCTGCCAGCCGGTCCGCTTTTACAAATACTGCAGGGTAATTCGTGCCACTCATAGATCAGCAAAAGTAACAAAGCCAGATCGATCTGTTTGATAAACTGAGAATCCCTGGTGGTAGATTACGAGTTTGGTTTGCAATTTCAAGGCTTAAAATAGTTTTATTATTATCCCGGCTTTGCTTTCCGGATCTTGCGTTTTACCTGCTCCCGCCGGCGAATAGAAGTAGGAACTTTTGTCCCATCCCGCATTCGAATGGTGCTGAATCCATCGCTTACCAATTGAAACACATGATTAATATTTATAATGTGAGATTGGTGGGTTCGATGAAAGATGCTCTCCGGAAGCAGATCTTCGTAAAATCCAATTGTTTTTGAAACGACAATGGGAGGCCGGTTCTCTAAATGAAAAGTCGTATAATTTTTGAAGGACTCTAACCGTATGATACTGGCAATGTCCAAAAAAAAAGTGCCATCCGAATTACTTAATTTTATTTTGAACGGCGAACTCTCATTATTTGGATCAGGAATGATCGAATCTAATTTATCCAGGTTTTTCCACTGTTCTGCTTTTTGCATGGCTAACTTCAATTCGCGATAATCGATTGGCTTTAATATATAGTCGAGCGCATTATATTTAAATGCTCTTATGGCAAATGATTCATAAGCCGTGATAAAGATGATGTGAAAATTATAGGGACTAACGGCATCCAGCAGATCGAAGCCGGTTCCATCCAGCATCTCCACATCCAGGAGCACCACATCTGGTTTGGTGGATTGCAGTAATGTAATGGCGCTATTGACACTACATGCTTCTCCAATAATTTGGCATTTGCCATAGTGCTCTTCCAGCAAGACTTTTATGTTTAACCGGGCATTTCTTTCATCATCAACGATTACTGCCTGCATAGCTTCTATTTTGATTTCGTTTGACCTTTTGGTCAGGCTTCAGTTGCTTTTGGCTTGATTCAATCCACTGCACGGACAATTCAAGCCAGGGCTTTATTTTATGTAAACTAGTACCAGTCCTTTGATTTACCCGGCCAAATATACTATCTCCGTTCCCAATTGCAGTCATTGTGTGACATTTGTTAAAAGGTTTGTATACGTGATTTCAGGGGGGTCGACGAATATTCATTTGTCATGCTCGAATTTTCATTTGACTTGTAGGGTTTTTGCTACCCATCTATTTTTAGAAGGCAATCTGCATCCTGAAGCCAGTTTGTAATACTATCAGTAATTCGGGGATATTGTCTTAGACAGTATCCTCTTTTTCTTCTGCTACGGGCATCAGCTGATTATCAATATACCCATTTCGGGCTTAGGGAAGGATAGGATAGTGTCTCTTGATCTTCCAGAGTTGATAGGGAACGGATAGAAAATCGAAGAGGCTGATTCTTGAATTTCCAATCTCCTTCCACTCATTGATTGGCCATTCCATGGCCCAGTCATCGATAGATTTATCCGGATTCAATCTACGGATACGTAACAATATTTCAATATCAAAGAACCATCTGCTCACAAAAGGGTCTTCGAAGATTGGCTCCAGGGATTCAGCCTGCATGATCTTTGCCCCACATTGGGTATCGTATACATCCAGGTTAAAAATCATACTGACCATAGTGGCAAAGATGCGCCCCATGTAATGACGCATCCAGTTTCGTTCAATTTTAGAACCCAGGCGTTTCCAGCGGCTTCCCAATAAAATTTTAACGGAAGGATACTGCTTCATGGTGGTTTCCATTTTCAGTATTTCCGAAAATGGGGTAGCAAGATCTGCATCCAGGTATCCTACACAGTAATGATTTTGTGTTTGGAGAATATGCAGGAACCCCTGTCTGATTGCCTCCGCCTTTCCGCTATTTTTATCAAGTGATAATTGCATCGCATTGGCATTTTTTGAACAGATCACGTTGATCAGATTCGCCGTCTCATCCGTAGAGCCGTCGTTTACAAACAATAGATCGAAACGGGCATGATCCTGAAGAAATCGTTCGAAGTCGGAGACCTTCAATCGATTTGCTTCATTGAAGCACGGTATGATCATGCAGATCTGTGACATACCACCAGATTTGAAAGTCCCGGAAGCTTTATTCCCATCTTTTTCAAAAGGCTTCCAATTTTGTAGTCCAGTATTAGAAATGATTCCACCAGTTTGGTGATCGTGTTGCCACCTTTCCAGGCAGCCAGGTCGGACGATTTCTTTGGCCTTGGGTGGAAGAATTTTTCTGTGATCAACTGCAATATCCGGGGTGGAATCAGGGAAAGGAAGAAATACCGTTCATAGGAAGTGACATATCCTGCCTCGCTTAGTCTGTTCCTGAGACTTTTGTTGGAATACCTTCTATAATGCTCCAGAATGACATCATGGGAAGCAAATAATTCCTGGTATGCCGGCACGGTGATCAGGAGCGGTGTTTCCACCGTGATGTAGTCATATCTCTTCAGCGATTTTAGAAAAGCAATTTCATCTTCGATATGCTCGATGACATCCAGCAACAGGATAAGATCAACTTGCTTTTCCAGTTCGACATCATCCAATGACTGATATATTTGCAAATTATCGGTACGGATATTTTTCCGTGTCTGATTGAGTAGCGCTTCGGTAAAATTTATATCCACGCCGATAAAATGCAGACGGGGAAAATCCTCCGACAATTTATGCACCAGATAGGCATCGCCACATCCGATATCCAGAATGGTCAGTTGATCTTTAACGATGGGTGCAATCAGGCTGGAAATATGTTCTCTGATAATACGGTAACGGGCAAGTTCCCAGGGATGGCGCTGTGTGTTATCAAAGTGAATTATTTCAGTTAAATCCATAAATTCAGCTGGGATGGTCATGCTAATTTAGAAAAAGATGCCTACTTGCAGTTTTTCTATCTTTTGACTGCTTTTAGGTAAATTCGGTGGTGATTCTAATTTAAATATTATTAAATGACTTTTCCCGGAAGTATAAAACAAAGGTTTGATCTGGAAGGACGAATAGCCGTCGTCACCGGGGCCAGCAAGGGAATTGGTGCTGCCATCGCCCTGGGTCTGGCAGAGTTTGGTGCAAAAGTGGTGATCAGTAGCAGGAAACAGGATGCCCTCGAACAAGTGAAACAGCTGATCGAAGCGGCAGGTGGCGAGGCCTGGGCCAGAGCCTGTCATGTTGGGGATCCGGAACAATGCGAGAATCTGGTTGAAGCAGTGATGGATCGATTTGGCCGGATCGATATTCTCGTCAACAATGCAGCCATCAACCCCTATTATGGTCCTTTGGATCAGATTCCTGACGCGGCCTATCAAAAGACATTACAGGTCAACCTCGAAGGCCCCAGGGTACTGAGTAATCTGGTTGCACAGCCCATG
>JAGQWZ010000260.1 GCA_020436835.1 Saprospiraceae bacterium | reverse complement strand
TTAAATCTTCCCTGGAAATCCAATGATGCCCAAAGGAAGGTATTTAGTGAGGAAATCGGTCGACTACCCGGCATTATAGCATCCAGTTTACATCAATCACCTCCCTCTTCGCGAAATTTTCAAAGTAGTCTGGTTGATTTTGAGAATGCGGAAGGAGAAAAGATCCAGACCAACGTGTATCGAAAGAACGGCGATGAAAATTTTATTCCCTTTTATGGATTTGAACTGCTTGCCGGCACTAATTTCCATAAGTCGGAAAAATCAAATGAGATTTTAATTAATGAAACCTATGCACATCAACTCGGATTTGAACAAGCAGTGGATGCGTTGGGGGCAAACGTCAGCATAGATGACCGGAATCTAAATATTATCGGAGTGGTGAAAGACTATCATACTGCCTCCTTAGACCAGGCGATTGATCCGGTGATGATGAATTACAGTACGACCACCAATACGCTGGGCTTGAAATTTGCGGGGAAGG
This sequence comes from Saprospiraceae bacterium, assembly GCA_020436835.1. GTDB lineage: Bacteria > Bacteroidota > Bacteroidia > Chitinophagales > Saprospiraceae > JABDMH01. The sequence goes on along the minus strand of JAGQWZ010000260.1, from coordinate 34,234 downwards.
ATGTGAGCATATCCGGAATTGATCGGATTATACAACAAATTGAAAAAAAGTGGAAGGATCACTTTCCAGATGATGAATTTGCGTATTCTTTCTATGATGATATGATTGCCAAATTTTACGATGCGGAAAAAAGAACTGCATTTCTATTACGGGCAACTACGGGCCTGGTGATGATCATAAGTTGTCTGGGCCTTCTGGGTCTGATTACTTTTATGGCTGAACGAAGAAAAAGGGAGATCAGTATTCGAAAGATATTGGGAGCAACTGTTTCCGGGATTATTATTTTATTATCAAGGGATTTTATGAAGCTAATTCTGTTGGCACTTCTCATTGTGAGTCCTGTAGCATGGTATTTCATGGATCACTGGCTGACGAACTATACTTACCGTACCGGGATTTCATTGGATCTATTTTTGTTTACCGGTATCTTTGCCATGGTATTCGCATTTATTGTTGTTGGGCTACAAGGTCTTCGATCAGCGTTATTAAATCCAGTGGAAAATCTACGTAGCGAATAATGTGGTTACTATCCTCCATTTAATGGAGATAATTTAAAATTTTAAGCAATTTTAAATTGGAAGTATAAGCTTACTTTTTAACGCAGAAGGCAAGTCTTGGCAAAGTCGAGTGTGAAGGGGATTGATCAAATATTTCTAAAAACAGAAATTTAGCCAAAAAAAAAGAGCAGCCATAAGCTGCTCCTGGTTTTCATTTAGTATTTGAATAAGAGGAGGATCTAAGCGTAGACGGAGTCTTTCTTATACTTTTTGACAATCAAATAGTACATTACTGCGCGGTATTTGTTTCTGGATGACTTGCCTATAACATCAACGGCATAGTCAAAACCTGCATCGAGATCTTTTCCCGATAGTCCAAGTTTTTTCTCCATAAAATTCTTTTTCACTCTTTCCACCTCCGCTTTATCGGAAGCAGAAACGGTCTCTCCATCTTTAGTATAAATAGATGGACCGCAACCTTTTGTTACTGCCCGGAGCAGTTTCTCGTCTACCTTTTGACCCAACTTAGTTAATGTCTGGGAGTAAAGAGCAACTTTATCATCTAACTTACTCATTGATACTTAATTTTTATGTTTTAAAAAATCTTGCGTAAGATAGTATAATTAATGCTAATATGATGAAGAGAGTCAGATATTTCTTTGATTGCTGAAGTCCTGCAAAGTAATGCTCTATTGAACCCAGCCACTTTGTTCTGATATCAGAATTGGCTGATCATCCCAAAATGTATCCGACCCTGACGGAAAGTAAATGGAAGATTCTTTCGGCTACCAATCGCATAACTAATTGAGAAAATGCCAACCTTGGTTTCGAGATTGAGACCGGTTCCGACTCCGAAGGGGCGATCTATAATGCGGTCGGAGACTGTATTTTTTTCATAATAGGCCAGATCTCCAAAGATAAATAAGTTGCTGTTACGATTGAAGAGGAGACGGTATTCCGTAGTAAGCACGGAATAAAAGTTGGCAAAGATGGATTCCTCATTGAATCCTCGCAGTAATTTTGTGCCACCGATACGGAATAGTTCATTATCGAATAATTTTTGGCCTGAACTTAGCAATCCGCCGGATAAAGCAAACCGGATCGCGCTGCTCTTGAATACCGGTAAGTAAGCCTGTAACCGGGTATTTATCCGGAACTGAAAACTGTTGAGTTTGATATCTTCATATAACTGGCTGAAATCAAATTCCGGATCACTTGGGTCGCGTAATCCCAATATCGTGGGATTGCGTTTTATTTTCTTGGTTCCTCCGCTTATACCAAGCGTTGCATCGTAGCCTTTTCGCGGATTGAGCCGGTAATTCAATTTTTCAAAATGAAAAATAGCTCCCAATAAATTTTGATTTAGATCCTGAAATTCCGGGAGAATACGAGTACGGATAATGCGGCTGGTGTCAATGGTTAGCAGTTTTGTACTTTTATTTTCAATTTGAAATTGAAAGTAATTGTACCCCCGAAAGAGGTATTGAATACCTACCCGGTATCCGACATCGAGATAGGTTGAATCTCTTTTATAAAGACTAAAACTTAAATCGGTCCCAAATGACCAGTCAAAAAGAAAGGGATAAGTGAGGCTTAAGTCCAGGTTCTGAGTTCCCGGCATCAGATTTTCATAGTTGAGATGGAATACTTCACCAGCGCCAAATTGATTGGCCAGATCAATATTGACATTTCCGGTAAGGCGAAATCGACGTTGCTCATCTGAGTTGTTGGTAGGTTGTAGTCCAAGAAGAATGTCAAATCGATTGGCATTTTTCCTGTCGAGGTATAAATGTAAAGTGGCGCCATTTCCTAAAAAATCGACCATGGGATCTTTTCGATAATTTATAAAGGTGATGGCCTGAAGCTTATCCCGGGTGTCGATTATCTTTTGCTTTTGAAATAAATCCCCTTCGTTGATGCCGATGACATGATGCAGATAACGGGGACGTATTTCCAGATCTCCTTCGATTTTAATCGATTCGATGTTGATTTTTTCATTTAAGGTCACTTGAATATTTGCCTCTATGGTATCATTTCTGATGCCTATTCTATCCAGATGGACGGAGGCAAATGGGTGGCCCAGGTTTTCTGCCGTCTGAAGAATTTCATCGAAGATCTCCAGAATTTCTTCGTAACGAAAAAGACGCCCCGATGTCACGGAAGTTGTAAGGCTTTCTCTTATCAGGGTGGGTATCCGGGAAAAATCAAGTTTGCCCCAGTGGTAGGGAGCACCAACATGCATCGTGATTTCGATATGTTTGTCGTGATTTGCTATGGAGTCCACCGATGCTTCGAGGTAGGCACTCTGGTGAAGATCTTCCAGGTAGGACAAACAACTATCCTGGACGTCGGCTGGTCGGAGCGAGTCCGCCAGGAGAATGGGAGACTCCTGGTCTAGCTTCCAGGTAACCGGTAATAACTGTGCCTTCAGACCCGGAGCCAGCAAGTTAAATAACACGAAAACAATGAAATAGTGTTGGTTAATCAAACCCTTATCTTTGCCAATGAACGAATCTACAACGAAAAATGGCGGGGCTTTATATACATATTCCCTTTTGTAAACAGGCCTGTAGTTACTGTAATTTTCATTTCTCTACCCGGCTGAATGGTGTAGACCCTATGGTCGAAGCATTAACCCAGGAAATTAGGCTAAGGCATTCATTTTTAGATCAATCACCCCTGGAATCCATCTATTTTGGAGGAGGAACTCCCTCCGTATTGACTGACCGGCAGCTGCTAAAAATTTTGAATACCATAGATCAATACTTTGAGGTATCGGAACAGGCTGAGATTACCCTGGAGGCAAACCCCGATGACTTGACGACAGAAAAACTGGCGGCTTTGAGGGACTCTCCGGTCAACCGGCTCAGTATTGGCATACAGTCGTTCCGGGACCAGGACCTGCAGTTAATGAACCGGGTTCATTCGGCCAGACAGGCACATCTATGTATTGAATCTGCCAGGAAAGCCAATTTTGAAAACCTGACGATTGATTTAATTTACGGTATCCCCGATTTGAGTGAGCAAGCCTGGAAGAATAACCTTGATTTCGTCAGGCATTATTCCATTAAGCATTTTTCCAGTTACGCCCTCACCGTCGAACCAAAAACATTGCTGGCGCATCAGATTGCAACCCGGAAAATTTCGGCTGTGACAGATGAGCGTATGGCCGGCCATTTCAGGCTCTTGATAGAATTTGCCCGTGAGCATAATTTCTTACATTACGAGATTTCAAACTTTGCCAAACGGGGATTTACGGCTATCCATAATAGCAATTATTGGAGACAAAAGAAATACCTTGGCATTGGTCCATCTGCCCATTCTTTTAATCGTGATAGCCGAAGCTGGAACATCTCCAATAATGCAAAATATCTCAAAGCGATTAGTGAAAATAATTTACCATTGACCGTGGAAGAACTGACTGCTGAACAAAAATACAACGAATATGTAATGACGGGGCTGCGTACAATGTGGGGATGTGATCGCCATTACATCAGAAATCTCGATGTTTCTTTTTGGGAGTATTTTAGAAAAGAGATAGAAATCTTCCTAAAACGAGAATGGATAAGAGAAGACCTCGGCATTTTTACCTTGACCGACGAGGGTAAGTTATTTGCGGACCACATTGCCAGTGAATTATTTCTTGTCGAATAAATGATTAAATCATTTAAGCACCTTACATTTAGAATCTGCTCCGCATTAATTTCCAGTGTATCGTTATGGCTGTAAAAATAGACTCCGGAGATTCGAGAAAGCGTTTACTTTTCAGGCTAGTTCTCCAATAGCAGACAAACCCATTAATTCTTGTTACAAATTCTGGCGACTTTTTGCACCATTCTTCGTTGTAAATACTCGCCGTAGCTTCGGCTATGACTGCGTTTTACGCCTCGACTGGCACAAAAATTCATCTCAGACTTTGCCACAACAACTTATGGGTTCATCTACTAGGCGGAATATCTTTCCAGGAGTTCGATAGCTGCTAATGGAATATTGGTGCCTGGTCCGAAAATGGCAAGCACACCTTGCTCTTGTAGCGTCTCGTATTCATCTTCCGGAATGATTCCTCCCAGCACGATCCGGATATCTTCCCTTCCTAATTCTTTCAAGGCCGCAATGGTTTGTGGCACGAGTGTATTGTGCCCGCCCGTCATGGAGGAGATGCCAAGAAAATGTACATCGTTTTCAGCAGCCTGTAAGGCCGCTTCAGCCGGGGTTTGGAAAAGAGGACCGATATCCACATCAAAACCAATATCGGCAAAACTACTTGCAATGATCCGGGCTCCCCGGTCGTGGCCATCCTGACCTAATTTGGCGATCATGATCCGGGGTCTTCTTCCGTATTGCCGCGCAAAGTCGTCCGTGACTGCTAAAGCGCTCCTGAAATCATCTGAATTTCTCATTTCCTGGGCATATACTCCTGAAATTAAAGTAGTGTTGACTTGATGCCTGCCGTAGACTTTTTCAATGGCACTCGATATTTCACCTAAGGTAGCTCGATGCCTGGCAGCATCCACGCAAAGGTGCAGTAGATTTTTCTCCTGTTCATGCGCGGCCTGGCTGATTTTATCCAGGGCTTCCCGTACCATGCGCTCATTTCTGTTTTTTCTAACCTCTCGTAGCTTTGTCAACTGATTTTGAAGTACTGCTTCATTGTCTACTTTGAGTAGGTCAGGGGCCTGCGTTTCTTCATAGGGATAAAGATTTTTACCAATGATCTTTTCAGTTCCATTATCGATCTTGGCTTGACGACGAGCGGCGGCTTCTTCGATCCTTCTTTTCGGCAATCCTTTTTCAATGGCAGAAATCATTCCACCGGCAGATTCAACTTCATCGATCCAGGACCAGGCTTTCTGATATAATTGCGCGGTCAACCACTCGACGTAGTCACTTCCTCCATAGGCGTCAATTACGCTGCACAAGTCGGTGTTCTTTTGCAGATAAAGTTGAGTATCCCTGGCAATTTTGGCAGAAAAATCAGAGGGCAATGCCAGTGCTTCATCGAGGGCATTAGTGTGTAATGACTGCGTGCCGCCGATAATTGCGGAAATAGCTTCAACGGTGGTTCGGGCTATGTTGTTATAAGGATCTTGCGCAGCCAGACTCCAACCGCTTGTCTGGCAATGGGTGCGTAGTGCCATTGATTTTCTATTGGCCGGAGCAAATTTTTCGATCATTTCCGCCCAGATGGCCCGGGCTGCCCGCATTTTGGCGACTTCCACAAAATGATTGAGCCCGATACCCCAAAAAAAGCTGATCCGGGGAGCAAAATCATCGATATCCAATCCGGCCTTCAGGCCTGTTCGCACATACTCAAGACCATCGGCCAGGGTATAGGCAATCTCCAGGTCGGCAGATGCTCCCGCTTCATGCATGTGATAGCCGCTCACACTGATCGAATTAAAACGCGGCATATATCTGGCCATGTAGCGAAATATGTCACTTACGATCCGCATGGAGGGACGCGGTGGATAAATGAATGTGTTGCGCACCATGAATTCCTTTAGGATGTCATTTTGGATGGTGCCACTAAGTTTGGATTGCTCTACCCCTGTCTCTTCCGCTACGACGATGAAAAAAGCAAGGATCGGAAGCACCGCGCCATTCATCGTCATGGAGACAGAAATCTTATCCAATGGTATATCGCGGAAGAGAATGTGCATATCCTCTACGGTGTCGATAGCAACGCCGGCCTTTCCCACGTCGCCAACCACCCGGGGATGATCTGAATCATATCCGCGATGGGTGGCAAGATCAAATGCCACGGAGAGGCCTCTCTGCCCCGCAGCCAGATTACGCCGGTAAAAGGCATTGCTCTCCTCTGCCGTAGAAAATCCCGCATATTGTCTGATGGTCCACGGCCTTCCGGCATACATGGTTGCATAAGGTCCACGACTGAAAGGAGGAAAACCGGAAGGAAACTTTGCTGCGGTGAGATCTTCCGCCGAAACCGATGAAAGACTGGGGATCGCTATTTTTTCATAGCTGGAAAGATCTGTTGAGTTTGCCTCAACACTTTTTCGCAAGTTCAGATCTAACGGAATGCTCCGGATTTTTTCAAACTCCATTCGCCTAAAGTTAAAAAAGTAATGGAGGTGAGACATGATGTGAACCACCCGGAATTTGACCTGTTTTTTTTAAGGCAAAAAGTACCTTTGCGCTTTATTAAGAATTTGAAATGGTTAATTACGAGAGATTGGTATTAGACAATGGTTTGAGGGTGATCTTACACCGGGATGAATTGACACCGCTGGTTGCCGTCAACCTGATATTCCAGGCTGGATCCAAATTTGATCCACCGCACAAATCGGGTCTAGCCCATCTTTTCGAACATCTGATGTTTTCGGGAACTCCGGATGTGCCTGATTTTGATGAACCGATCCAAATGGCGGGTGCTGAAAACAATGCTTTTACTAATAGTGACTATGCCGACTATTATAGTTATGGACCTTATCAAAATCTGGAGACATTACTTTGGATAGAAGCAGATCGTTTGGCTAATCTCCAGGTAAGCAGCAAAGCTTTTAAGACCCAGCAAAAAGTGGTCATCGAAGAACTGCATGAATCCTGCCTGAATGAGCCATATGGAGACATCTGGCATCATTTACTTCCTGCCATCTACAAGGAGCATCCTTATCGTTGGCCTACGATCGGATTGACAGCTGAAGAAATTGCCGGGATTAAACTCAAAGATGTAAAAGACTTTTACCGGCAATACTACAATGTTGGAAATTGCATTCTTTCGGTAGCAGGGAATTTTCATATCAGCGACACCAAGAAACTGATTAAGAGATACTTTTCTACGCTACCATATTCTTCAGAAAAAGTAACCGAATTCAAATTCGATCTGAAAGACTATCATTCGCGAAAAATTGTGATCGAGTCAGATGTGCCGGTGCCGGCTTTTTATTTGGTTTTTCCAATGGTTGCTCGCACCCATCCGGATTATTATGTATTGGATTTATTATCTGATTTGCTTTCCCTTGGCCGTAGTTCACTCTTCTACAAGATGTTGATAAAAGAGTCGGAAGTACTGGCGGCGGCTGATGCTTATATTACCGGCACGCATGATACCGGGCTATTTGTGATTGAGGGTAAGCTTTCGGAAGGGATAGAATACGATAATGCAATTGGTGAAATTCAGAAAATAATTGATCAGGTGAAGAGCGAGAAAGTGGAGGATCGAGTTATGCAAAAACTTAAAAATGGATTGGAATCTTCCGTAGTTTTTTCAGAAACCAGCACCCTGGGAAAGGCAATGAATCTCGCTTACTACGAACTCATTGGAGATGTTGAGTTAATAAATTCTGAATCGGAAAAATATCAGGCGATCACTGCCGACGATCTGAGAAGAGTGACACGAACTTATCTAAATGAAGAATTGATGACCACCGTGTTCTACAAACCACGTGAAGATGCATAAGGTATCTAAATACAAACAGCAATCAAGCGTCGTCTGGTAAACCGCCAAACTCTGTAATATATCAGAACCTGTCCTGATCTCCGTCATTCCGAAAGAAAGTAAAGGCGTTAATATTTGCATCATTAAAAGACCGTTATGATTGCATTTGGTTCTATACCCTCCCGCCGCCTGGGTGCGAGTCTGGGCATCAATAATATTCCACCAAAGAGTTGTTCATATGATTGTTTATACTGCCAGGTGGGGCGCACAAATAATCGTGAATTTACCTCCCGTTCATTTTATGAAGTGGATCAGGTGGTGACCGCCGTACAAAAGAGGGTCAGGGAAGTGGAGGTAAATGGGGTGATCGATTATTTATCTTTCGTGCCTGATGGCGAACCTACACTGGATGTAAATTTGGGACGTGAAATTGAATTGCTTAGAAAACTTCCCTTCAAAATTGCTGTGATCACCAATGGATCAATGCTGGGAAGAGAATCAGTTCGCCGGAGTCTGGCAGATGTTGATCTTGTCTCAGTGAAAGTCGATTCAGTGGAAGAGATAACATGGCATAAGATAAATCGACCACATCCTTTTTTGAAACTTAGCGAGATCCTGATCGGGATGGAAGAGTTTGCAAGAAACTTTCAGGGAGAACTGATCACCGAGACCATGTTGCTGGCCGGCATCAATGACGGCGAAGCACAAGTGAAAGCAGTTGCTGAATTCCTGCACAAAATCAGGCCATCACGGGCTTACATTGCGATACCTACCCGTCCTACTGCACAAAAGAACCTTAAGGTGTGCGATGCGGAAACCCTGATGCGAGCCTATATGATATTTAAACGTTATTTGGATAATGTAGAGTTACTAACCGGTTTTTCAGAAGAAGAATATAGAGCCACCGGAAAGCCAGTCGACGAACTGCTAAATATTACAGCAGTTCATCCAATGCGCAGGGCTGAAGCTCTTAAGCTTCTGGAAAATACCGGAAGTGCAGTCGAAGCGCTGGACAGATTGGTTGAAGAAGGAGCACTTCTCCGCATCGATCATGAAGGGCAGATTTTCTTCCTGAGAAAACATCAATCCGTCAATGATTAAAACTCAGCAAGAGGCGGGAACAACCAAAACACATAGTTGATCCTTGACAATTCAATGAGGTTGACTGCGAAAATTCATGGTTGAATTTGCCAATGCTCGTGGCTGGTTCTTCCCTCGTAGAAGAGGCAGGGGGTGTCGCTCCTGGCTTTCTCTGATCACTGAAGTCCTGGCGCAGGTGATGGTGTCGGGTTGGGGGGGTGAGGAGCCGGACGGTAATGAGACTAAATCGCTTAACCTACGGCAACGATGACCACTCCTTAAAAAAAAGAGGAGCAGGATTCAACCTACTCCTCTTATAATTAGAACAAAAACCTATACTTTAATTAGAATTTATAGCTTGACAAATTTTCCCCGGTGCATTGCTCCCTGATTATCCATGCCTCTCAGGTAGTACGTTCCGGAGGGAAGATCTGCTACTTGAAAATGAAGTAAGTAGTCGCCCTGGTTTTCCAGTCGCATTATTTCTCTTCCCTGACTGTTAAACAGAGAGACAATTGTCAGGAGTGGTGATGCTCCTCGATCAAAAACGGCTTCATCAATGCTAAAATATACATCCGTTTCCACTGGACTGGGAAATACGACCAACTCGTAGGAGTCTGGATTATTACTGTATTTTATGGTGTTAAGTACAGTATTACTTTCCATAGGATCCTCATAATCAAAGTAGATTAATACACTGTTTTCGATCGAAGCTCCACCCTGTATGTCATTTTTTGGAAAAATGGAATATTTGAAAAAGCCATGGCTTCCCTTTTCGTTTGTGGTGCTGTCAGGCAAATTGATATCGTGAAAGACCACTCTCAAACTTCCGTCCTTACCAATAGAGTACACGTAATCATGACTTACGGATTCTATTTTGAAAGTCCCGAGATCTAAATTTTCCGGCACCTTGTTTTCCAATATAATTCGAGATGCATAGAAAGTACCGACATTCTGAAATCTGATGGTATAAGTCAGTTGTTGATCTCTATTTATGAATCCGTTGGATCCAATGCCTTTCGGTGAAACCAGGATGTCGTTGGGGTCAATGGCACCCACGATCTCGTTTTTATCGATGAATTGATTATCATCTTTTTTTAGTTCGGTCCCACTGGAGGTGATCGAAGACTCGATGGCATAGCTTTCTCCGATTTTGGTGCTCAGGTAAACCGAATCCTGAAGCGCAATGGAGCGGGACGTTCCGGCTCTAAGCGTTTTGATATACCAGGTATACTCAGTTTGTTCCTGTAAATCCCATGGTAAATCGGCATTTACAAGCCCAATATCTTCCGGATATTTTACTTTGACTACCACCTCATGGGCATCATTTGTCCCATTATTTCTGAACGTCAGAATGGTGGAGTTAGAAAATCCTCTCCTCCATGCGGTGATGCCGGTAGATACCGAAAGGTCCACTCCTGATTGAGCGGCAAACACGGGAATTTCCAATTTGTATTCACCATTGTCGGTATTAATGTCGATCGATTCTTCACATAAAGATGACCAGTATTTATCTTCATCCAGACTGATCGTGTATTGACCTCTGGCCAGACTGGTACTGATCAATCCTCCTGCACCCGAAGCGAGATTCAAGCCGGAAGGGTTCACGCTTAAAGCAATATTCTCCAGTGTTGCTTCTTCTTCATCCCGCATGCAATTTCCATTTTTATCTTCAAATACAAGGGCTATAACCTGATTGCCCGGCTCCTCGGTGATCGTCATAAATTGATCAGCTTTTATAGTTGAAAGTTTTTGCAGATATCCCGATGGCCATCTGATAATGATGCTGTCAATGACGGTTGAAGTACCAAGACCGAAATGTTGTCTCAGGCTGGATTGACTGCCCAAGCCCTGCACCGGTAACACTTGCCTGGTTTGCCATTGATTACCTGCTTTCAGCCGTATCGTTGCACCAATTGCAGACTTGTTGCTTACGGTGCCATTTAGCTTGATGCTTACGAAATGATTTTCCGAGGTGGTGTTACAATAAAGCCGGTTTTTCTGGTGAGAATGCGTTGCGATAAATAAATCTACGTCTCCATCTTTGTCATAATCGGCAGCAGCTACGCCCATAGTGTATCCGAAATTACCCACTATAAGTTCATCATATTTTCGGGCAAAATTTTCTTTTCCATCGTTTAGATAGTGGAATTTTGCCGACACGTCATTTGTGACATAAAGATCGAGGTCACCATCATTATCCTGATCCACCCATACTCCTCCATGACTATCGCCACCTTCTTGGGTGATTACCATTTTAGTCATTTTCGTAAAGCCCCCCATTCCGTCATTTTTGTAGAATAAATTATCTTGTCCGGATGCATTTAGGACCATAAGATCCATCCATCCGTCATTATTATAATCACCCCAACAGGCACCAACTGTATTATTTTGATCATTGACGATATCACCTGTTAGTATCTGTTGAAAATTGCCATTTCCAATATTTTTAAAAAGGACATTTTTTTCGTTTTTTCCGTTGGAAATAAAAATATCAACCAGACCATCATTATTGTAGTCGGCAAGAGCAGGAGCAGTGGACCGGTTGCTAATTTTTGTGATTGGCGTATTGGTGACCTTGGTAAAGGTGAGATCACCGTTGTTCTTATAGAGTTGATGGAAACGGGTTTCAAAAAAATTGGTCAGTAGTAGATCAAGGAAACCGTCATTATCAAAGTCAAAAAACGATCCGCCATGGAAGTATTGTACCCCTTTTTCGATGCCTGAATTATCAATTTCTTTGAAGTTACCCCCATCATTTTTAAATAATCTGCTTTTATTTCCGGTAGCATTAATGATCATAACTTCCGGATAACCGTCATTATCCAGATCTCCCCAAATGCCTGCCACGGTTTTTTCTTTTTCTGTCAGCCAGATTCCATTAATAATCCGGGTGAAGGTATGGTCTCCATTATTACGGTAAAGCCGGTTTGGTGCATCTTCGCTTTTATCAGCAATAAAAAGATCTTCCCATCCATCATTATCAAAGTCAATCCAGGCTGGGTTCCAACTATCTGTCAGGTCATTCGAAATGTCACCCAAATCACATTCGGTAAAAAGTAGCCTGGATGTGTTGCTACTATTATTCTGGATGCCCAGAGAGGTGGAGGCCTGCTCGATAATTCCATTTACATTGTCCGTTACCTGGGCATCAAAACTGATTACCGTATTGTCCGGAATAGGCTGTCCGTCCGTAAAAGTGGAGGTCACCACTGCTTTGGTAGTGATCGAAAATGTGTCATGGGGATTGACCGTTCCGGAATAATCATATTCAATCAGGGAGCTTGTTTCTGTGACGATAATATCGCCTTCCCAAGTTTGACCACCCTTCTTCACCACGGAGTTGACAGGAATGGCTCCGGAACTGACCTCCATTTCGATGTCGGGATTTTCGAGCGATGTCGACCCGTTTTGAATGGTGGTTACTACGATGACTGTATCACCGGGTATAGCGATAGACTGTTCGGAGGAAGTATTAATAGAGAAAGAATTCTCCAAAGAAGATCCGAAATACATCATCCAATTGTCATTTGTATTGGCATTCATCAAAGCGATTGGAAAATCAGATTCAATTAAAACATAAGGACGCTCAGGTCCACTATCAGGATTTCCTGTTCCATTGTAAATACTTTTCCATTCATCCAAACTGAAATAGGCATCGGCATAGCGGTTTTTTTCAATCGTGTAACTCCGGTTGATAACACTTCCATTGGTGTTTGCATCCTTAATGGTGACGGTGGTTTTTTTATTTCCTGCGTAGAGATAAAGGTGGGAATATTGTCCTCCAAAGTATTTACCTGTGAAGGGATCCCTGACATTATTTTGATTTCCGGGTGGCAACAGGTAGGCAAGAAATTCATTACCGTAGACCGTGCCATCTTCAGAGGAAACCATCGATGCCATATCCGAAGTACCCGGACTTCCGGTTTCCATCCAGTTGCACTCAAATACAGATACTTTCTTACCCTCCGTACACTGAATACGAAACACAGTAGGGTACGTGGCATTGCCATTTTTCTTCCCAATCCAATCGCTATATTCAAGCCGGTTAATTGATTCACTCCTCATACCAATCCATTGACCCTTCTCGTATCTTTCCAGAGTAACCCTATTGTTGTCATCCCAGGATACATATCTGATCTCCTGTTCACCTGGGCTTTGATAGGGAACGGCAAAGTAGAAGACGCTTCCCGATGAGCTACCGTTGGAAGAAGGTACATAGGCACCCCCATCTCGGGCATTGGACCAAAGTGCTCCATATTGTACACTTACCGGTTTATTTGACTCTATCATATAGGTCTCACCACTTTCCATGACATCTCTTCCATCATCAAAAAAATGGATGATATCCTCTCCCGGATTAAGCGTCCGCTGTTTGATGATTACTTTGTTTTTTGAGTCGACCTGCGTATATCCGGATTCCATTTTGGGTTGAGAAGAAATTTTGGAAATGGTAATTGTTGTATTTGCGACAAATGCAAACACATTAAGGTCCCGGTTTGAACTGGATATTTTCGGAGCATAAATAATAAACTTTTGCCCCAGGGAAGTCTTGTTGGTAGCCGGCACAAAATCGTGCTGCCAGTCACTGTCAGTAGACATAGAAGCATAGACGATCTTATTACTGGTAATAGTGAAATAATCTCCATCTTGCTTTAATATTCCACCAGAGGCGTATTGGGCATCATCATTAATGCCATTATCCTTGATATAGAGAATATAAGACTGACCTGCCATAAGCATGCCGGAGACACTGTCATCATCATCACCGTCACTATTATCATCCAGGATCTCAAAGGAGGTACTGTCGTATATGGCGGTAACGATCAACGCCACATTTCTTTTGATTGCATCATTATTTGGGGGGCAATATATATTAAAATAGGTGGAGGGGGCTCCCACTCCAAACATCTTGAACCATGAAATGAAAAGAATCGCTAGTAAGTATAATTTACGCATATTTCCAATTTTTTGATTGGTATGCTATAAAATGATGCCAGCTGTTTTTTTTATGCTAAATATTTGTTCAGTAATTAATTATACATGTTTGATTTATGTCATGTTGTTCCGGTTTTTGGAAAAATTTTCCGAATTTTGGAATTTGAATTTATTTGAAAAATTTGCCATCGTCATTTCATAAATATTTCCGGGATCAAATTCTATGAAGAATTATATTCAAAAAATCAGGACTAAGATTGGAAGGGATAAGTTCATCCACCCGGCAGCCCGGATCATTATTGAGAATAACCAGAATGAGATACTGATCATTCGCAGGAGAGATAATGGAAAATATGGATTACCCGCGGGTGCCCTGGAAGAGAATGAGACTATAGAGCAATGTATCATAAGGGAAGTGAAGGAAGAAACCGGGTTACTGCTCAAAAAGGTCGAGGTCATCGGCATCAGTTCGGATCCTGAGCTGGAATCGGTGGATTACCCGAATGGAGATCGAATACAGTACTTTACCATTGAATTCTATGCTAATCAGTGGGAAGGAGTTTTGAGAAGTTCGGGTGATGCCGAGATTCGACAGGTGCTCTTTATCGATCAACCGGATATGCTGCCCCTGCCGGATAATGAACGCTCAATATTCGACTCGCTCAGGTACTACCGGAGCTCAGGGAAGATACTAGTGAAATAAAGCTGATCGAAAATTTATTTGCCTGCTTTCAATGGCCATCATTTTTGGCTTCTGGACCGTTTTCTTAAAAAGAGGTAATTATGAAATTTTCTTTTTCAGGCGCTTTTTTAACCGCCCTGTGCCTGATTTTTTTTAATTGTACAGAGGAGGATGGTCCGGCAATGGCGATGGAAAAGAACCTCGATGATGGTATTTTGAAGGTCTTGTTTTTGGGGAATAGCCATACCTTTTACAATGACTTACCTTCTTTGGTTGTGAAAATTGCCAGGGCACATGGATACCCGGACAGTATTTTTATTAAGGTAGTAGCACCGGGTGGGTACACCCTTGCCGATCACCTTGCCTCACCGGCCATGGAGATGGTTTTTGAATCGGAATTATGGGACGCCGTTGTTATACAGGAAAATGCAACGATATCCTCTCTCATTCCATCGGAAATCGAAAAATCGATGATCCAGCCTGCATATGGATTGGCACAGAAAATAAAGAGTAATCACCCGGATACCCGGATCATTTGGTATATGACCCATGCATATAGTCATGGTATCTCTCCCTGTGGTGAAGATGAAAGTGTATGTTCTTTCGCTGGGATGTTAGACAGAATACGTACCAATTATCTGAAGGCCGCAAGTGTGGTAGTCAGTGAAATCGCTCCGGCTGGAGTGATGTGGAAAATTCTTTTTAAGAAAGCATCGGATATTAATCTGCATGATGACGATGATATTCATCCAAACATATTAGGATCCTGGGTTTCGGCAGCAACTATTTATGCCATTCTTTTTCAGCAAGATTTAGATAAGGAAAAGCTTGAATTGCCTCAAACATATAGTTCTTATACGCCCTTAATCGCAGAGGTGATTAATCGTTCGATTTTTGATCAAATTCCAGATTGGCGAATATTCTGACCTCCCGCAAGTATTCCTGGCAGACAGTGACGGAAATCAACTGGGCCCCCCAAGGTATCTCATTTAGAATCAGGTATTTTTTGGTCTAAATTTGCAGCATTCTAAATTGCTCGGAAATGAAAGACAATATTTGTCAAAGTTGTGGGATGTCACTTGAAAAGGACCCCAAAGGCGGTGGAACCAAAGCGGACGGTAGCCTGAGCGATATTTACTGCAGTTACTGTTTCGTAAATGGCCAATTTCCTGATGAAGGAATTACTCTGGAAGAAAAAATCGAAAAAAATGTAAGGATTGCCAGTTCCGTGCATATGGATCCGGAGGAGGCTCGTAAAATAGCCTGTCAGATTCTACCTACCTTAAAGCGATGGAATGGTAGTTGAACACTATGTTACCGAAGATTCCGGATCTTCTCTCGAACGGGGCATCTCTTCTTTTTTAGGGATATACTCTACCTATCCGATCTATTTCATTTAAATTAGCCACATAGATCAGAGAATCGGAGACACTACTCCTCTCTGCCATTCTGCCATGTAGAACATTTTATGAGTACTTCACTTGAAAATATCAAGGGTCAATGAACTTGAATCAAATCACTGTTCCATCTCTGGATGTGGAAAAGGCAATCCAATTTTATCAACAGTTGGGACTTAACCTGATCGTCAAAACACTTCCCAAGTATGCCCGGTTTGAATGTCCGGAAGGCGATGCTACTTTTTCTATTCATCAGGTAGATTATCTGTCCAACGGACCGGGAGTGGTCATTTACTTCGAATGTGAAAATCTCGATCAACAGGTTTCGGAGTTGCTTGAAAAGGGGGTCGTCTTTGAACAGCTCCCAAAAGATCAATCCTGGCTATGGAAGGAAGCACGATTACGAGATCCTGACAATCATCAAATTGTATTATTCAATGCCGGATCCAATCGAAAAAACCCACCCTGGAGATTGGATGTATTAAATTAGCGCTTTCCGTGTCTATTGTTTTTTCGAAAATTTATATAATTTATAATAATTGATATTGAATGAGTGAATTTTGGGATCAGCGATACAGTCGCAGTGAGTATGTATACGGTAAATCTCCAAATCATTTTTTCGCGGAGCAAGTGCAGCAGTTGCAACCAGGTGTACTATTGATGCCAGCCGAAGGAGAGGGTCGAAATGCTGTCTTTGCTGCATCGAAGGGATGGGAAGTACATGCTTTCGACATAAGCCGGGAAGGCCGGTTGAAAGCCGAGAGATTAGCTCAGTCCAATGAAGTAACGATACATTATCAAATATCCTCTTTGGAGGAAGTGGAGTTTGAGGACGGAAAATTTGATTTGATCGCTTTAATATTTGCGCATTTCTCCAGCAAAGTCAAAATAGCCCATTTCAAAAAATTGTCCCGGTTTCTCCGACCTGGAGGCATGGTGATTTTGGAGGGTTTCAGTAAAAACCAATTATTGTACAGTAGTAAAAATCCGAAAGCCGGAGGTCCCAAAGACATGGATTTGTTGTACTCTGAAACGGAAATTGAAATTATTTTTCCTGAATTTGAAATAATGCAGCTTTATGAACAGGAAGTCCAGCTGAATGAAGGTGATTTTCATGTGGGGAAGAGCTCTGTGGTCAGATTTGTCGGTAGAAAAAAGGTATGAAATCTGCCGGCGAAATAATTTGTAATAGAGGCAGGATTTGGCAGATTTAGAAGGACATCAGCTTTGAAGATTTTGTGATTAGGCTGATGCCGGTGGTAATTGACTGCTGATCAACAGTCCGAGATGAAGAGAACGGTTATCGTCAAAAAGAACAAATTTCAAATGAAGTAATCAGCGCGAGCGTGGCTATTTCAATCATCGCCTCGGTTATGTCACCATTGCCGATCAGCTAAAAAGGAATATATATTCCCTGGACACTTATAATTAAAATTATTCTCTAAATTGATCCCCAGAATTTGTGATGATATGAGTTTTCGTGCAAGGTTAACTAAAATCCCACTAAGGTGTCAATCATCTCTACGCATGATCTAACTAAGAAATATCGCCAGGTCACTGCGGTCGACCGGTTGACACTGGAAGTAGATAAGGGAATAATCTACGGATTTTTAGGTTTAAATGGTGCAGGAAAGACAACCACCATGCGTATGTTATTAGGCATGATAAATCCCAGCTCGGGCACCTATTCTTTGTTTGAAAATAAATACCCCAAAAATCGGGTGTGGACAAAGGTAGGTTATATGATTGAGTCGACCCATGCTTATCCTGACCTCACAGTGAGAGAAAATCTGCAGGTGTATTATCATTATTATCGGTTGAGTGATAGAAAAGTGATTGCCCGGATGATCGACCGGCTAAAGCTTGGCCGGTATGAAAATGTCAGGTCGAAATTTCTATCCCTCGGTAATTTGCAACGGTTGGGGATTACGAAGGCATTGATGCATCAACCGGAACTACTTATTCTTGACGAACCGGTAAATGGATTGGATCCTGCAGGAATTGTAGAGGTTAGAGAATTACTGCAGGAGTTGGCTACCAGTGGAGTTACCATTTTTATTTCCAGTCATCTTTTGGGAGAAGTTGCCAAGGTAGCGAGGAAAATAGGGATCATTCATCAGGGAAGTCTGATTAGAGAGATAAGTGTGACAGATTTACCTTTGGCATTGCATAAGAAATTAATTATTGACACAAGTGACAATCAAGGGGTCAGGCAGTTACTTTCTTCTGAAGGTCTCCCTGTCCAAATGAATCCAAAGGGAGAAATCGAATTACTGAATGAAGGCGCTATCGTAAACCGTGCGCAAATTGCCGACAAGATTATCCGAGGAAATATTGAGTTGAATAAACTCTATCCCTGGGAGGAGGATCTGGAAAGTTTTTTCTTACGAGTCATTAAGGAGGCCGAATGATGATCGAAATGTATTCTTCGTTGATCGCTGAATGGTATAAGGTGCGGAGGTCTTCATTTTTGTGGGTGACCTTCGTGGCCTTTAGCCTGGGTCCGATCATGGGTGGTTTAATATTATTCTTAATCGCAAGTGCTGATCCGGCACTGGAAGGAGGAATGCTCATGGAAAAAGCAAAAATGATGGGTTTCGAGGTGAATTGGGAATCTTATATGGCCCTGTTGGCTCAGGTAGTGGGTGTTGGGGGAGTGCTGGTTTTTGGATTTGTGATCAGTTGGTTATTTGGCCGGGAGTATTCTGATCAGACAACTAAGGATTTATTGGCACTTCCCACGTCGCGCAACAGTATTCTCAGTGCTAAATTTATTTTATATGTCCTCTGGTGTATGGCCCTGGTACTTAGCAATTTTATTTTGGCGCTTGTACTGGGAAAATTGTTGGGCTTAGGTCTTATTTCATTTAGTGAAACCTCCCTCATAATATACCTACTGACGACCATCTTGGTAATTTGCTTGGGACCGCCAATCGCTTTTTTTTCGTTATGGGGGCAAGGTTATATGGTGCCCCTAGGATTTGTTACTTTAATGTTGGTGATTTCGCAAATAATAGGTGCCATCGGCTATGGTCACTATTTTCCCTGGGCCCTGCCTGGACTGTTTAGTGGCTCAGCAGGTGTCTATCGCGATTTAATTAATTCCTTAAGCTATTTTATTTTGCTATCTGTTTGTGTGTCGGGAATTATTGCAACTTATTGGTACTGGAATAGATCGGATCAACATGGTTGACGGTGGTGAAATTGATTTAGTCGATCAATTTTCGACCATAAATTCAAAAGAGTGATGTCCTAACAGGCCCTCCATTGATACTCCCTCAATTTCACCTTTAAAGAGTCCTGGTAGATCGGAGCAGAAGAAAGTTATCGTTGCTTCTCCATATTCGTCCGTTTTAATGTTAGGTGCCCAAAGCAAAGTATTTCGGTAATCCGGAGCGGGATCGTAAAGTTCTTCGTA
Source organism: Saprospiraceae bacterium (assembly GCA_020436835.1). GTDB lineage: Bacteria > Bacteroidota > Bacteroidia > Chitinophagales > Saprospiraceae > JABDMH01. The sequence continues at coordinate 14,823 of JAGQWZ010000260.1, read as the reverse complement.
GTCTGGTTGATAGAATTCCTTATGTCCATAATAGCCCTTGGTCCTTATGAGATTGAAGTTTTCAAGAAGAAAAGCATCTGTCAACTTAGGGTATTGGTAAGGAGGTAACCATTTCTTAGTAAATCTTTGGCCTGGTTTAGGAGGTAGTGTTGCATCTATAAATCTATTGTTTTCCCAAACTTGAAGTAATAGATATGTCTCACCTTCCTTGGGTCGAGTATTTTTAGGATCGTTTCTGCAACCTGGACAATTAAGATTATTGTGCTTACAAACGTAATCTGTAGTAAATTCCAGTTTTGCCAGACTGTCAAGTTGCCCCAAATATTTATCCCGATGACTCTGTCGATTTTTTCTGGCCATAACCACTATTTCATCCAATTGAATGATCCCTGATCCAGATCTAAGGGCGATATTCTCGTTTTCAAAACTTTGCCTTTTCCTTTGGCTCCATGGATGAAAAATTTCGGAATTTCTCCAAAAAAGATCAATGGTGTCGAAAGCATTGTTGTGTAAATTGAGGTTAAATTTCATATCATCGGAAGGGAAGTACTTGATATAAGTAAAGCCACCTTCTCCGATTTTTAGGTGATCGGGTTCGACCATGAATTTTCCATCGGAGTCGACATTAATAAAGTTGGTCCTTCCACTTTGTTCAGGTACATAAGCAATAAGGGTAGGATAATTTCCTTTCTCCCATCTGCGTTTTCTTCTTGGTTGTATCGTTCCCTTTATTCCCCCAATAATTGGTGTCTCATCGATGATCGGTAAACCCTGCAGCAATTCGTGATTCCATATATAGCGTCTCCAACCCTGGGTTAAGAGAAGTAGATCTAGCGCCACTAATCTGTCTTTATTTTCACTACGGAAGTAATAGGCCGGATCATAAATCTTCCCTTTTATTTGACTGGAGAGGTAGTAGTGAGATAAGATATTGTTGGGGTTTTCGGAGTCCTTAAAGATCGACTCACAGATACTGAGTCCCAATGTCATCGAGACGGGTTCACCACTTTCATCACGCACTTTGATATTAAAAGTTGTTTTTCCTCTTCTTGGGTGTCCTTCCTTTGCAAGATTGGTCTCGATGCTTAATCTCTTTTCTTGATTTACGTAGACCAATCTTTCGGCTACCGGTATAAAATGTTCGTCAAACAGGGTTACTTCTGCAATTCCCTGGGGCATTTTATGCAAGGGTACTTTGAATTTCAGGGTGGAGTCAATCACTCCCGTAGCAATGCTGTGAGCTTCTCCCCGAATCTGAGTTCTCAGATAGATTTTTTCAGGCGGTGGACCAGGACTCCGGTCAATCTGGAAAACCAGGGCATGTTCATCTCGTTCGGCCAAATGCAAGACCATGCCTGATTTTTGTGCTTCCGGCAATGGAAATTCTATCTTTTTCTGATCATCCAGTTTCACCGTATAATTATATCCTTCACGAGGAATGAAGGAAAAACTACCCATGCCGGCATGTACGCTTTTAAAGCTTAATAATTTCTGACCATTTTCCAGCAAAGTTCCGGATGCTGTTACCGGCCTTCCTTGTTTTTCTGTCACTCTAAAAGCCACTTGACTTTTTAGGCCCTCGATCAGATGACCTCCTTCGGGGAAAAAGGAAAGTTGCACGGAATCCCAGTCAATCAACGGGAAGTCCCTACTATAATTACGGATAAAATCGATTACTTCAATTCTTCTGACGGAATGTATTTCCGGCGCATTAAGTACAAATGAATGGGGAGTAAAAGCTGCCACTAAATAAGTGCCATTTGCCAGAGAGTCATCCAAAAAAATATGCCCTTCGGCAATGCCATCTTGAATTTCGTATTTTTCCTGCCAAACTATACTATCGGTCTTTTCCTGAATCAGTTCCACATACAACGTTCGGCTCAGCTTAGATGGCTGTAACGATTGGGCATTCAAGACAAAGGCATTAAACCAGAGGTCCTCCTGGGTTTCGTAGATATCTTTACTTGTTTGGATATAGATGGATTCGGCTGCAAGTTTATTGGTAGCGTAATCGAGCGGAGCTAGAAGCGTCTCTTGCCAGGTAAGATCTTGGTTATTTTGTTGGCTTATCAACTTCATTCCATTGCACATAAGGCATAGTACAGTTATTGATATCCTAGCAAAAACTAGCTTGTGCATTATGAAGACTGTGTTGGTTTCAAGGTAATAGAGAAAGATACAAATTATTGCAATAGATAGTTTGCTGCCATAATTACATCAATTTGATTCCGAGAAGATTTGGTCGAAATAAGAGATCTAAATTTTAAGACTCAATTCGTAGTTCCAGCTGCAATTCAAGAGGAGTGTTCAATGCCGCGGAATTTTATTCTGCAAACTGACCAAAATCTCCTTATTTTCTGAATCGGGAATCTATTAGGAATGAATTTTTTTTTCTCATCAAAATGGGTGAATTCCATGTCATTTGTTTCCTTTAATTTAGATTAAACATCTAAAGGATTTTGGACTTTTACTTCGGCTTATTGATTATTGGGGGCGTTCTTTTTTTTATCCTAACCAAGAGAATGTCCTCCTTATCTGCGTTAATTGTGGTGCCTGTCATCGGGGCGTTACTGGCTGGATATGGTTTGGAAACAGCAGAATTTGCTTTAAGCGGCATCAAGAATATTGCTCCAATTGCCACCATGTTCATTTTTGCTATCCTTTTTTTCGGGATTCTGACTGATGCTGGCATGTTTGATCCTTTGATACGATTCATTCTAAAAAAGGCAGGTCGGGATCCGGCTAAGATTACGCTGGGTGCAGCTATTTTGGCAATGCTGGTACATCTGGATGGGTCAGGTGCGGTGACTTTTCTTATCGTAGTGCCAGCCATGCTTCCTCTTTTCGATGGTTTGAAGATGGATCGCAGGATATTAGCTTGTGTCGTAGGACTCGGAGCAGGAACAATGAACCTGGTGCCCTGGGGAGGCCCTACCCTGCGGGCGGCATCGGCATTACAAATTTCGGTGACTGATCTCTATCGACCTCTTTTTTTACCCCAGGTTTCCGGGTTAATATTCGTCCTTGCAGTTGCCTATTATCTTGGAAAAAAAGAAGGGCTTCGAGTTAAGGTTAGAAATGAGCACAGTAATCAGCTGGATGCTCCGGCCTTGGAAGAGCGACTGACCTCCCGTCCAGACAGGTTCTGGTTTAATGTTGTGCTCACCGTGATCACCATTGGAATATTAATCCAGGGCCACATTGCCCCTGCCCTCATCTTCATGGTAGCAGCTGTTGTGGCACTCTCTGTAAACTATCCCAATTTGCAACAACAAAAAGAACGTCTGGACGCTCATGCAAAATCAGCCCTGCTTATGGCTTCGATACTTCTGGCAGCCGGTGTATTCATTGGGGTTCTTACAGAGGCTGGTATGATCAAAGCAATTGCGGAGAGCGTGACCCAATTGATCCCTCCCGCAATGGGAGATCATATACCAGTAGCTCTTGCTCTGGTCAGTATGCCTGCCAGTTTGATCTTTGATCCGGACTCATTTTATTTTGGTTTCCTGCCGATTATCGCCCAGGTGGGAAATGAGATGGGAGTACCGGCAGCAAGTATCGGTCAGGCTTCGCTACTTGGTCAGATGACAACCGGATTTCCCCTGAGCCCTTTAACGGCCAGCACGTTTTTACTGATTGGACTGTGTCAGATCGATTTGGCGGATCACCAGCGATTTAGTTTCGGTTATGCCTTTTTAACCACGCTGGTTATGACCGTGACATCAATTTTACTTGGTTTGTTTCCTTTGTAATTTTATGAGAAGATGAAAAAGAGATTGCGACTGGGAGCGGGGGCCGGATATTCCGGAGACCGGATTGAGCCAGCAGTACAATTGGCTGAAAAGGGGCAATTAGACTATTTGATTTTCGAATGTTTAGCTGAACGAACAATTGCGCTTGCACAAAAAAGAAAATCTCACGATCCCAATTTGGGATTTGATCCTTTACTGGAAGATAGAATGCGAGCTTGTCTGGTACATTGTGTCGCAAATAAAACGAAAATAATCACCAACATGGGAGCAGCCAATCCCGTTGCGGCAATGGAAAAAACAATAGAGGTCGCAAGGGAACTTGGTATTGAAGAATTGAAGTTTGCCGCTATAACCGGTGATGACGTATTTTCTGCTATCGAAGGACAAGACCTGATATTACTGGAATCCGGTCAGTCGCTCAGAGATATTCAGGATCAGGTGATTTCTGCAAATGCCTATCTTGGCATTCATCCGATCATCGAGGCACTGCAATGGGGAGCGGATGTAATTATTACCGGAAGAGTTGCTGATCCATCTCTTTTTGTAGCACCTATCGTGAATGCTTTTCATTGGGATCTTAATGACTATGACAAATTAGGGAAAGCGACCCTGTTAGGCCATCTTATGGAATGTGCAGGTCAGATTACGGGAGGTTATTTTGCAGATCCCGGATATAAGGATGTTTCAGGGTTAGCAAAATTGGGTTTTCCGATCGCTGAAATCGACGCAGAAGGCAACTTCTTGATTTCTAAGTTGTCTGATACCGGAGGTCAGGTCACTGAGGCAACCTGTAAGGAGCAGCTTTTGTATGAAATTCATGATCCGGCAAATTATCTGACTCCAGATGTGGTGGCTGATTTCAGTCAGGTCTCATTTATAACTACGGCAAAGGACGTTGTTGAAGCTGTTGGGGCAACGGGCAAACCTAAATCAGGAAAGTTGAAGGTGTCGGTAGGGTACAGGGATAGCTATATCGGTGAGGGCCAGATAAGTTATGCGGGGCCCGGAGCCCTTCAGCGAGCCAATCTGGCAATAGAGGTACTAAAAGAAAGATTTCGGATAATTGGAATCAATCTGCTGGAAGAACGGTATGATCTGGTTGGAATAAATTCGTTAGGCCGGAACAGCATTACCCGGGAGCAAGAACAAGGTGAAGTAAGACTCCGGGTAGCAGTCCGTAGCGATACGATGAAGGATGCAATTAGTGTCGGTAATGAAGTAGAAGCGCTCTATACCAATGGACCCGCAGGAGGAGGGGGAGCCTGGAAACATGCAAGAGAGGTCCTGGCAATTCAATCAGTGCTTATACCTGAAGAACAAGTGAAGACAAAGAATTATTACCGGTGGTTAAAATGAAGTTGAGAGACATAGCCCATACACGTAGCGGAGACAAAGGCAATATTTCGAATATTGCTGTGATTGTATACAGGCCCGAGGATTATTTAATTTTAGAACAAAAAATGACTGCAGAGAAAGTTAAATCATTTTTTGGGGAGATGGTGGAAGGAGCGGTTATACGATATACCTTGCCTCAATTAGGAGCGCTTAATTTTGTCATGTATGATGCACTTAAGGGTGGTGTGACCCGATCACTGGCCATGGACAGCCATGGTAAAACCTTGTCGACAATTTTGTTGGATCTCGAATTATAAGCTGGCTTTTTTCGCAAAAGATTAATTTGTTTTGGATGATCCAAAATTCTATCTTTAACGTAGTAAATAAACGCCTCTGTTAATAAGAATTTTTTTGCCGGCCATCGGTGCCGGATAACCTAAGTGCGGCAATTGATCTGGTTGCTGCTGATGAGTTATTATTTCATAACAATTTTTTGGAAAAAGGAAATTGGATTCTTGTATTGAATCCTGTAATTTCTCTCGTTTCCCCATTAATTCTTATTAAGCGTATTATCATGTCAAATCACAATAATTGGTATAAAACATTTTTTAACGGGATGGCGCTTGATCTTTGGGATCGCGTTGCAACTCCGGAATATGCAAGGAACGAAATTGAATTTATAAAGAAAATCATTCCCTTGCCGGATGGAGGTAGAATTCTGGATGTTCCTTGTGGCTCAGGTAGGCACTCAATTGCTTTAGCCCAGGAAGGCTTTAATGTCACCGGAGTTGATATATCCAAAACTTATATTGAGCGGCTTCGGATGGAAGTTAAAAGCAGGAATTTACCGGTTGAAGTCATTGAGGCCAATATGATGGAGTTCAAGCCTGGATTTGCCTATGATGCTGTTATTTGCCTGGGTAATAGTTTTAATTATTTCGATTACACCGGAATTGAGCAGTTTACCGGGATGTTGGGAGCAGCCGTGCGTCAGGATGGCTACCTTTTAATTAACACCAGTGCCTTAGCAGAGATTGTATTGCCTGCTTATGATCATCAGAGTTGGATGGAGGTCAATGGCTTATATTTCTTAATGTCTAATCAATATGATGCAGATCTGGGAGCCCTGGTTACCGAGATGCAGTTTATTGAGGGAGATAAAATTGAAAAGAAGACCGCTTACCATTTTCTTTACCGTCTTTCTGAGGTGAAACGATACCTGAATGCCGCAGGATTTTCGATAGAGGCTGTATACAGTGATCATGAGTTGTCACCGTTTAAACCGGGTGCCAGGCAGGCCTATATTTTAGCCATAAGAAACTGAGATCTCCGTTACCCGGATGATTGATCCGGGTAATTTTCTCTATCTTGGTTTGGATACTTATGATGTTGTAATTATAAACTATGGAGTGGATAGCAAAAGTACTGATAGCACTGGTTGCCATGCTTCATTTATATTTTCTTTGGCTGGAAATGTTTGCCTGGGAAACCAGAGGCAAGAAGGTTTTTAAATCTTTGCCGGAAGATATTTTTACTCCTACTAAAGTGATGGCGGCTAACCAGGGACTTTATAATGGCTTCCTGTCTGCTGGTTTAATATGGTCACTCTTGATTTCTGATCCCGAATGGTGGATTAATATTGCCTGTTTTTTTCTCTCATGTATTCTGGTTGCGGGAATATATGGTGCCGTCACCGCAGATAGGAAGATATTTTTAGTGCAGGGACTTCCCGCATTGCTGGCATTGGTTATGCTCTGGATGCTTTAGGTTGTTAATGAGGTGAAAATATATATTATTGGTAGTGGTTCGATTGGTCAGGCACTTGCACTGATATTGGCAGCTAATAGTAAGGATGTTGTCCTGGTGAAAGGACGCTATTGCACTTCACCTCTATCGACTGTGTCCTTAAAAGGACGAATTAATGGCAAAGAGCTGGACAAAGACCTGGAGGCATGTAATCTGGAAGATCTGGCTGGTGAAAATGGCATTTTGCTAGTGACCACAAAAGCTTATGCCAATCAAGGAATAGCAGATAGACTGATGAACCGCTCCATTTCGGGAAAGATCGTATTGCTGCAAAATGGACTTGGAATTGAAAATCCCTTCCTAAATCGCGGCTTCTCTGATCTATACCGGTGTGTTTTATTCGCCAGTAGCCAGGTAGATTCCGATGGTTCTATCAGTTACCGGTCAGTGGCACCATCACCAATAGGCATTGTAAATGGAGAAAGATTTGCTTTATCTGACCTCATTGAAGAGATCAATACAGAGGACTTTCCCTTTGAGATGCACGATAATCTTGAGGCCATTGTCTGGGAGAAGGCCATTACCAATTGTGTTTTTAATTCGATTTGCCCTTTGTTAAATGTGGATAACGGAGTTTTTATTCGGGATAAGGAAGCCTATGCCATAGCGAGAGAAGTGATTGGAGAATGTGTGGGCATTGCCCGGGAATATGGCATTAATCTTGAGTCTTCCCGGGTAGAAGAGCGTTTATTGTATATTAGTTCTGCTTCGGATGGTCAGTTGATTTCTACCTTACAAGATATCAATCAGGGTAATCGGACAGAAATTGATTCGTTAAATTTGGAGATAGCGAGATTGGCCGAAAAAGCCGGTAAAAGAACATCCGTAGTGAAAACCGAATTGTTGGGCAGGTTAATTTTAAGTCGGTCACGTTTAGAGAATGAGCGGGAAACTGCGCTATGAGAACAGACTTCACACATACCATTATTGTGTCATTTAATTATGGCATCGATTCCCTTGATCCCCTACATCAATTGGGTGATCGCCTTTCCTATATCCTGGATCAATCGGGGGATGGGTTTTATGATGGACATGAAATTGCAATGGATGATTCGGACGGATCACTATTCATTTATGCAAATAATGCAGAGAACGTGTATAAATTGATAGAACCGGTTTTGATGGAGGTCGAATGGATGAGTGGAGCCAGCGTCTTTTTGCAATTTGGTAACCAGCGTGACAGCGCAAAATCTATTGAATTTATTCTTGAAAAGATCCAATAAAGTAATTTAAAGTAAATTACTAATGGCTTCTTTTTAATTCCCATTGCCAGGCGCTATGCATTATTTCATCAAGATTTCTGGCAGGGGTCCAACCTAGTAGTTTTTTCGCTTTCCTATAATCGGCATAAACAGCAATAACATCGCCAGGTCGACGGTCTGCCATTTCATAATTGAGTTTTTGGCCGCTTACCTTTTCAAAAGAGTGAATCACTTCGAGGACCGTACTACCCGTGCCTGACCCCAGATTAATGACGATACCCTGATCTGAAGGTTTTTCCTTTAGGAGGAAATCCACTGATTTGGTATGAGCGGCAGCTAGATCCATGATATGGATGAAGTCTCTTATGCAGGTCCCGTCCCGGGTAGGATAATCTGATCCAAAAACAGCGAGCTTATTGCGTTTGCCGATGGCAGTTTCCGTAATTATAGGTACAAGATTGTTGGCGATGTTATGCGGGGATTCACCTATGAGATTACTGCTATGGGCACCTGCAGGATTAAAATAACGAAGCACAATTGCCCGGAAGTCAGGATCTGTCTTTAAAAAATCGAATATAATCTCTTCACAAATCTGCTTTGTCCGGGCATAGGGAGACTCTGCTTCTTTCAATGGGGTATGCTCTGTCACCGGCAATTCTTCTGCATTTCCATAAACAGAACAGGAGCTGGAAAAAATAAGATTCTTTACCTTGTATTTTTTTTGAAGTTGCAATAAATTAATCAGACCCACAAGATTATTCTGGTAATACTGTAAGGGATCGTTCACAGAGTCGCCGACACTTTTAAGTGCAGCAAAATGAATGACTGCAGCAAAATCATTTTCTGCAAAAGCCCTTTCTAAATCTTCATGGACACAAAGATCGATGTCGTACGTCTGGAATTCACTATTGGATACCTGATGAATTCGTTCATAGGTCTGCGCATTGCTATTGATAAAATTGTCTACACTTACCACTTCATATCCAACATCGATCAGATCTATGATCGTGTGACTGCCAATATAGCCAGCTCCTCCGGTCACTAAAATCTTTGTCATCTGTTTGTTTTGTCTACTTTTGCAAAGTTATAAGATTTGAATAACCGTGAACTCATATTGATGACAAGACTTAGTCGCTTTAAAGACCCACTGTACAAAATTGCCCGCCTTGCCGGAGTAGCCATATTGAAAATTTATGAGGATCCCTCCCTGTTTAACGTGGACTATAAATCTGACAAGTCACCGTTGACTGCGGCAGATAAGGCTGCAAACGACATCATAATTGATGGGCTCAAGGCACTTCCGGAAAAATATCCTATTATCTCTGAAGAAAGCAAGAAGCAAGATTACGAAATCCGAAAACAATTCGAATATTGTTGGCTGGTCGATCCCCTGGATGGTACAAAGGAATTCATTAAGCGCAATGATGAATTTACAGTCAACATTGCATTGGTTAAGTCTGGACAACCGGTGGTGGGGCTTATCTATGTACCGGTATCGGGTGCCTGTTATTTTGCCGCCCTCGGTGAGGGTGCCTGGCGATTGGATGTCGATCCTGAATTACGTCTAAAATGTGCATCATTCGATATAAATCAAGCCGGACTTCGCGTGCTTTGTTCGCGTTCTCACCTAAGTGAGGCCACGCAAGATTACGTAGATCAGCTGGATGCGGCAGTGTTGGTCCCGCAAGGATCTGCCCTGAAATTCACGGTAATGGCAGAGGGGGAAGGCGATATCTATCCGCGAATTGGTCCAACCATGGAATGGGATACAGCCGCAGCGCACATCTTGTTGAACGAAGCTGGTGGTGAGATTATAGAATTTGCATCTGGCAAACCGTTGAAATACAATAAAGAGTCTCTGCTCAATCCCGATTTTATAGCTTTCGGCGATGGTCAATTAAATCAGGTGTGACGCCACCATTTTTTTGAATTGCGGGTTCTGGCAAAATAGTATGTCGATATTTCAATCGAACAAAGCATTCCAGGTATCGGTTACCCTATTAAATAAGGAATAGATAGCTTACATGCACGCAGTGCATTTCATACCGGCTGATGGAGATGGCCCTAGCGATCGCTATTGTCTTCCATTGGTTAAATGTAAAGAATAATTACTTTTCTTTAATGGATATTCAAATCCCCAAGTCAGTTGCCAGGGAAGTCAGGACGGCTCTTGCTTTTTATCCGGAGTTGGAAAATGTTCCGATAGAATTTAAGTTCCGAAAAAACATCAGGAAATCGACAATGCTGGCCCAACCCGGGTGGTCAAGTTTTTTCAAAAGAAAGTCGCAAAGAAAATATATCATCTGGATTAGTGAAAAATCTAAAATTTCAAAGGAAGCGTTTTCCACAAAAGACTTGCCGCCAGATGTCTTAATCGGATGGTTTGGACATGAGCTTGGACATATCATGGATTATGAAACATTGAGTAATTGGAAATTAATATTGTTTGGTATTAAATATTTACTATCCGAAGGGTACGTAAAGGCAGCGGAGCAACGGGCTGATCACTTTGCGATAAAGCATGGCATGGTAGAGTACATCTTGACGACGAAGAATTTCATTTTGAATCATGCCGATATTTCGGAGCGATATAAAAATCATATCCAGAGATTTTATCTTTCTCCTAATGAAATCGAACAACTGGTGATGGAAGATCAGGACCTGAGCTAGTGGACTGAAAATTAACACGCTCGATTTGAATGTAGTAGTTAATTAGTTACATAGTTCCTGACAAAATCTTCCCACCGCTTAAAATGTTCTGGAGGCATCACCTTTTCCATTTTGACCTGACCTCCTTTTTTCTTGTTGAATTCATTCCAGGCCTGGAATATGGAAGGATCAATTAAATTAAGCTTAATTCCTTTCAGTGCTTTGCTCCTGGCAACCGCATAGTTTTTATTAGCCTTCTTCAGAAATTGGTCGAGGGTATCAGCCAGATCTTCTTCTCTTTCTGCTATGTCAGTTCCTATATACCAGAAATGATAGAATTCACCGTCTTCATAGCGTTTGGCACAGATTGTATATTCATTCATTTCGGTTTGATACACGGTAGAAAGATGTTGGACGGCATCATCCAATTTATTTACGGATAATTGAGAACCAACGGTATTCAGAAAAAACTTCGTACGGCCGGTTATTTTAATTTCAGCCCGATCCACATCAGTGAATTTTACGGTATCTCCGATCAAATACCGCCATGCCCCGGTGACCGTACTGATTATCAGTATATATTCTTTGTCCTCTTCGACCTCAGTGATGGTAAGGGAAGGTGATTCAGATTTCAGAGAACCGTCTGATCTGATATATTCTGGATTGAAGGGCACGAATTCAAAGTAGATGCCATTGTCAGTGATTAATTGCATGGCATCAGTCTCCGGACGTACCTGGGTGGCAAGATATCCTTCCGAAGCAAGATAGGTGTCAATTACTGTAATGGGTTTTCCCATCAGGCCCAGGAAACTTTTTTGATAGGGTCCGAAAGCGATGCCGCCTGAGGTGAATACCTGAAGATTAGGCCAGATTTCATGGATATGATTTAGGTTATGGTGACGAATCACTTTCTGTAGCATCAGCTCGACCCAGGAAGGAATGCCACTAATGGCCCCGATATCCCAATTTTTCGCCTCTCTGGCTATTCGGTTTACCCGTTGATCCCAGCTGTCTATCCTGGCAATTTCCTCTCCCGGTTTATAATAACTCCTAAACCAGAAAGGAATATTTCCGGCACTGATACCACTGATTTCACCTTCCAGCTTTTCATCCTCCCTCCGGTCCAGATCGGTCGAGCTTCCCAGCATTAGGATCTCTTTTTCAAAGAAATCAGCTGGTAAGTCGAAGTTCTTCAGGGCTAACACCTGACGGATACCAGCATTCCTGATCGATGCGATCATATCATCCGTAATGGGTATTCGTTTGCTTTCTTGTCCGGTAGTACCTGAACTAAGCGCAAAATAGGAAGGGGAACCAGGCCAGGTAACCCCTTGCTCCCCCTCATGAATTTTCCTCCACCATTCAGTGTGTATTTTTTCATAATCAAAATAAGGGACATGGCGCGAGAATGCCCGCTCAGGCTGTTCTGATCGCAGGATTTTGGCGAACTGATAGTGCTGGCCAAAATGGGTACCCACTGCCCTTTGCAGGAGGTCTCTCAATACCTCCCTCTGCGCTTCTGCATGTGCCTGGTTGGTAGTAAAGGAATCTGCCACCGTAATAATGCCCTTGATGATGCTTCCGAGAAGTGCCATTCAATGTAGTTAATGTAGTACGTGGTAATTAAAAAGAATTCGTTGTTGAAACCGGTGTCACCAGCTCAACAAAAAGTAATGATCTTAAGTAGGACTATCTAATCTTTAGAACAGTTCGCTCTTTGCCGATGCAGTGTTCATAGCGGTAGAGAAAACAACCAGTAATGCGGTCACGGACTCTTTATATGCTTCGGATTTTTAGGCACTGGATCATAGCCATGTCCACCCCAGGGATGGCAGCGGAAAATCCGTTTAAGTCCAAGCCAGGTACCCTTGAAGATTCCCCACTCTTCAATGGCTTCCACCGTATAATGCGAACAGGTGGGTGTAAATCTGCAGGCTGAAGGCAACAATGGAGAAATAGCCCATTGATAAAATTTAATGGGCAAAATATAGATTTTTCGCAGCCAGTTCATACCATGTAAACAAAAGTTACAGATCAATAGTTGCTTCTTGTTTTTTCAAGTCGAAAAGCAAGAATTCTTGTTTAGTATCGGATTTAAAAGCCACAATATTTTTTTGATCAGCAAAGATTTCTGTTAAAAGGTTATTCTGTAAAGTAACCCTTTTTGGATTGATCACATTTTCCCCTTCCAAATAACACCAGATTGCGATCAAATCGTTACTATCTTCTTTACCCAGGAAATTGAATTCCACCCGTTGTCCGTCGACCAAAATGGAAAAATGTTGATCCAGGTATACACTGATCAGGCTATCTGCAGTGTCCAGTTCTTTGGCCGTCGAAATATAGGGGTTGTTCATTCCGGCATTTTGCATTGCGACTTCCAGGTCGTCGATGAATAAATGCAGACTGACTTCCAGGCTTTGGTTGGACCGGTTATAAAATATTTCCGATTTGCTGAGATGAAAATCGTGTTTCACCGCATCGGCACTGATCGGTACAAGTGATTTGAAAAGAATAGTACAAAAGAGTAGGATCATCATTTGAATCCTTTTAGATTTAAAACTACTCAGGACTGAAAAGAATTCCTGGGGCAATCTCAATCTGATCTTAAAATAAAAATGCCACAAAATTCAACTGTTTTGTGGCACTTTACTTTTTTTCAATTAGATGAAGCAGATATTCTAATAGCGGTAATAATCGGGCTTAAATGGACCTTCCGCATTTACCCCAATATATTCTGCCTGTTCCGCAGATAATTCTTCCAGTTCCACCCCGATCTTGGCCAGATGTAGTCTTGCCACCTCCTCATCCAAATGTTTTGGCAAGGTATAAACCTTGTTTTCATACTGATCGGAATTTTGCCATAATTCCAGTTGCGCCAATACCTGATTGGTGAAGGAATTTGACATCACAAACGACGGATGGCCGGTAGCACAACCCAGATTGACCAGACGACCTTCGGCCAGCAGAATAACATCCTTATCATTAAGGGTGTATTTATCAACCTGCGGTTTAATTTCTGATTTGGTGGCGTTCTTATTCAACCAGGCTACATCTATCTCGTTATCGAAATGACCAATGTTACAAACGATGGTTTTATCCTTCATTTCTTTAAAGTGTTCTGATTTAACCACGTCCTTATTTCCGGTGGCCGTAACGATGATATTAGCCTCTTTCACCGCATCGACCATTTTCTTCACTTCAAATCCATCCATCGCTGCCTGTAAAGCACAAATCGGATCGATTTCCGTCACGATCACCCGGCAGCCGGCTCCACGCAACGAGGCAGCGGATCCTTTACCAACATCACCATAGCCAGCCACAACCGCAACTTTTCCGGCCATCATGATGTCTGTAGCCCGACGGATCGCATCTACGCAAGATTCCTTACAACCATATTTATTGTCAAATTTCGATTTGGTTACCGAGTCATTGACGTTGATGGCAGGCATTGGCAGAGTGCCTTTTTTTACCCGGTCATATAAGCGATGTACGCCCGTCGTGGTTTCTTCACTGAGTCCTTTGATGGCAGGAACCAACTCGGGAAATCGGTCCAACACCATATTGGTCAGGTCTCCTCCGTCATCCAGGATCATATTAAGTGGTTTACCATCTTCGAACGCATGTAGGGTCTGTTCAATACACCAATCAAATTCCTCTTCATTCATACCTTTCCAGGCGAAAACCGGAATTCCTGCTTCCGCGATAGCCGCAGCAGCGTGGTCCTGAGTGGAAAATATATTGCAGGAAGACCAACTCACCTCGGCGCCTAATTCGATCAGGGTCTCAATTAGTACTGCCGTTTGAATGGTCATATGCAGACAGCCGGCAATGCGGGCTCCGGCCAGAGGTTTGCTTTTACCGTATTGCTCACGGATGGACATTAAGCCGGGCATTTCGGCTTCGGCCAGTTCGATCTCTTTCCGGCCCCAGGAGGCAAGAGTAATGTCTTTTACTTTATAGGCTAACTTTTCTGTGGTTGAATTCATTGTAAAGAGTTGTTTAAAATTTAGCGTCGGCAAAGGTACGAAAAGTCAGGCTATGGTGCAGGTGGAATTTGGTTTCCTGGTATTCAATAG
>JAGQWZ010000259.1 GCA_020436835.1 Saprospiraceae bacterium | reverse complement strand
CTTTTATAAGATTAAAAGCACCTTTTACTAAAAATTGACTGTTTTGATCAAATTCTTCGCTATTTAAAATTTCAACGTACCCATTATGGGTTGCACCAATTTGTACAAGTTTTTCTTCGAATGAATAGTCACCATGGGAGATATTGGAAAAAACCAAAACGAAATATTTTCCGTCAATATCCACCACCGCCTCTTCCGGTAGGGAAGGTTTCATCTCAGACGAAGTCTCAATTTCGGCTTCAACATACATGCCTGGTGAAAATTGACCGGAAGCTTCTCTGTCTGTAAAATGTCCATGAATTCCAATCGTTCTATCTTCGAGGTCGATTGATTTGTTCAACAAATGGACCGATGCGCGATATTCCTTGTCCTCATCTTGTTGTAATTTGAAGTGTATGGGCTGTCCGACTTTTACTTTTTGCAGATCTTTTTCAAAAATGTTTAGTTCGAGGTGTAAATGATCTGTATTAACGACTTTTACAGCAATTTCGGAAGGTCTTAAATAGGTTCCAAGAGTAATATTTACTTCAGAAACGAATCCACTTATTGGTGAGCGGATATCAATGGTTGACCGTATGGAGTCCAAAGTAAGTCCATCCGGTGTGATCCCCATCATTTTTAATTTCTTTGCCAGGGATTGCACCTTGATCTTGTTCACGGTAAAATCTGACTTAGCTTTCAAGTAGTTTTTTTGTGAAGTAATATTATCCTGAATAAGATTTGATTGTCTTTCGTAATCTGATTGTAAATACTCCAATTGACCTTTTGCTTCGAGATAATCCTGTTGCATCTGGATATACTCGGGATTTTCAAGGGTGAATAGGACCTGACCTTTTTTAACTTCACTACCCCGTAGCAGTTTGATTTGGCTGACCGTGCCACCGAAATAGGAACTGACGGCTGCTTGACTTTCCGGGGGCAGGTCAATAACTCCATTTGCTTTTACGATATCCTGGAAAGCGTTCAGCTCTATCTTGCCTAACATCATCTCTGATGCTGCGAATTGATACTCGCTGAGATCAACCAATCGGTCATCTGCCGTAACGGGTATACTCAGTTCCTCCATACCCATTGTTTTATTTTTGGATGAGCAGGATAGGAGCGAGAGTAACAGTGGTATAAAGAGGAAATGCAGATTCACTTTTTGCGCTGCGTTTAAATTTTTTCGGTTCATAGTTAATTCATTAGAAAGTTTATGTCCAGGACGATCAGGTCATATTCGATCAGTGCATTCAGGTAGTTCACCTCTATATTCTTTGCATTTTCAAGAAGTTGAAAGTATTCCAGAAAGTCAATTTCGCCACTTTTGAAGGCCCGGTCAGCATGAATTAGCGTTTGGTTCGACAATTCTTTACCGGTGGATTCGTAATAGAGCAATTGTGCTTCCAGCCCGGCTAGATTTGCTTGCAGTTGTCTATATCTGGAAATAAGTTCAATTTTAAAATTGATAAATTCCTTTTTCAAAATATCAATCCCTGTTTTAGAGGCTTCAATTTTTGCTTTCTGATTTCCAGCCCATACAGGCACGGCTATGCCGAGTTGAAAACCCGGATAAGTTGGATCATGGTCTCCATTGTTGTATCCAAGAAATACGGATGCATTCAGGTCTGGCAATAGCCTCTTTTTTTCCAGGTCCAGTTCGGCTGTGGAAAGACTTAACGCATCCTGGTAATATGTCATGGATGGATGAGACAACGTGTCAAGCGCTACGAATTGGATTTTAGGCAGCGGCTCAGTATTTACCGTGAATGTGCTTTCCGATTGGATCCAGCGGTTTAGATTTAAAATGGATTCCCGGATCCGTTCCTCGATCAATCTAAGTTCTAGTGAGACTTCTTTCCGTTTGGTTTCTGCCGTAATTTTCTCTAATTGATTGGATTCTCCCTGTTCATATCTCCGGTTGGCAGCATAATCAAATGCGGTATATAAACTGTCCAAATAGTGGTAGTTGTCAAACATTTGCTGCCAGTAGATAATTTCATAGTAGGATTTGGAGACCTCTTTTTTCAGTTGTCGTTTGTCTAAGGCATGTTGATCGGTAACTACCTTCGTTTTTCTTTCCTGTACTTTTTTTTGTGCGGAGTACACAGAGGGAAATTTTGTGGACTGGTTGATTCCCCATACGTTTAAAGGCCGATTATTGGGTGCGATATTATTTTGATCGCGATGGAAATAAATTTCGGTTTTAGGAATATCAAATGTTCCTTTCTGCAGCTGGGCATTTAGATTGATTCGTTGTTCCGAAGCCTGCAAAGCATAATTATTTTTTATAGCAAGGTCAATGGCCTGTTCTATTGAAATATTTGCATTTTGAGCTTTCCCGGGTATGAAGACTGTGAGGAATGGTACTATGAAGATTCCGGCTTTCCCTACTTTAAACTTAGGTAGGTGTCCTCTTCTATCGAAGAGTGCATAGAGAATGGGAAGGACGATCAACGTAAGGGCGGTGGCAGAGACCAGACCACCTACGACCACAGTGGCCAACGGCCTTTGTACTTCAGCTCCGGCAGAAGTAGATATTGCCATTGGCAAAAAGCCCAGGGCGGCTGCCGCTGCGGTCAACAGCACCGGTCTTAAGCGATTATTTGTGCCTTTTAAAATACGTTCATTAATGTCTGTGACTCCATGAGACTTAAGTTCCTTAAACTCTTCGATCAGCACAATTCCATTGAGTACGGCTATTCCGAATAATGCTATGAAACCCACTCCGGCAGATATACTAAATGGCATACCGCGTAAATAAAGGAGGAGCACCCCTCCGATGGCAGACATGGGAATGGCACTATAAATTATCAAAGCCTCTTTAACCGATCCAAAAGCGAAATAGAGTAAAATAAAAATGAGCAGGAGTGCAATCGGGACTGCGATCATAAGTCGTGCCTTGGCCGTTCTCAGGTTTTCAAACTGACCTCCGTACTCGATGATATATCCTTTAGGTAATTTGATTTTACGCTGGATGATTTCCTGTACATCATTTACTACTGATTCGAGATCCCGATTTCTCACATTGACTCCCACTACAATTCTTCTCTTGGTATTGTCCCGGGAAATTTTAGCCGGTCCTTTAGTATAGGAAATGGAAGCAAATTCACTGAGAGGCAATTGACGACCATTTGGTACGCGAATGGTGGCGGTCTCGAGGTCCTGAATATCCCGGTGGTGTTCTTCATCAAATCTGACCACCAGATCAAATTGTTTTTCTCCTTCAAAAACAGTTCCCGCCGGACTTCCGGCAAAGCCCATGGTAATGATATTGTTTAATTCATCAATGTTCAAGCCATATTTCGCTATCTTTCGCCGGTCATATTTTACGGACATTTGGGGTAAACCGGCCACTTTCTCAACCGAAATATCTGCCGCTCCATCAATGCGACGGATCACACTTTCGATTTCGAGTGCTTTTTTATAAAGAATGTCGAGGTCTTCACCAAAAATCTTAATTGCCAGGTCAGCACGTACTCCCGTGATTAATTCATTAAATCTCATTTCTATGGGCTGGGTAAACTCAAAATCCAGTCCTGGTATTTCCGAAAGTTCCTGCTTAAATTTATCCGCGAGTGCATCTTTACTCTCAGCCGATACCCACTCTGCTTTTGGTTTTAATTTAATGATCACATCGCTTTCTTCCATCGACATTGGGTCGGTCGGTACTTCGGCAGCGCCTATACGACTCACTACCTGTTCTACTTCGGGAAATCTTTTCAGAATTCTTTCGATCCGGGTCGTAGCTTCGACTGTTTTACTTAAAGTTGTACCTGTTTTAAGAACGGGTTGTATGACAAAGTCTCCTTCATCAAGGGTAGGTACAAATTCGCCTCCCATGCGAGTAAATAAAAAAGCAACCATACCCAACAGAAGAACGGCAGACGTAATGATGAATGATTTGTGGTGTAAGGCCCAATTGATTGTGGGTCGATATTGATTTTCCAGAAAATTGATGATTCGTTTAGAAATGGTTCTTCTATTCGGATCTAATGGTTTGATAAACAGGGAAGCCATGACCGGAACATAAGTGAAGCACAGAATCATTGCTCCGATCAGAGCAAAACAAAAAACCAATGCCATTGGACGGAACATTTTACCTTCCACTCCTACCAGGGAAAGAATGGGAATAAACACAATAATAATTATCAATTGTCCAAATACGGCTGAGTGCATCATTTTACTGGCGCCCCGGTGGGTTATATTATCGATGAAGTTTTGATGCTCATGCTTGGGTAATGAGAATAATTTAGATCGCTCTTCCGAAATTTTGAAAGCAATATATTCGACGATAATTACTGCCCCATCTATGATTATTCCAAAGTCGATCGCACCAAGGCTCATCAAATTAGCGTCAACTCCAAAAATGTACATAAGTGATAAGGCAAATAGCAGACAGAGTGGAATCACGGAAGCAACGACGAGACCGGAACGAATATTCCCGAGTAATAAGACCACCACAAAAATGACAATCAGGCACCCCAGAATAAGATTTTCTGCGATAGTAGTAGTGGTCTTTTGAATCAGCTCGCTTCTTTCTAAAAAAGGATTAATACGAATTCCGGGTGGCAGGGAAGAGGAAATTTCATCAACCCGCTCCTTGACAGCTTCTATTACTGCCTTGGAATTTGCTCCTTTCAGCATCATTACCTGTCCCAATACCTTTTCCCCTTCGCCATTTCCGGAGATGGCTCCAAATCGAGTAGCGTGCCCGTAACCAACTGTGGCAATATCTTTTATGAAAACCGGGATTCCGGCCCTGTTTTCTATGACGATATTTTCGATATCTTCCAGAGAGCCCACCAGACCTTCGCCACGAATAAAATAAGTCTGATTGGTTTTTTCGATATATCCACCTCCGGCAACGCTGTTGTTTTTTTCTAATGCTGAGAAAATTTGGCTTGTGGATAGATCAAGACCTCTGACTTTTTCCGGATTTAGGGCTACTTCATATTGTTTGAGATAACCACCCCACGTATTCACTTCCACAACGCCTGCAATGCCTGACAATTGCCGCTTTATCACCCAGTCCTGGATCGTTCTCAGATCGGACAGTGTGTACTCTTTGCGGTGCAATGAATCTACTTCAATGACATACTGGTATATTTCGCCAAGACCCGTTGTGATCGGACCCATAAATGGCTGCCCGAACCCTCTGGGTATTTTTTCTTCGGCACTTTTTATTTTTTCCGCTATTAATTGTCTTGGAATATAGGTTCCTATCTGGTCTTTGAAGACTACGGTTACGACGGATAGACCAAATTTTGATATGGAACGAATCTCCTTAACATCAGGAAGATTAGCCATTTCCAATTCCACTGGATAAGTAAGAAATTTTTCTACATCTTCCGTTGCCAGATTCCGGGAGGTCGTAATAATTTGTACTTGATTATTAGTAACATCAGGAACTGCACCAATTGGTATTTCTAAAAGGGCATAGATACCGAATCCGATAATTCCGGATGAAAAAAGAAGGATAATTAGCTTATGGTGAATGCTATATTGAATGATCTTCTCTAACATTGAAGTAATTCATTTTTTAATGACCCTTCAAAGGTAGAGGTGGTCTCCTAAGGCTTTTCTCAATTTATTCTTAAAATTGGCTTAAGATCCCTTTGCTAAGCCAGGGTTACACCAAACAGATGCCCCACCAAAGCGGTTAATCCCATGGCAATGGTTCCCCAAAAAGTAATCCGGATAATGGCTTTTGAAACACTTGAACCACCCGTCTTAGCCGCAATCACTCCCAATAAAATGAGAAATAGGATGGCAGCAGCATACAGATAATATACCAGATGCGCAAAGGGGAAAAAAAAGGTAACCAAGAGGGGAAGCAAGCCACCGGCGCTGAATGCAGCTCCCGATGCCCATGCAGCCTGAAATGGTTTTGCTTTGCTAATCTCATTGATTCCCAATTCATCTCTGATGTGGGCTCCCAATGCATCGTATTCGGTAAGTTCCCTTGCCACCAGTAATGCAGTTTCTTTCTTCAATCCCCTTTGCTGATATATTTCAGAAAGACGCTGCAATTCCAATTCAGGAATTTCCTGTAATTCTTTTTTCTCGCGCTCGATATCTGCCTTTTCAACGTCCGTTTGGGAACTTACGGAGACATATTCACCGGCCGCCATGGATAGTGCTCCCGCTACCAGTCCTGCTACAGTGGCCAGTACAATTGCCTCTCTGGAATCACTTGCTGCCGCTACGCCAATGGCAAGACTTGCCGTAGATAAAATCCCATCGTTGGCACCTAAAACAGCTGCTCTTAGCCAGTTACTCTTATGAATGTAGTGAACCGCCAAATAATCATCTATGTCATTTTTCATATTCCAAGCGCTTCTCTAATTTGCCCGTTTTTAAATAATTTATTTTCTGTCTTTTAAAATATGATCGTCACCGATGTTCCCAGTCCGAGGCTGCTTACAATTTTTATATCACCCCCTATTGCCTCCACACATTTTTTGACAATGGATAAGCCCAGTCCATTTCCGGAGATATTTTTGTGATTAAATGTATCGGATCTAAAGAAATTGTCATAGACCCTGCTTAGATCATCTTCCTTCATACCAATACCTTCGTCTTCGATTGAACAGCTGATTCTGCCATCTTTAGTGCCCGCTGTGAAACGTATCTTTGAATTCCGGTGGGAATATTTGATGGCGTTACTTAACAGATTGTCAATGATTATCTTACTGTAATATTGTGGTACTAATAATTCTTCAGATCTGGTAGTCTCTATATTTATTTCGAGATTTTTAGACGTGATCTGCTCTCGATATCTGGACACTGATTCATCAATGGTACTGGCGATAGAGATAAGGGCATCTTTGTTTTTTGATGATTTTGATTCCAGACGGGCTATGAGCAGAAGCTGCTCCAGCGTATTTGTCATTTTTTCTATTTCCTCCAGGCTATAGCGTATTTTTTGCGTGTATTCTTCCTGACTTCG